>JAYGEB010000121.1:0-18624 GCA_046582595.1 Alphaproteobacteria bacterium | reverse complement strand
ATGACCGATCCCCTCAAACTGGCCACCCTGCTGGCCGTTCTGGCGCTCGCCTTTTGTCTGGCCTACAAGGCCGGTCTGTGGGCCGCGCGCCTGAAGCCGCCCCGGCACAAAGCCCATGGCCGCTTGCAGCGTTCCATCTTTGCCCTTGGACTGAATGCCTTGAGAAAAGCCATGGTCAAATCGAGTGAACCCGAATTTGGCCATCTCATGGCCGCCCTACTCACCTCCAAAATCCCTCGAAGTCCGCAGATAGGTTGGGTTTTATGAAAAGAGTCGGGTACTGTGGTCGAAGACATTAAAAACAGCACTGGTGGCGGGAGCGATGGCGCTCGGCATCGCCGCCGTGGTCACGCCGGCCAACGCGACCCTTTGGATCGAGGCGGCCGCCATAAACTCCGCGACTGGTGAAATCGTGGGCCCGATCACGCGGTTCTCGGCCCCGGAAGTATTCGTCATCAATAGCGTGACCGGCACCGCGTTCAATCCGGCCGACCCGACCAACCCACTCGGAAAGAGTGAAGTTGGCGCGCCCAACATCAATTTGGGCTCTGGGGATTCTCTCACGGATTCGGCGGCGGACACTTTGGCCGATTCCGCCATGACAAAGAGCATGAGCACGAAGTTTCGTCTCGGAGGCTACGATATTCAAACCTTCACGACGACGTCGAACTCGATTGGCGTCAACGCCGGCTTGGTCGAAGATGCGACCTTCAACTCCGTGATTTTAATCACGACACTGACATCCGGCCAGGACGGTTATGTTGCCACGGCGGGTGATCGAGGCTTGGCGATCCGCCTTTTTGATGATGGTTTCCTGGAGCCGGCTGCTCCGTACACATATGTGAGTTCGATTACCCATAATTCACTCTCCGGGGGCCCTCGCACGAACTACAGGGCCGCGACCTATGACACCACCATTCAACAGGAAGGCCTCGACGGCATCATAGATACCGCCGATGATGGCGTATTATTCGGTTTGGGTGGTGAAGCTCCGGTGTCGGGCGACCCATTTGTCGGCCAGTCGGACTTGCATGCCTCGATCACATTAGACACCACGGATCCGACGGTATCCACTCAAAATGGTTTCTTTACGAACCCGAATGGCAGATATGCCCTTTTGCATCAATATGTCTTCACACAGGGGACCACGACGGTCGAGGGCGGCATTGCGCTGGTGTCCATGGCAACAACGATTTCAGTCCCGGAACCGGCCTCGCTGGGATTGTTCGGACTGGGCTTGCTGGGAATAGGCGCGCTGCGGCGGAAAAAAGCGAAAGCGGCGGCCTGAAGATTACGATCCGAAATAGTCCCTACAATTATGGCGGCTGTCTCCTTGAGACCGCCGCTTTTTTGTGCTCGGCCCCGGACCGCTGGCGGCCATCCGAGGGCCCCCGACAATTGCCGATAATTGCCACCACACGGGCTGGTGCAATAGGGTACGGTAAATCAGCGGGCATTCGTCTGAGATTTCACCTGTCGCAAATTTGCTACAGTCGAGCCGATGTTCCGGGCGGCATGGCACCAAAATTTGTTTGCCAAATAAAACTACGCTAATATGACAGACGTATTGCTGGCGAAGGTTCGGCGCGGCAATCAAGGGGCGGCCACGAGCTTTACCGGCTTGCAAAGTCTTTGTTTATGCTGGCGGGCGGACCGCCGGGTTCGAGGAACATGTTTGCGGAGGCGAGAGCGGTTTTCAATGAGCCATGGCCGATGCCGCGGCTTAAGCGATTGGCTCAATAGATTTTTTTTTGGAAACCGGACGTATTTGAGTTTAATGTGCTTTTGGGCCGGCGAGGCCAATGGAAAGATTCAGTGATGGAACGAATGACCATGACGCGGAAGATGGATGTATGCGGCACCACGACCGGCACCAGCCGAACCATGGCTAGCGGGACCATCGCGGTCCTGAGCGGCGTGTTGGCGGGGTTTTTACTGACGCCATTTCCCATGGCTTCGGCGGCGGCGGCAATGCCGGGAGCCGCCGCACCGATCATCGTTATGGGCAACCCCGCGCCGGCGCTGTCCCAGCCCTTGCTCGTGGCGCAGGCCAAGAAAAAGGAAGACGACGACGAACTTCTCGAAAAAGACGATGACGACGACGATGATGATGACGATGAGTTGCTGAAGGGCGACGACGACGACGACGAAAATGAAGAGGAAGAGGAGGATAAAGCGGCGGCGGCGGAAGAGCCGGCACGGGACGATGCCGGCGCCGGCAAACAACACGCCGCGCTGTTCGCCGAGAGCCGATACCCGTCCGCGACCACTTGCGGCACCTGCCATCCCCGGCATTTCGAGGAGTGGGCCGTCTCGCAGCATTCCTACGCCCAGTTGAGCCCGGCCTACATGGCGCTGCAAAACTTCATCAACCTGAATGTAAACGGCACCAATGGCGATTTTTGCATTCGCTGTCACAATCAGGTCGGCATGAATATGGAAGAGCCGACCGGGATTTCTAATCTGGAGCGGCATCCGACGTCGCGCGAAGGCATTACCTGCATCGTCTGCCACCGGGTGGGAAACATCTACAACAAGGCTTCGGGCCGTATTGCCCTGGTCGAGGGTGATTTGCTACAGCCCGTTTATGGCCCCAGCGGCGGCGCCGAGCTGAAACGGGTTCTTGACAACCGCGACAAATACCGCGTGGTGACCACGGCTGAAGAGTCGGGCCGCAAGATCCATACCGAAGTTATTGAATTCAAGGAAATGTCCACCTCCACCTTCTGCGGCACCTGTCACGACGTGACCTTGCTGAACGGCTTCCGCCTGGAGGAGGCCTTCAGCGAATACCGGGCCTCCCCGGCGGCGGCGGAAGATATTTCCTGCCAGGATTGTCATATGGGCAAGATACAGGGCATCCCGTCGGGCTACCATGAAGGGCCCGCGGCCGTGGTCGGCGGCGTGCCGACCAAATCGCGGAAATTGACCAACCACATCATGGCCGGGCCGGACTATTCCTTGGTGCATCCGGGCATCTTCCCGCACAATGCCGAGGCGCAACAACTGGCGACGTTGGCGGAATGGCTGACCTTCGATGTGGCGGCCGGCTGGGGCACCGACGAGTTCGAGGACAATATCCCGGCGGGCACCGCCTTCCCGGAGGCCTGGGCAACCATAGATTCGCGCTATGATGGGCGGGAAATCATCGATTATCAGTTACAACGCCTGGCCCATGTCAGGACATTGCGTCCGGAAGTGCTGCGCAATGGCTATTTTTTAAGCGACGTGAAGGCGACCAGGGCGGACCGCCATGGCATCGAAATCCAGGCCAAGGTTTCCAATATCACGAAGGGACACAACACGCCGACCGGCTTTACCGGCGAGAGGCTGGTTTGGCTCCGCATCACCGTGACGGACGCCGCCGGCAAGGTCATTTTTCAGTCCGGCGACACCGATGCCAATGGCGACGTGCGCGACAACGAATCTGCCTTTGTCCACGCCGGCGAATTGCCGCTGGATACCCAGTTGTTCAATTTGCAATCCCGCTTCCTGGTGCAGAGCGTCCGGGGCGGCGAGCGGGAACGGACGGTGACAATCCCCTATTCCACCACCTCCCTGCCGTTTTTGCGGCCGACGCGGCTGTCGCTGATCCTGACCGGTGAATCCACCGTCGAGCGGAACCACCGCAAGGGCATCGAACCGTTGGGGCATCGCATCGCGAAATACCAGATCGACGGCGATATGCTGACGGGCAAGGGCCCTTACACGGCCAGGGTCGAGTTGTTGGCGCAAATGTTTCCCATTAACTTGATCAGCGCCATTCAAGTCGTTGGGTTTGATTACGGCATTAGCGCCCGCGCGGCGGCCGATGCCGTCATCGCCGGCCGGGAAGTTCTGTATGAGGACACCATTACCATCGACGTCAAATAGACGCCGGTATGGGAGTAATTGCGGTCAAGAATTGATCATGCGTAATTTTGATCGGCGAACCGGAGAGGCAAGCTAAAGATGGCACCGAAGAAAAAACAGCGGTCTGAACGGCATGGCCGGCTGCGCCGGGGTGTACAAAACGCATTCCTGACGGCCGCGTTCCTGACCGCCGTGGCCGGCATGGCGGTTGGCGCGGCGGCCCAATCCAAGGGCCTGCTGGGTGGCTTGTATCCCCTGGGTGAAACCACGCCGGTGCCGAGGTTGCCGGACGAACCCGTGCCCTACATCATTCCGCCCGAGCGGCCGGAACTGCTTGTTGAAGCGGGTTGCAAATTTCTCGGCCGCGGTAATCTTCCCCAAGGCGTGAAGCTGCCGACCGGAGCGGTCCTGACCCCGTGTTTATGGGTTTTCGGCACCTGGCGGACGGCCATGCAGACCTACGAATCCGTGGGCCCAGCGGGCCGCAACACGGAATTGGTCACCCGCCTGGATTTGTTCGCCAACCTGAATTTGACGACCACGGATAAATGCATCATCGGTGTCGCGCCTTTTGACAAGAACCGTTTCACCAACTTCACGCGCTATAGCTGGGAATCCAACCAAGGCGAGGAAGGCGGTCGCTCGGAGGCGGGCGTGTTTTTGCGCACGGCCTTTTGCGATGGCGATATCGGCTCCATGTTCCCCATATTCGATCCCAAGGGCACCACCTTGCTTGATTTTGGCTATTCCTTCGGCCGGCAACGGATTCACTTCCAAGAAGGCATCATGATCAACGACGTTCTGGACGCCGTGGGCATCGTGCGCAATACGCTGCACGCGCCCGGCATATCCAACATCCGCATCACCGGTGTTTATGCCTGGGGCTCGATTGACCGGGGCGGGCCCGGCAACCGGCAGCGCCTGAACCGGCCGGGCGGTCTGTACGGCTTGTTCCTGCAAGCCGACGATCCGACCACCACATGGGGCCTGGACTTTATCGCGCTCGACGATGATGACGATGACACCACGGGCGGCGACAGCCTCAACGTTGGTCTTTCCGCCACCCAACGGGCCTGGACACCCTGGTCCCGGCTGGCCAGTTTTAATACCACATACCGGGTCAACGCCTCTTTCGCGCGGGACACGGATACCGCCCTGGCCGCCGACGGCGTGCTGGTCTCGGCCGAAATTTCCTGGACCCCGCATAATTCCGATGACGTGGTCTACATCAACCCGTTCTATGGCTTTGACCGCTTCACCCAGGTCAGCCGGGAGCCGATTTTCGGCGGCCCCTTGGCGCCCTTGGGCATTTCCTTCGCCTCGCCCAGCCTGGGCAACCATTTGTCGGAGTTGAACAGCTTCAACACCCAGGCCGCCGGCATCGCCATGGGCTATCAGGCCTTTTGGGATAACCATCGGCGCAACCTCGTGATTGAAATTGCCGGACTGAAGGACAACACCCGGAACCTGTTCAAGGATGACGGCAATGGCACGGATGCGGTCGCATTGTCGGTGCAGTTACAGCAGGCCTATGGACAGCGTGTTCAATTTCAACTGGACGCCTTCGTTGCCTATCTGGAAGGCCGGGACCACGGATCGGGCGCTCGGGCGGAAATTCTGGTCCAGTTCTAGACAATTTTAGATATTGAACCGCCCGCTCGCTTCCGGCGATTCGATGAATATCGAAATTGGTCTGGAAAATCCATTATGAGGCGTTGCCATTGGCCGCAAAAGGGTATTCATGTTGACGGCACATAGTTTCAGATAGACTAGAGCGGTGTTGGGGCAATATGGACGATGACTTTAAACATGCCGACGAGTACGAAGAGGAAATTCGCGCCCTGATCGACGACGCGGTTGGCGACGGCCTTATGGCGGCCATGGCGCGGGAAAATATCTGTCCCAAATGTATGGCCCTGACCTTGCTGGAGTTTGCCGCTTACGCCGCCACCTCCGCCGGTTCGACGGTCGGCGAACTTCTCGCCGCCGCATCCGCCGGCGCCATGACCGCCGAAGACGATCTTGACCTGGCGGACGAAATGCCGCCGACCCAAGCCAGGCACTAGAGCATGTTCTTTTTAAACATGCTCGAATTCTTAAGAAAAGAGCAATTGAACCAATCACTTGAGTCGCGAAAGCGACTCCGATTAATTGAAAATTGCTCTAGGGCCTGATCAAAGCCGTCTGAACCGCCCGCTCCCCCGAGGATGCAACGAAATCTGGAAATGTTTCAGACTCTATTGCCGGGAAACAAGGGGACAATTTCAATATGACCATGAAGCGCATGGTGCTGGAGATCGGCATGGGCACGGATATCCGTGGCCAGAACTACACCAAGGCGGCGGTGCGCGCGCTGCGGGATGCGCTGTGGCACAATTCCCTGACCGTGGCCCAGGCCCTGAACCTGGATGTGGATGCGATGCGCGTCGCCGTGACCATCGGCGTCCCGCAACCCGATCAGGTGGATAAAGAGGCCGTGCTGGCGGTGCTGCCCCACGGCGGCGGCACGGTCGAGGTGGTCGAGGGCGGCCTTGAAATTCCCAATGAATTGGGCACGGATGCGACCGTCATGGCCCATGCGGCGGCCGTTGTCTATCTGGACGTGGCTTAGGGAGGGCGGTCATGGCCAGGAAACGCGTCATATTGGAAATGGGCGCCGGCAACGATTTGCATGGCGGCGATTACACCAAGGCCGCCCGCCGCGCCGTGGAAGACGCCCTGCACCATTCCTCCCTGACCATGCTGCGGACCCTGGGCGTCGGGGCCGAGGGCATGTACGTGGATGTCACCATCGGTGTTCAAAAACCCGATGAAGTGGACCGGGCCGCCGTTCAAGCTGCGCTGCCATATGGCACGGTCACGGTGAACGTGGTGAAGGGCGGCCTGGACATCCCCGACGAGGCCCTGGGCGATGTCGCGGTCATCGCCTCCGCCGCCCTGGTGGTGCGCCTGGAGCTGCCTTGAGAATTATCCAAGTTCCGAAAGGCTGGGATGGGTCCAAACCGTTGCCGCGATGGCGCCCGGTGGGCGCAGGTTGCCGGCGTCATCCAAGGGATCGACCCGCAGCCAGGCCGCGCCGCCCATCTCGGCCAGTTCGCCATAGACCTCCGCGACAATAGCCAGGAACTCGCGGTCGGCCTCGTGCAGGTCGCGGGTTGCTTCAGTATAGGCGCGGGTTTCCTTCTCGCCGACCAGGCGGTCGGCGGTTTCGGTGGGGGTGGCCAGCAGCAGGGTCAGATCCGGACGGGGCAGGTCGAACAGGCCGAATTCCAATTGCTCGATCCAGGCGATCAAATCGGGGCGTTCCGCCGCCGCTAGCTTGGCCGCGTTGTAGGCCATGTTGGAGGCGACATAGCGGTCCAGGATGACCAGATCATGGCGCCCCATCAGCGCCGTCAATTTGTCCCGGCTTTCAAAGCGGTCGCCGCCATACAGCAGGGCGGCGTAGCGCACCGGCACCTCGCCGATGGCGCCCATCTCGCCGCGCAGATAGCGTCCGATCAATTCGGCGAACTGAGTTTCTTCGTAGCGGGGAAAAGACAGCGACGCCGCCCGCACGCCGGCCCCCTGGGCGAGCGTCAATAGCTCCCGGCACAAGGTGCCCTTGCCGGCGCCGTCAATACCTTCGATGGCCAATAGCATCCCGCTGGTCCGTCCTTTCGCCCGGTCGGATAATAGTGTCCGAACAGGACCGCCATTCCATGATTGCAGACTATCATGGATCGACCCGCCAACGACGGCGGCGATCATATTTGTCATCCTCGCGAAAGCGGGGATCCAGATTTATCCATGTATTCAGACGTTTTTTGTGTTTCCCTGAATTCCCGCTTTCGCGAGGATGACGTTTTACCGGACTTCCAGTTTCAATAAGAAGCCACTTCGCCCTGTGTTTTGCCCCGGTTACGCGAATACGGCCCGGCTATGCAACATTAGTTAAAAATGCCTATCTTGACAGAGGGCAGGTTTTGTTTGGACAATTGTCCAAATTCCAGCCCCAAAAGGATACCAAGCATGGCCCGCTACGACCGCGTTATCAAGAATGGCATGATCATCGACGGCACCCGGCTGCCGCGCTATCGCGGCGACATCGCCATTCTGAACGGTGTCATCGCCGAGATCGGCCATATCGACGGCGCCGATGGCGAAGAGGTGATCGAGGCGGAGGGCCTGGTGGTGGCGCCCGGCTTTGTCGATCTGCACACGCATTACGATGCCCAACTGTTCTGGGATCCCTATTGCACCATTTCAAGCTGGCATGGCATCACGTCGGTGGTGATCGGCAACTGCGGCTTTGGCTTTGCCCCCGTCCGCGAGGAGGAGCGGGAGCGTGCCATGTTGTCCATGACCCGAGTGGAAGCCATCCCCCTGGCCGCGATGCAAGCGGGCATGCCGTGGGATTGGGTGACGTTCCCGGAATTCCTCAATAGCGTCGAGCGCGCGCCCAAGGCCATGAACATCCTGCCTTATGTGCCCCTCTCGCCGCTGCTGATTTGGGTCATGGGCCTGGAAGGTGCCAAGGCGGGCCGCAGGCCTACCGACGGCGAACATGCCGAACTGGCCCGCCTGTTGAACGAGGCCTTGGACGCTGGCGCTTGCGGGTGGTCGGCCCAGCGCCTGCGGCCAGACGGCCCGGCGTCCGTGCAGCGGGACTATGACGGCAGTCCCATGCCCACGGACATCATGCATGACGATACCTGCCGCGAATTGGCCAAGGTGTTGGCCCGGCGCAACGAAGGTTTCGTGCAGTTGACCATGGTCACCGGCGACAAGGAAAAAGACCGGGCGTTTTTTGAGGAATTGGCGGAAATCTCCGGCCGGCCCATTATCATGAATGTGGTCCAGGCCTTCGATCACAAGCCGGAGATCCATCGCGACACCCTGAAATGGCTGCGAAGCTGCCGTGACCGCGGCATCCGGGTCGTCGCCCAGGGCCTGACCACGGATGCCGGTTTCACCTTCACCTTTGAAAACTGGAACCTGTTCGACGATATCGAAGCCTGGTGCGAAGCCACCACCGGCACCCTGGCGGAACGCAAGGCCAAGCTGGCCGACCCGGCCCGGCGCCAGGCATTGAAGGAGCGGATGCCCCGCACCGCCGTCGGGCCCTTGCCCAACATTGTCATCGTCGGGCCGCGGTTGGAGAAGAACCAGAAATGGCTGGATCACACCCTGGCCCTGGTGGCGGAGAAAACCGGCAAGCATCCCGTTGACGTCATGTTGGACATGGCCGTCGAGGAGGATTTGAAGACCGATTTCTTCGCGGCGCCGCCCAGCGGCAGTCTGGAATATCTCAAGGAAATCGTCGATGACCCTTATGTCTTGTTCGGCGTTTCCGACGGCGGCGCCCACACCAAGTTCCTCACGGCAGGCCGTTACCCAACCGAAACCATCGTCAGAATTGTCCGGGACAACAAGCTGATATCCCTGGAAGAAGCCCATTGGCGCCTCTCCGCCCTGCCCGCGCAGTTCGCCGGGTTTCAAGGCCGCGGCACCCTGACCAAGGGCGCGCCGGCGGACATCATCGTCTATGACTACGAAAACCTGCAAGTCCTGCCCGACGAAATCGTCCATGACATGCCGGCGGGCGAATGGCGCCGGGTGCAACGCGCCAAGGGTTACCGCTATGTCCTGGTCAACGGCGAGGTCACGATCAAGGACGATCGGCAGACCGGGACCTATTCGGGCCGCCTGTTGCGTTTCGGCACCGGTCTGGCGCAAAGCCATACCGAGGCGGCGGAGTAGACCGGGGCGATGGCACGCGCCATGGCGACCGCGAACATGGCCCCGAAACGGCGGTTAAAACAGTATTGAAAATGGCTCATACGGATATCGCATGAGATCATTTTCGGTATCGAATTGGGGGGACAAGGCTGCGACGGCAACCCGGCGCTTATGCGCCGCCCGCGCGGAGCGGTGCACTCTTGCGCACAAGCGTGAGCGAGGAACAATTAATATGAATTAATATGGCGACGTAATAGTTATATGTATGGTAAAAATCTAACGTTAATTCTCAAAACTCCTTATATTAATTACTACGTCACTATAAAAAATTCTACAGCGTGGTGTGCCGGGCGCGGACGCCGCGTTCGATGGCGGCGGCGATCAGGCGGTCCAGATCCAGGCTATCGCGCAATTGCTGCAACAGGCGCAACTCCTCCTGCTCGACATGCAGATCGGCGGCGGCGATTTCGCAGGCGATGGCATAGGCGGTTTCGCTCAACTTGGCCGGCAGGGAGGCGATAATCAAATCCAGCACCCGGTCCAGGCCGCCCGGCTCGCCCAGCTTGGCGGCGCATTCCTCGGCCAGGGGCACCAGTTCCTCTTCGTCGAAATCCAAGAATACCGGCAGGTTGCGCACCTGTTCGCCAATCCGTTTCAACTCCCGGTCGGTCATGTTGTTGTCGGCGGCGGATATCAACACCATGATATAGATCAGGGCGCTGTGTGGATTCAAAAGGCCATCGGTCATGCTCAACTCCTTGATTTTCCGGCGCCGCGAAAATAGGCCAGGCGCCCCCGCGCCGCAAGTCAACTTCCCCCAGTCATTTCCCCGCCGAGGCGGCGATGACCGCCGCCAGGCGCCGGCTGGCGTCGGCGATGGCTGTTTCATCATGGGCGGCATAGCCCAGCATCAGACCCTGGCGCGACGGTTTGCCTACGTAAGACGCGCTTAGCGCCGTGGCGGCGATGCCCGCGTCGGCCGCGGCCCGGGCCGCCCGTTGGTCATCCATGACGCCGTTCAGCGCCGCGCCGGGCCAGGCGATCAGGTGCATGCCCGCTTCATCCGCGCGGATCTCCAACAGGCCATCAAGGTGCCGCCTGGCGGCCTCCAGCAAGGCTTCCTGGCGGCCGGCATAGAGCCGGCGCATGCGGCGGACATGTGCGCCGAAGTGACCGTCGTCGATAAAGGTGGCCAACACCGGCTGCGCCAGCATGGCGGTATGTTCGTCCAGCACCCGTCGGGCGGCAATAAAAGGATCGACCAGGTCCGGAGGCACCACCAGGTAACCCAGACGCAGGGACGGGAACAACACTTTGGAGAAACTGCCGATGTAAATCACCCGGCCCGTGGGATCCAGGCCCTGCAAGGCCGCCAGGGGCCGGCCGGCATAGCGGTATTCGCTGTCGTAGTCGTCCTCTAAAATCCAGGCTTGGCGGCGCCGGGCCCATTCGATCAGGGCCAGGCGGCGGCGCAGGCTCATCACCACGCCCAGGGGAAATTGGTGCGATGGCGCCACGCAGACCATGCGGGCGAGCGGCGCCCGCGCCTCGCCGGCGGCAATATCCAGGCCTTCTCCGTCCACCGGCGTCAGGGCGATGCGCAGACCGGCGGCGGTCAAGGCGCCGCGGATACCGCCATAGCCGGGCTCCTCCACCATGGCCTGATCGCCGTGGTCCAGCAACACCTGGCTGGCCAGGCCGATGGCCTGCTGGGCGCCGCCGACCACGATGATCTGGCCCGGCTCGCAGCGCACCCCGCGCAGGGCGCCGAGATAGGCCGCGATGGCGGCCTTCAGGGGCGGATAGCCGCCGGCATCGTGGCTGATGGCCAACTCCCGCCCCGGCCGGCGCCAAAACCTGGTCAACAGACGGGCCCAGGTGGCAAAGGGAAAGGCGGCGATGTCGGGGCCGGGGGCAAAGGCGGCGCCGCCGCTCGCCGACGGCCGGCTGATCGCCGCAAGCGTCCGGCCGCGCCGGGACAGACCATAATGGCGGGCCACGTCGTCGCGAATTTGCGCCTTATCGTGGCCGAAACGCTCCGGCCGGCGCCGCTCCGGCCCCGCATCGGGCAGTTCAGCGGCCACATAGGTGCCGTCGCCCCGGCGGGTTTCCACATAGCCTTCGGCCAAAAGCTGTTGCAGCGCCGTGGCCACGGTATTGCGCGACAGGGACAAATCCTGGGCCAGGACCCGGTTGGCCGGTAACCGGCTGCCCGAGGGCAGGCGTCCATCCAGGATCATCTGCCGCAAACCCGCATATAACTGCCTATAAAGCGGCCCGCCGCTGCTCCGGTCCAGGTCCAACGCCAGCAAATTTCCGCCGCCCGCCATGGCAAATGTCTCCGCGAATCAATTGGTCCTATTAATATATCATGAAATTACTTTTCTTAAGAGCCAATTGCGGTCTACACTGGCGGGCAAATTTTGGAGACGCAGATCATGAAGCTAGCCACGGAACCATCTTGGATGCCGGCGCCGGAATATGGCCGCGGACTGCGCGGTTTGGGCATTAATTTGATCGTTCGGGAGATTCCCGCCGCCCTGGAATTTCAGTGCGCGGTTCTGGATGCCGAAATTATCCACGACGGCCCGGATTTCGCCGCCCTGCGCGGTTTCGGCGCGCAATGGATGCTGCATGCCGACCACGCCTACGGCAACCATCCCCTCAAGGGCAGCCTGGACGGCGGTTTGGCGCGCGGCATCGGCGTGGAACTACGTCTTTATGGCCGCGACCCCGACGAAGCTGAAGCCAAGGCCCGGGAAATGGGCTTCGAAGTGCTTGCGGGCGCCCTGGACAAACCCCACGGACTACGCGAAGCCTATATCATCGGTCAGGACGGCTATCTCTGGGTGCCAGGGGTGGCGTTGCCCTGAACGGTCCTGGGTTTTTTGCAGGCCTCCGGTCACATGGAGATATTGTAGGCCCGCGCCGCAGCGCCCGTGAACAGCTCGGATTTTTCCGCCGCCGAGGCGCCCGATGCCAGGCGCTTGAAGGCATTCCAGCAGACCTGATAGCTACACCAGCGTTTCTGGACCGGAAAATTGGACTCGAACATGGAGCGGGACGGCCCAAAGGCCTCGATGCAGGTCTCGATCCAGGGACGCCAGGCCCGCGCGACTTCCTCGCCACCGGGGGGCAGGCTTCGGTCGCCCTCGAAGCCGGGCATACGGATGGGCAGGGCGCCGAGCTTGATGAAGACGTTTTGCCGCTGGGCGACGTTTGCGATGCGCCGGCGCCAGTCCTCGAAGACCTCCTCCGTTCTGCCCCGGTAGGGCCCGCCCAAAATGGGGCTGCCCACATGGTTGAGGATGATGCACAGACCCGGCAGGGCATCGGCCAGCTCAGCGACCTCATCCAGTTGCGGGTGGTAGAGCCAGCAATCGAGGGACAGGTTCATCGCCGCCAAAACAGCAGCCGCCGCCCCGACGCGGCCATCCACCAGCATGCCCGGCGCCGGCACGACGTCGTGAATGCGCTCATCCCCATCCCAGCCGGTGGAATAGCGCACGCCATGAAACCGCCCGCCCGAGGCCTCCAGGTGCCGTTCCAGTAATGGTTTGACCGCCGCGCCCAGGGTCATGTCCACGTTGCCGAACATAACATCGCAGGCCCGCGTGGCCCCGAACTGGCCAGCGGCGCTCATGGCGGCCTGGCCCCGCACGAATTCCGTCTCGCCCAGGGAGCGTTCGGCTTCCGGCCCGTCCTGGCGGTACATGGAATGGCATTCGGCGAAGACCGTGGCGACGATATTGTGACCACTGGCCAGATCGACGGCCAATTCGGGCATCAGAATAGGTATAGCCGTTGCGCAGCCACAGGTGATGATGGGGGTCGATGATGGCCAGATCGGGTTCCAGGACCGGCTCGTCACCCTTGCAGAGCCAGTCGTCGTCCGGCGCCGTCCGCCCCATATTTGCGGCCATGCCAGCCTCCCCCGGTTCAGATCTTGGCGATGCCGCCGCGCAACGCGCCGGCCGCCACGTTGCGCCACAGCACTTCATGATCGGCGGGTAGGGCGCGGCTGTTGGGCATGGCGAGCCAAAGGCGGTGCAAAAGACGGCGCCGGTCCGTGCCGCCGCCCCTGTCATCCTCATAGGCGTCGCGGGCGTGATAGATCACATGGTTGTTGATGAACTGCATATCGCCCGGCGCCATAGACATGCGCATGCAATGCTCCTCGGCCAGCTCCGCCAGCAGATCCAGAGCCTCCCAGTGGCGCGCTTCCATGCGCGGCACGTCCAGCATTTCCTGGGCCGCTTCCACATAGGTCCGGGAATAGTGGGAGGTGAAGCGGCCGTCGCGCTGGCCGAACACGGGCAGGGCATAACTCAACAATTCCCCGCCCCGCTCCTCGCCCAGGCGGGCCCGGTGGCAGGGTTCATACAACAGGGCCGCCAGATCCGGCCGGCGCCGCAGCATGTCGTTATGCACACTGACGGAGGAGGCGATGCGGCTGACCCCGCCCGAACGCGCCTGGCGCACGCATAGCAACCCCACCACATCCGTGCGGTCGGTGTGAAACCGTAACTGGGCGTTTGAGAGCGTCCGCGCCTTGGAAGATTTGAAGGCGCCGCCATCCCGCGCCGTCAATTCGTGCCCGTAAACCGCATCGACGTCCCGGTCTTCATCCTGGATATCCCGCATTATTTGTCCGTTGAAATCCTGGTACACCGGCTGTCCCAGATTGAGGCCCAGGCCAAACCACAGGTGACGAAGATCTTCGCCGAAGTCGCCAATGGGCAGGCCTGACAAATTGGCCAGGCCGCTGCCGTTCTCCAACTCTTCGGCCATGTCCGCCAACAGGCCGGCCATGCCGGGCAGGGGAAAATCGGCCTTGGTAATCTGTTCCCAACTCAGGCCCTTTTGCCGCACCGCCGCGACCGCCGCCTTTAATTCCGCGATGTTGTCCCGCGACAGGGCGAAGCGCCAGCGGGGATCGTCCGCCAAGGCGTCGCCATGCCAGGCGCAGGCGCCGTCGATTTCACGGGGGAGGCTGGAGATATTTGTCATGGCTCTCAGATCCAATATTGCAGAACGTAGTCGAAGGGGCCTTCCGCATTGATGATATCCACCCGCTGCAGGCTGATACGGTAGCCTTCGGGCGTGTTGACCAGATCATGGCGGTACTTGCCGGCGAAGAAGCGTTGTTCGTCCTGGCGGTATTCCGCCACGTAGAACTTGGAGCGGACCACCAGATCGCCGGACGCGGCGTCTTCTGATTCCACCACGACGTTGGAGACCACATGGCCCGTGCGGTTGGGCGGATACTGCGACCAGGCGTTGGGATGGTTGACGCGGCCGATGCGCACCCGCATCAGGTAATGATCCTCATAGAATATATTGGCCTGGCCCTCGCCCACCTCCTGCTCCGGCGAGGCGGGCATCCAGTAATGGCCCTCCAGCGTGAACAGCGCCAGCCAGTCGTCCCACATCCGCTCATCGAGGATTTCCGCCTGACGGTAGAGGAATTGTTCCACCCTGTGCTGGGTTTCCAGACTGACCACGCTCATGCGTCCGTCTCCGCCGACATATAATCGCGCCAGGCCTGGAACTGGTTGCGCATGGGCAGCTCGGAAAAGCCAATGATGGAGGTGGCGACGCCATCCACCACCCGGTCCTGGCCGGCGTTGCGGTGAAAGCTGACCCAATCGCCGCCCTCGCTCTCCAGGCCCTCCTGGCATTTGCGGAAGTTGTGCAGATCGTCGGCGTTGATCATGGTCGAGGGTGAATTGACCAGATAGAAATAATCCAGCGCCCGGCGATAGATCGGCTCCGGCGCGCCCTTCAGGCGGAAATGCCAGATCTCGGTCAACGTCTTGTTCGTCGCCAGGGGCCGCACCGCGCGCAATTGCTGCAACGGCGATTGGATCGACAGACACGGATAAACCAGAAGGTGATGGATATTTACATCTAGTATTTCCTCGGTCCTTTCGGCTCCGTAATGTTTTCGCATCACCTCTTCATATTCCAAGGTATCAGGGTCCGTGGGGCGCAGTCCCATATAGCCCTGCAGCACGCAATGACCATTGGGGTGGCCGACCACGTCGAGCGCCCCCCATTTGTCAAGCTCCATGGCGAAGGCGGAGATGTAGTGATAGGACAGGGGCGGCGGCTTACCGGTCTCCGCCTGCATCTCCACTTCCACCTTTTGCGCCGCCAGGCCAGTGGAAGCATGCGTGATGGAGGGGTGCACGGCGTCGAGCTGGTTTTCCAGAAAGATCTTCCAGTTCGATCGCTGGATCATGCGGAAGCAGGTGGGCACCACCTCCACCTCGCCCTCGGGCGCCCGGTCGCACATATCGTCGATGCCGGCGATGGCGGTGCCCAGCCAATCCGTCAGCCCCGGCCCCGCCGCCGTCAGGGAGGCGAAGACGAAGCCGCGGTAAACCTCCATCCGCGCCACCGGCTTCATATGGAAATTCGGGTCATCCAGATTGAAACGGGTGTTGTCATAGCCGCTCTGAATAGGGATATGGCGCACCTTGCCATCCAGCTTGAACTGCCAGGAATGATAGCTGCAGGTAAAAACGCCGCCCACGTTGCCGGCCCGCTGGCTGCACAACTTCGCGCCCCGGTGCGGGCAGCGGTTATAGAGCACGTGGATGGAGCGGTCCTGATGGCGCACCATGATCACCGGCTGCCGCCCGATCACCGTGGTGGCGTAATCGCCCGCTTTGGGAACCTGTGATTCATGGCCTACATAAATCCAGGATTTATGAAAAATCCGCCTGATTTCCCGCTCGAAAACCGCATCATCGGCATAACAGTCCCGGTGCACCCGGTCCGGCTCCACCAAGGCATCAACGTCAAAGCCGTTATCAATCCCGGTCGCGCCCGCCATGCCCGCTCCTCTCCGTTTTGTCGTTCCGTTGAAGTCTAGCGTGGATGGGGGGCGGGTTTCCAGGCTGGAATTACATCCGCGAATACTCAAGAAATGGTCAATCCAAAAATTGCTGGGGCAGGCGATGGGGCGTGACGGGTGATGAGGGACTAATTGACTTGGCGGGAACGTGAATTTCTCTGGGCAAGAACATTTCATTGCCATTGCAATTTCGGTAGCATCATCGTGACTTCGTTGCGCTCCTGGGGGTCGTAATGATCGATATGTTGGCGGCCTGGCGGAAAGGGACGTTTTGCTTCCTTTTGACGCTTACTCTGTCGTTGCCATTCTTGACGCAGGCGGCGGCACAGGATGTATACGGTCGCTATCATGCCCTCGTCATCGGCAACAACGACTACGCATATCTACCCAAACTGGAAACGGCTATCAGCGATGCGGCAGCAACCGCCGAATTGTTGCGGAGCAAGTACGGCTTCGAAGTCACATTGCTACTGAATGCCAAGCGCGAGACGATACTGGAAGCGGTTAACCGGCTTAGGGCAGAATTGACGAATAAGGACCGGCTGTTGATCTATTACGCTGGGCATGGGGAGTATGATCGCGAAACGGACACCGGCTACTGGCTGCCGGTCGATGCGAAGCCCGAAGACGATACCAAATGGATTGCCAATGACAGCCTGACCCGGCACTTGCGGGCCATGACGGCACTTCATGTCATGGTGTAGGCCGACAGTTGCTTCTCGGGGACCCTGACTCGTTCTGCCGAGGTCACACTGAAGAGCGGGGTTGCGCGCGACGAATGGATCAGGCGCATGGCCAAGAAGCGCGCTCGCACGGCAATTGTCTCTGGTGGCCTGGAACCCGTAGCCGATACCGGCAGGGGCGGTCATTCGGTATTCGCCAATGCGTTTCTTTCGGTGCTCAGGGATAACAACGACGTGCTGGACGGCCAGAGCCTGTTTCAACGCCTGCGCAGCCGCGTGGTGGTGAATGCCGATCAGACGCCGCAATATTCGACCATCCGGCGCGCCAGGCATGAAGGCGGTGATTTTCTGTTTGTGCCACGCGGCCAATTGGGGAAAGCAGAAACAAAACCTGCCGCCCCGTCTTTAAGTTCAAATCAGGCCGAGTTGCTGTTTTGGAATTCCATCAAGGACAGCCGGGATGCTGATTCCTATCAAGCTTACATTGACCAATATCCAAACGGTTCTTTCGCGGGATTGGCGCGGGTTCGGCTGAAGAAACTGCAGCCCAAACAGACGGTGTCGTTGGAGCCGGCGATTGTTCTTGAACCTATCGAAGGAATTTATGTGGCGGTCAGGAACGCCAACGTCCGCACCGCGCCAAATGTTAGTGCAGGCAAGGTCGCAACCTTGGCCAAGGGCAGTGAAATTTACGTACCGGGCAAAGTGGCAGGCAGGAATTGGATGGCCGTGGACCGGGACGGCAAACGCCTGGGCTATGTTTTCTCAAATCTGCTGCAAGACAAGGAAGTCTTTGAAGCAGCCCGAATTGAAGACGCTAGAAAAAGGAAAAAAACGGAAGCAAACAAGAAAGAAGCGGCGCTTTGGCGGAAACAACTGGCGGCGCGACAGGCGCGGCGCGACAAGGCCATGCAACGACAAGCGTCACTTGCACCCAGGTCCGGAATCCAAAAACCAGTGAGGCCCCAGCCGGTCGCCAAATCAGGCAGCGCAGATCGTTTTGACGGCCATTGGAAAGCAAGCCTCATCAACTGCAGCACGACCGATTATGCAGGCGTGGTATCCTACGAAATTGAGCTACAGGTCACGAAAGGAACCTATGACTTGGCGGTGGTGACCATCGCCACTAACTATGATGCCAATGTTGCTAAGGAATTGAGTAGCCTATCAGGCACCGTCAGTTCCAACGGCCAAATTGAAAATCGTGTCCCGGCCGGAATAGGATCGGCCAATGTTCTGGTGTTTACGGCCGATTTGTCCGCCATCGGTGGCGAAGCATGGATGTCAATCGATAACTGCCGTGTTGCGCTGAAAGCGCCAGCCAAAGTTTTTAACCTACAAGCCGTTCAACGGCAAGTATCGCTAATACCAGACGTCATAAGTCATGACACGTTTGTCCATTCGCGTCGCGTTATGGAGGTGATTCTGTCGGGCGTGGCGGTGAAATCGGCCCAGGCCTCGCAGCAGGCATCGACGATCTCTTCGTAGGTTTGGAAGACGCGGTGT
>JAYGEB010000110.1:0-6432 GCA_046582595.1 Alphaproteobacteria bacterium | reverse complement strand
GCTCGGCACCATGAAAATTGTGCTGTGTGAAATTTCGATGCGATGCCTGGTTCCGATCGGTTACGGTGACAGCTTACTAAATAGTCGTCTGTGAAAAACCGCAACGGCCCCGGTTTGCCTTAGGTCTTGCCTGATTTGGGTTGTTTATAATTGCAAGAAATTGGTGATTTCAATGCCTTTTTCTTGCGATTTTCATTCACTTTTTGTGCCATTTGTGATTCCCTGAAGACATTGTTTTTGGGGGTTCAGATGCGACCGAAACAGCAGAAAAAAGCCGATCACGACGATCTGTTCAAAGCCCGTCTCGATCAAATCATCAACATGAAGCACGAACTCGTCATCCTGGCCGATAAGCGGTTACAGTGACAGCTTACTAATTAAGCTCACCGTTCGGGGAATTTCCGGGAGGGCGTCGCCCGCAAAACGGGGACACCAAATTGTTTACCGGCAAGACGGAGCCTCACGCCGTATGGCCGCGTATGATGTCCCCGATTTGCGTCGGGCACCGGGCCAATCTGGATGGGCTGGGGTTATATTGAGCTAATCCAGCTTATACAGGCTCTCCCAGCGGAATAGCACTGTCACCGTAACCGATAACCTTCTGAGAAATATTTTTCGAAGGTTTTTGTAGCGTGATTTCAGATCCGTGGGACTATACAAAATAGAACACGGAGTTGGTGGTAATTTAGAGGAGGAGCGCAACGCGATGGCCATGCCAGGAAAAGGGTGTTTCGTCGCTTGGTATGATTTGCAGCCGGGACAGAACGCGGACCATGACCATTGGCACACCCATGAACACATGATCGAACGGGTGGCGATCCCCGGCTTTTTGCGTGGGTTCCGCTACCGCTCGCTGACCGGCGGTCCGCGCACATGTGTCATATACCAGGCGGAGGCGGTGGAGACGCTAAACTCCCCCGCCTACCTGGAACGGCTTAATGATCCGACGCCGTGGAGTACCGGCACGCTTCAGAATATGACCGGCATGAACCGGACGATGTGTACCGTCGCCGCCAGCCATGGGTTGGGCATCGGCGGCTACATGCTGACGATCCAGCTTTCCTCCGAGCCGGGCGAGGAGGATGACTTGCGTGGCTGGCTGTCGGATCATGCCTTGCCGGGCTTTGCCGCCCGCGCGGGTCTTTGCGGCGCACATTTGCTGATCGGCGACCGGGCGGTTAGTGATACGCCTACCCAGGAAAAAGAACTGCGTGGCGCGCCAGACGCAATCGCGGACTGGGTGATCCTGGTTGAAGGCTACGATCGCCCGGCGGTAGAACAGGCCAAAGCAGAATTGCTTGGCGCCGACGGCCTCTTTGGTCATGGCGGGAGCGTGGGACTGGTGGCCGGGCTCTATAGTTTGGACTACACGCTGGGAGAGGAAGAGGCGAAGCGCGTCTGGAGGAAGCCATAGCCTTTGGACAGTTGCTGAAGTTACGTTACGGTGACAGCTTACTAAATAGGCTCGCCGTTCGGTGAATTTAAGGCAGTGCGTCGCCCGCGAAACGGGGACACCAAATTGTTTACCGGGAAGACGGCGGCTTACGCGGCATGGCCTCGTATGATGTCCCCGTTTTGCGTCGGGCACCGGGCCAATCTGGATGGGCTGGGGAATAGCACTGGCGCACGAACCTCGGTCCGAGATATTTAGTAAACTGTCACCGGAATCGGTCGGAATCGGTCACCGGAATCGACGTGGATCCGCGTCGGCCTTGTGCGTCCCCTTTTTCGCCATTTTACCGGTTTACAGGCCAAAGTGTCGGAGTTCTTTACACTTTTTCTGGATGCAAAATCCCATTGACCATCTAAGTTATTGAAAACATTGAATTGTGAAAATTGGCACGATTCTTGCGCCTTATTGAGTGAATTCAAATGAACTGACCTGCAATTTACATTTTCGGAAGTATGCCATGTACGACAAAACATATAAACTCGTAAACATGCTGCGCCACGCTCTCGGCTTGCTGACCTTGCTTGCGATCCTAGCGATCGGTGCAAGTCCGGCCTTGGCCACACTGGTGTTTATTCAAACCCCGGACCAATTCAACATCACAAACAGCTCCTCTAGCCTGTCATTTGATTTCGATCAGGCATCGTCCACAAGCAATTTTCTAGTCTGGGACATCACCGACATCTCGCTATCCTCCAACAACACTTATGGCTTGACTTTAATTCCAACACTGGGGGGGCAACTCGTTGCGAACTCCCAATCCATCACCAATCTCTTGAACGCGAATCTTTTGGGCAGCAATGCAAACATCAACGCCGCGGGCGCGACCATCCAGGAGCTGTCCAGCGGGGTCAGTTCACTGACATTTTCAATTTCGCTCGCCAATTCGATAACGGAGGCGAACCCGTTTTCGGCAAAATGGCGCCTTGCGGCGGGCTCGGGAAGCACTGATGTGAACTTTACGGTATCAGCGGTGGTCCCGGAACCCGCCACCCTCGGTGTCTTTGGCCTTGGTCTGGCCGGGCTGGGTTTCATGCGACGCCGGAAACAGAACTAACACCTGGCCACCACGAACGCCAAGAACGGCGGCTCCCGGGTCGCCGTTTCTATGTGGCCGGCGCGCTTATGACTTCATGCTCAATTCGAATTAATGGGGACGCTACTGGACTGCCCCCTTGAGTGAGACACAAGTTACGGTGACAGCTTACTAAATAGGCTCGCCGTTCGGTGAATTTAAGGCGGGGCGTCGCCCGCGAAACGGGGACACCAAATTTTTTACCGGCAAGACGGAGCCTCATGCGGCATGGCCTCGTATGATGTTCCCGTTTTGCGTCAGGCACCGGGGCAATCTGGATGGGCCGGGGCCGGATTGAGCCAATCCAGCTTTGACGGCCTTCAAGCGGAATAGCACTGGCACGGGAACCTCGGTCCGGGATACAGTCGGGCCAACAAGAATTTGATATTGGGAGACGTGAGTGATGAAAGCGAAAGCCGCGATCATGCGGGCGGCGCATGAGCCCCTGACCATCGAAGAGATCGACATTGACGAGCCGGCCCGGCGCGAGGTTTTGGTGCGCACGGTGTTCGCGGGGGTTTGCCACAGCGATCTGCATTTCATCGAGGGGCTGTATCCCATCCCCTGCCCCTGTGTTCTGGGCCATGAAAGCGCCGGCGTGATCGAGGCCGTGGGCGAGGATGTTACTTATGTGAAGCCGGGCGACCATGTCATCACCTGCCTGTCCACCTTTTGCGGCGAGTGCGAGTTCTGCCTGACGGGGCGGATGTCGCTCTGCACCTCTCCCATGGTGCAGCGGGCCAAGGACGGGCAGCAGCGCCTGACCCAGAACGGCGAAGTGATGGGGCAGTTCGCTAATCTGTCCTCCTACGCCGAATACATCCTGACCCACGAACATTCGGTGGTGAAAATCCGCGAGGTCATGCCGCTCGACATCGCCGCCCTGATCGGTTGCGGCGTGATGACCGGCGTGGGCGCGGTGTTCCACACCGCCAAGGTGCGGCCCGGCGATACCGTCGCGGTGTTCGGCCGCGGCGGCATCGGCCTATCGGCGGTCAATGGCGCGGCCATCGCGGGCGCGGGCCAGATCATCGCCGTGGACATGATCGGCTCCAAACTGAACCTGGCCAAGGAATTCGGCGCCACGGACGTGATCGACGCCAGTGTTGACGATCCGGTCAAGATGATCCGGGATATAACGGGCGGCGGCGTGGAATATTCCTTCGAGGCCGTGGGCCTGAAGGTCACGGCGGAACAGTCTTTCCGATCGCTCAAGCGCGGCGGCACGGCAACCATCATCGGCATGATCCCCGTGGGCACCAATATCGAATTGCACGGGCCTGAGTTCCTGCAGGAGAAGAAGATCCAGGGTTCCACCATGGGCTCCAACCGCTTCCGGGTCGACATGCCCCGCATGGTGGAGATGTATTTGCGAGGCGACCTGAAGCTGGATCAAATGATCTCCGGTCGCCTGAAGCTGGAACAGATCAACGAGGCCATGGATGACCTAAGGGAAGGCGTGGTGGCCCGCAACGTGATCGCGTTTTAGAAAAAGGCGCCGTCGTTCCGGCGATGGCGGCGGGTCCATGAATGGGGGGACACGTAACGAGTACATGTCCCCCTATTCACCCGGAAGCCGCGCCCAGGCGGAGTATTGTGGGGACATGTACTTGTTACGTGTCCCCACAATACGGTCCGGGGGGCCACCGCCGGGACCGCATCAATCCGCCGCCAACTGATAATCCCACAGGCTGAAATTCAGGCTCTGGCGGGGATCGGCGTCCTGGCCCCAGATGTCCGTGGCCTGGAAGCGGACGGTGTAGACGTGCTGCAGGGCGTCCGTCCTGCCGCTGCCGTGGCTGTCGGGAAACACCTTCACGCCACGGTCATGCTCCACCTGGCCGGTGACGCCGCGGATGTAGTTGGGCAGGTGGCTGTGGCCCAACAATTCGATATCCAGCACCGTGACCCGGTCGCCGGCCCGAAAACGCGGCCCGGCCGCCTCGACCCCTGTGATGGCCGCGATCCGGGCCGCCAGTTCGTCGGCCCCAACCATGCCCTTGACCTCCAGCATCTTCTCCAGGCCGGCCAGCCAGTAGTGGTAATAGTTGCCACCATCCGCCTCGCAGGCAGCCAAAAACCGGTTGTAGTTGGCGCGGTCCGTCTCGGCGGCCTCGGTTGGCGTCGGCTCTGGCGGCGCGCCGGCAAAATGCTCCGGCGACTGGATTTCGTGGCCCAGATAATCATCCCAATCGGGCCAGGTATAATGGCCGTCGTGGTAGAGGGTCATGACGATGGCGAAGGCATGGGCCTGCCAGGGCTGTTCGAACACGGGGCCCTGGGCATCGCCGGGCTGCGCCCCGCCGCCGCGCCGTGGCGGCATGTCCAGGTCCGGCACGCCCAACAGTTTGCGCATCAGGCGGGCTCCAGATAATCGTCCCACAAATCAATATACAGGCTGTCCCGGGCCGGGGCCTCGCCGCCCCAAAGCTCTCTCGCCGTGAAGCGGACGGAATAGAGATGCTGCGGTTGCGCGCCGGCGCCATGGGCCAGACTGTCGGCGAATTTGAAGACGCCATGGTCGGTGGCGATTTGTCCCCTCTTGCCGCGAATATATCTTGGCAGGCGGGTATGGCCGGTGGGGTTGATGTTGCGGGCCTGGATGGTATCACCAACCTGAAACGAGGCGGCGGCATCGGCGTGAACGCGGGCAGTGCCGGTCTGTTTGTACAGGCCCAATACGGCCTCGCGGGTAATCTTCATGCGCGCTCACCGGATAATTCTTGCAGCCGCGCCTCGAACTCTTCCGTGGTGACCACGCCCTTGTCGTCCAGCATCATCAGGGTGCCTTCCAGCCAGCGTTCGTAATAGCTGATGGCCAGATAATCCACCGGCGCGATGCGTTCCATGGCATGGCGGAATTCATCCAGATTGAAATGGCCCCCCGCCAGTCCGACCCGCGCCAGGGCCAGGGCCTTGCCCTCCCAAACGTGGTGAAAGACCGGCTCGTCAGCCTCGCGGATTATCGGGCCATAGCCGTGCACGCCGCCCATATCGTGGATGCCGTTCATGGCGCCAGCGCTTTCGTGACGCCGATCATGGCATCCCGCGTGACCAAGGCCAGCAGATCTTCCTCGCTCATGCCTTCGGATCCGGCGGGCCGTTCGGGCAGCACCATATAACGCAGCTCGGCATTGCTGTCCCAGACCCGCACTTCCGCGTCAGCGGCGATGTCGGTGCCGAATTCCGCCAGCACCCCACGCGGGTCGGAGGCGGCGCGGGCGCGGTAGGGCGCGGATTTGTACCAGACGGGGGGCAGGCCCAAGGTGGCCCAGGGGAAGCAGGAACACAGCGTACAGACCACCAGGTTATGGATTTTCGGGGTGTTCTCCACCACCACCATGTCCTCGCCCTGCACCGCCTCGTAGCCCATCTCGACAATGGCGTCGGTGGCATTGGCCAGCAGCCGGGCCTTGAAGTCCGGGTCCGTCCAGGCGCGCACGATCACCTTGGCGCCATTTTGCGGGCCCAGGCGGTTTTCGAACAGATCAATGATCTCCTCGATCGCCGGCGCCTCGACCAGGCCCTTCTCCAGCAGCAGTGATTCCAGCGCCCTGACACGCAGCGCCATCTCACCATCCGTATCCGATGTCATCTCATGTCCCTCGCAAACTTGCAGGCAGACTATCAACCGATTTCCCCATTGTCACGACCGCCAAACCGGATCGCCCTGAATTTTCCGGCGCAAAGCCTGGCGGCGGTCCTCCGGCTGCCAGGAGGCCGCGGCGCCATTCAGGATCAGGGTGCGGATTTCGTCCCGGTCAAAGCCAAAAACCTCGTGCAGCACCATGAATTCGCCAGCCAGGCTGTTGTGGAACATGCCCGGATCGTCGGTGTTGATGGTCAGCATCAGGCCGGCATCCCAGAAAAGCCGCACCGGATGATCCTTGATCGCCGCGATGGCGCC
>JAYGEB010000392.1:0-6555 GCA_046582595.1 Alphaproteobacteria bacterium | reverse complement strand
TATCGGCATCCGGTCCCTTTTTCCGGTTCCAAACGTAGTAACCGTCACCCGTCGTCGTCCTTGCCAGATTCATCCGGAAGCCCAAATCCTGCACGCGCTGGTGGGCAATGCTGATCGAATATTCGAGGCTCTTCAGTTGCGCCACCTGGTTCAGGGGCCCGAGGATCGAGAAATTTACAATGTCGAACAGGCCGACCGCCCTGAATGAAGTCGCGGTAACGCACATCATCGCCTGGCTTGCTGCCGACGACCCGATGGAAGACGGGGCGGTCGCGGCGCGGGCGCGGTTGCTGTTTCTCGATACCGTGGGCTGCCTGATCGCCGGTCTGGCGAAGCCGGAGCCCGCCGCCCTGGCGGCCTCCCTCGGGGCGCTGGAACCGGGTTCGGTCCTGCTGCCGGGCGCGAAGACGCCCCTTTCGGCCGGTTCCGCCGCTTATGTGGCCGGCCTGGCCGCCTGTTGGGACGAGGCCTGCGAGGGTTTGCCCCGCGCCCATGGCCGGCCCGGCTTGCATTCTTTCGCTGCCGCCCTTGCCCTCGGTCTGGCGCGAAAACATACATTGGCTGAAACCCTGCGCGCCCTTGTCGCCGGATTTGAGGTTGCCGGCTGGTTGGGTGAATATCTGCGCATCGTGCCGGGCATGCATGTGGACGGCACCTGGGGCACCTTTGGCGCGGTGGCCGCCGCCGCCCGTCTGTTGGCGTTGAGCCCCGATGAAACCGTCGCCGCCCTTCAGGGAGCGGCCTGCCAGTTGCCCTATAGCCTCTACCTGCCCATCAGCCAGGGCGCCACGGTGCGCAACACCTATGTGGGCGAGGCGGCGCGGCGGGGCATCGCCTGCGCCCTGGACGTGCAATCCGGCATTACCGCCCCGCCGGGCGCGATCGAGACTTTTGACCGCCTGGCCTTGGGGGTCGAAGGGGCGGACAAGGCGCTGGCCCCGGCGGGCGAATGGTTCATTTTGCAGGGCTATCTGAAACCCTACGCCGCCGTGCGCCACGTCCATTACGGCGCCCAGGCCGCCATCGATTGGCGGCGGTCCCAGGGCCAACCCGATACAACAAAGATTGAAACGCTGGAATTGCACATCTATGGCGAGGCGATAACCTATTGCGGCAACCGCGCGCCCCGCACGCCCATCCAGGCCCAGTTCAGCCTCGCTTACGGCCTGGCCTGGGCCCTGTGCCAGGGCGACCTGGGACCGGACCTATCATGCCGGCAGCCTGACCGACGGGGAGGTCCGCCGCCTGGAAGCCTTGGTGACGATCGTGGAGGAGCCCGCATTCACCCGCGCCAACAAACGCGCCGCGCGGCTGACGGTCGATGGCGAGACATTCGCGGTCGATGCGGTGCCGGGCGAGACCGAATTGCCGCTGCCGGCGGCCGATCTGGAGGCCAAGTTTGTCCGCTATGTGGCGCCCGTCGTGGGCCAGGCCGGGGCCGAGGGCCTTGCCGAGGGGCTTTTACGGGCGCCGCTTTCCACCGCGCTGAGGGAATTGTTCCCTTGAGCCCCCGAATTGCTTACGATCCCCACGAATAATTCCCATGGAGAAGACCAAAAAATGAACAAGCAGCTTGGCGGCATCGACCGGATCGTGGAATGGCATGCGGAAATGACCGATATCCGCCGCGATATTCACGCCCATCCCGAACTGGGTTTCGAGGAAAACCGCACCTCGGACATCGTGGCGGAGAAGCTGGCGGAATATGGCTGCGAGGTGCACCGCGGGCTGGGCAAAACCGGTGTCGTCGGCACTCTGCGGGTGGGTAATTCAACCCGTTCGGTCGGGCTGCGGGCGGATATGGATGCCCTGCCCATATTGGAAGCCAACAGCTTCGACCACCGCTCCACCAACAACGGCAAGATGCACGCCTGCGGCCATGATGGGCATACCACCATGTTGCTGGGCGCGGCGCGTTATCTGGCCGAAACCATGAACTTCGACGGCCAGGTGCACTTCATCTTTCAACCGGCCGAAGAGGGCATCGGCGGCGCCCAGGCCATGATCGCGGACGGTCTGTTCCAGCAATTTCCCTGCGACGTGATATTCGGCCTGCACAACCGACCCAACCTCGAGGTCGGCAAATTTGCCGTGCGGCCGGGACCGATGATGGCGGGCGGCGGTTTTTTCGACATCAAAATCGAAGGCGTCGGCGGCCACGGCGCCCGGCCCGAAACCAGCGTTGACCCGATCATCGTCGCCGCGCAAATGGTCACCGCCCTGCAGACCATTGTTTCGCGCAATCTCTACTCGCAAGAACAGGCCGTTCTGTCGATCACCCAGATCCATGCCGGCGATGCCTATAACGTAATCCCGCAAACCGCCCACCTGGCCGGTACCGTGCGCAGTTTTTCCGAAAAAACCATGGCCATCGTGGAGGCGAACATGGGGCGCATCGTGGAAGGCGTCGCCGCCAGCTTCGGCGCCACGGCGGAATTTGATTTCCGCTATCTCTTCGCCCCCACTGTCAACACTCCCAGCGAGTCGGAATTCATCTCGGACGTGATGGCGGGGCTGGTGGGCGAGGAAAATATCGATCGCTACGGCCCGCAGATCATGGCGTCCGAGGATTTTTCCTGGATGCTGCGCGAGGTGCCCGGCGCCTACTTCAACATTGGCAACGGCGGCGAGGAAGGTAGCTGCGAGGTACACAACCCCGGCTATGACTTCAACGACGAGGCCCTGCCGCTGGGCGCTTCCGCCTTCGTCAAGATCATCGAGACGCGCCTGGCCCGGGAGGACTAAAGCGTTCGTTTGTGGAGTCGGAAGGCTTGATCACTCCGCATCGTCAAGAGTGGAATTGATGGATCAACAATCAACTCTGCAACACAACGACGACACCATAAAACGCCATGAATATCGTAAGGGCCAAATCATAGGATGGCTTGCTGGCACGGGCAAAAATACGATTGCCGACCAATAAAAATACCGTCGCCGAAACCGCGGCCCCGACAAGGTTGCTCATCAGGACATCGTGACGCCCTATTACGGTGGCGATGAGGAGCATCTGGATGATGCTAAACGCCAAATAATAATGTGCGACCGTATACCGGATGGCCTCCTTATCGGTGTTGGTTCCGCTCGCGAGGATCGCCAACAAGGCGCCGCCCAAATTTGTCAGACCGTGGATTACACCCATCAAAAGATGATATGCGGGCAGGTGCTTTTCCAACATGTTGGTAAACAGCTTTTGCGCGGGGGACCAGAAGCGGACGAAGGCCGAAAGCATTAACGTCACACCGATCAGAATTTTGGTCCAAGCAGCCAACAGGCTCGAATCCGTCAGCAGCAATCCGACGCCGATGCCTGGCAAGCACAGCAGGTAAAGATATCTCGAAACCGGCACGCGGCCCGATCCGGGGGTCAGCACCTGCAGCAATGAAATGGCGAACGAGGCTGGGAGAAGATATCCAAGGGTAGGTATGAAATCATACCCCATTAACAATAAGGTTGGCGTGCCGAATACCAGTATGCCCATGCCAAAAACCGACTGGACGACGGACAGAACGGCGATCACCGCCAACAATAATAGATACTCTGATGTCATGCCGTTGGGTGGCTTTGAACCGTACCGGGTTTGCCAGAGGCTGTTTGGTTTGAGCTACGCCACCAGGGCGGGCCCATCGATCTGCGCATGGCTGTTCGCCTCTGCTTCAGCGGGGGGAAATAGGGATGTGTTCGAGCCGGCGAAAACCGCGCGAGAGGCGCGAATTAAGGTCCGCCTCGCGTTCCCGCATTGAATCTATAGCCGGTTATGGGAGCCGTTGCAGAAGGGCTGGCCGTCGTTTTGTTTGCAGCCGCACAGGGAGTAGGCTTTGGACTTGTCCACGCTGAATTTGACCGGCGTGAATTCGGAACCTTTGTGGGAGCCGTCGCAGAAAGGCTGTTTGCCGCTTTTGCCGCAACGGCACCAGAAATAGTCCTTGCCCGCTTCCAATTCGGTCATGTAGGGGAATTCCTGGGCGATCACGGCGTCTGACATGCAATACACTCCTCAATTCGTGCCGGTAAAGCCGTATAAACCAGTTTATCCACCGTTTGACAACGATGACGTCGCCCGGACGACATCGTTTCTGCGTGAACGCCAATAAATATGGGATTTACAGCGCCGCGCCCAGAACCGCGATCAACCGGTCGATGTCCGCCTCGTTGTTGAAGAGATGCGGCGTCACCCGCATGGACTGGCCGCGCACGGAGACATGGACGTTTTCTTCCGCCAACCGTTCCGGCAGGCCGGCGGGAACCTCGCCCGGAAAGCCCAGGCCAAGAAAATGCCCGGCCCGCATCGCGGGGTCGGAGGCATGCAGGCCCAAGGGCGCGGCCCGGTCCGCGATCCGGCCGGTCATGGCCCACAAGGTCGTCTGGATTTCCGTCACGCCCCATTCGAGCAGTTGCTCCAACGCCGCGACAACCATCGGCAGGGCGATGAAATTCGCCCCTTCGCCCATGTCGAAACGTCTCGCGCCCGGCTGGAATTCCTGCTGGTAATCCACCAGGTTGGCGAAATCCTCGCTGCCCTGGCGGGCGATCCAGTTATGCTCCAACGGCCGGCCGCCGCGGTGCTGGGGCGCGACATAGAGGAACCCCAGGGTGTAGGGCCCCATCATCCATTTGTAACCGGCCGCGATGGCGAAATCCGGCTGTACCGTGGCGATATCAAAGGGCAGGGCGCCGATGGATTGGGTCAGGTCCAGGACCAGCGCCACCCCGGCTTCGCGGCAGCGCCGCCCCACGGCGTCGAGATCAATCAGGCTGCCGTCTGTCCAATGACAATGGGGCAGGGCAACGATGGCGGTGTCCGTGTCGATGGCATCCAGGATACGCGGCGTCCAGCCGTCGTTGCCGCCCTTGGCGATGGTTACCACCTCGCCGCCGCGCTCCGCCGCCAACTCCCGCCAGGAATAAACGTTGGAGGGGAACTGATCCTGCAAAACCAACAGTTTTTGACCCTTGTCCACGGGCAGGTTTAACGCCGCGGTGGCGGCGCCGTAGCTGCACGCCGGGATCATGGCGATATCGTCGGCCTGGGCATTGATCAGTTTGGCGAACAGTCCGCGGGCCCGCTCCGGCGTCGCGAAGAAATCCGGCGCGGAGATTTGCCAGGGGCGGGCCTTTCGCGTCACGCCCTCCTGTCCCGCCGCGACCACCTTGTGCATCAGAGGCGACATGAAGGCGCAGTTGAAATAGGCGATATCTTCCGGGATATCGAACAGGTGGCGTTGGCAAGGTATCATTCCGGGTTTCCATTATCTGTTTCGCGCGGGCGCATGTGTAACCGCCGGCATGCCGAAGTCAAATGCGAGGTTATGTTGCACTGCGGTATTTGCAGTTGACTTGACCGGGCGGCGACGTAGACTCCGCCCCCGCCCAAACCCGGATCAATCCATTTCGCGCCCTTGCTTTACGAGGACCCGGCGCCATGCAGCCAAACCGCAAGCCCTTCACGCCCAATTTCTCCTCCGGCCCGTGCACTAAGCGGCCTGGCTGGAGCCCGTCCGTCTTGGCCAAGGCCTCTCTGGGACGTTCCCATCGTTCATCGGAAGGCAAGGAGCGGCTGCTGGCGGCGATCGAGGGCACGCGCGAGGTGCTCCGCGTGCCCGACGATTACCGCATCGCCATCGTGCCGGCGTCCGATACCGGTGCGGTCGAGATGGCGCTGTGGTCACTGCTGGGCGCCCGCGGCGTGGATGTGCTGGCCTGGGAGAGTTTCGGGGCAGGCTGGGCCAACGATATCGTCAAACAGCTCCGATGGGACGACACCCGGCTGTTGGCGGCGGATTACGGCCTGCTGCCCGATCTTGGGTCGGTGGATTTTGGCCGCGACGTCGTGTTCTGCTGGAACGGCACCACATCGGGCGTGCGCGTGCCCGATGGGGCGTGGATCGCCGATGACCGGGCCGGCCTGACCATCTGCGACGCCACCTCCGCCGCCTTCGCCATGGAATTGCCCTGGGAGAAACTGGATGTGGTGACTTTCTCCTGGCAAAAGGTGCTCGGCGGCGAGGCCGCCCACGGCATGCTGATTTTAGGCCCACGCGCCGTGGAGCGCCTGGAAACCCACGTCCCGCCCTGGCCCTTGCCGAAGATTTTCCGCCTGACCAAGGGGGGCAAGCTCGATGAAGAGATTTTCGCCGGCAGCACGATCAACACGCCCTCGATGCTGTGTGTCGAGGATCAACTGGACGCGCTGGCGTGGGCGCAAAGCATCGGCGGCCTGCCGGCCCTGATCGCGCGCAGCGAGCAAAATTCCCAGGTTCTCACAGACTGGGTGGCGGCGAGCGATTGGGCGGATTTTTTGGCCGAAGAACCGGCCACCCGGTCGTGCACCAGCGTTTGCCTTAAAATAGTCGATCCCTGGTTCACCGCATTGCCCGAGGCCGCGCGCGCGGCGACGTCGAAGGCCGTGGCGTCCCTGTTGGAAGCCGAGGGCGTCGCCTACGACATCAACGCCTATCGCGACGCACCGCCGGGGTTGCGGATCTGGACCGGCGCCACCATCGAGAAGGAAAACGTGGCGGCGCTGACGCCGTGGCTCGACTGGGCCTTTCAGGGACT
>JAYGEB010000265.1:0-1895 GCA_046582595.1 Alphaproteobacteria bacterium | reverse complement strand
CCAGCGTCTCTTCGATCCGGGGCCGGATGATGCCGACCAGCATGGACCGCGGGATATGGCTGGCTTCCGAGTTTTTCTCCTCGCCGACCAGGGGCGCCTTGATGACTTCACGATCGTCGGACGCCGACGCCATGGCGCTGCCGTACAGGGTCTTCATCCGCTCCGCCTGGTCCAAGGGGGTCGACAAGCCACGGGCGATATCGTTGGTGACGTGAACCCCACCGACGGGAATGGAATCCGTATGGACCAGTTCGCCATCGAAGAAAACCGATATCGACGTGGTGCCGCCACCCATGTCGATGCAGGTGGCGCCCAGCTGGATTTCATCATACACCAAGGTCGCCAGCCCCGAGGCGTAGGGGGAAACGATCTTATTATCGACGCCCAAATGGCAGCGCACGATGCTGGTTTCCAGATTTCGCAAGGCCCCGCTGAGGCCGCTGATGACATGCATATTGACGCCCAGGCGTTCGCCAAACATGCCACGCGGGTCGCGCACGCCTCGGTTTCCGTCGATGGAATAGCCGACGGGGATGGTGTGAATCAGTTCGCGTTCCTTGGCCAATCCATTGGTCAGCACCGATGGATCGAGGATGCGGCGCAGGTCCGCGTCGCCGATTTCGTGCCCGGCGATGGATATTTCATAAGCGATCAGGCGCGATTGCGGCTGGCCGCAGGAAAGATTGACGACCACGCCTTGAATGTTTTCGCCGGCCATTTGTTCGGCGGCTTCCACGGTCGCCCGGATCGATGCCTCGGTTTCATCCAGATCGACTATGGTGCCCGACCGCAATCCCTTCGACACCTGATGGCCGATGCCGATGATCTTCAGACCGCTCGCCGGGCCCTGGCCGCGGTCGCCGCTGAGGCGGGCGATCAAACAACAGACCTTGGTGGTGCCGATATCCAGGGCCGCGACAAGCCCGTTTCTGGCTCTTTTATGGCTGCCGTTTCTGTTCATGGTCCGTATCTTTTCTCTTGGTTGTCTTTCTCGAATATCCCGTTCATGTCTCTTGGCGCTTGCCCTTCGGCGGCTTGACCGGACGAGGCGGTTTGCGAACGATCAGGCGATCGGGGAGCCGGAGATCCAAAATCCGGATATCGCGTTCCAGCACCTGATGGTTTTTTTCGTATTCCGCCAGCCGGGACCATGCCCCGGCGGCATCTTCCTCGGGCAGGCGCACATCGATGTCGCCCTTGAGACGCAGGTTCCACCGCCGGCCACCAACCCGAACGGCGGCTTTGACCATGATCATCAACTGCGGCTCGGTGGCGAGATCCTTCAACAGGTCGGCGGCATACTTCGGCGCGTCACCGCCAACCACCACCAAAAGATCGGAGAACCGCTCGAGGCCGGTTTTCAAAATCACCTCGCCATCGGTGTCGATCAGCGCGAAAACCCCCTTGTGCTGCCACAAGGCCATGGGCTGGCGCTCCACGACGGTCAACAACACGGTGTTGGGCAACATCCGCTCAACCGTCGCCGACTTGATCCACGGCAGCATTTCGATCCGCTTCTGCGCGCCTTTCAGGTCGAACGCCAAGATCGGCGCGCCCCTGACCAGACGAACCGCCGCCAGAAGGTCTTTATGTTTGGTCTCGCTTCTGCCAACGACCAGAATTTCATTGACCTTGAAACCAACCTCCGCCGACGCCGCGATCAGATTCCATTTCGCCCGATCAAGCGTCGCCGTGATCCATCCCGATTGCCAAAGCCGCCAACCGCCACCGGCGGCAAGGGCGATCAACAGCACGGCCAGGATGCCGCGCATGGAACGGTGCCGCCAGAACGGAACCACCCGGCGACGGGGCTGTCCCCGTCTCACGGTTTTGGGGCTTCGTTTGTTTCTCATGAGTCGGACTCCGCGTTATCGGCCATCCAAACCACCAACTCT
>JAYGEB010000209.1:0-11425 GCA_046582595.1 Alphaproteobacteria bacterium | reverse complement strand
CCGCCTCGACCTTGCCCGCCTGTCCGATAGTGCGCCGGGCCAGATCTTCGAGGTATTCCACCACCATTTCGATCCGGGTCTCGAATGCGCTTTGGATCTCCCCTGCCGATCGGCCGGCATCCGCGCCTATCTTTTCCGCATTGTCGGCGGCCAGTTGGGCGACGTCATCGATACGTTGTTCGAAAGCATTGCCGATGGCCAGGGCGTTCAGGGCGGCCTGGCGGGCGGCTTCCTCGGCATATTCCGTGACCGCGCCGGCGCCGTCCTTGAAGGTTTGGGCAATTTCTTCCGTCCGGCGGGCGACGAAATTCGCCATGCGGTCGGTATCCGCCGTAATTTGCAGCGTACGCAATTTGAAGGTCAGGGCCACGGACTCGGCTTTTTCCTCGCTCAAATCGGCGCTGGCGGCAATGGCGGTATTGAAGGCTTCGGCCCGGCCTTGCAGATCCGCCACAACCTTGGCAACCGTGTCGCGCAGGCCATTGACCGTGCCGTCGGCCAATGCCACAAGCGCGCCGCGCCGGGTTTCGAGTTCCGCCAGCAAGGCATCGATCCGGCTGGCGGCATGATCGGTCATGCGGTCGATGGTTTCCTTGGCTTCGAATTCCTCGTCCCGCAGCCGTTCCGATACCACGTCGGCATGCCGGGCAACATCCGAGGAAATGCGCCGGGCCACGTCCGCCAGGGTCGTCGCCCGTTCATCCACGGTGGCTTGCAGGTTGCTCCAATCCCGATCAATGGTATCGATGGTGCCGCGCATATCCACGCTGACCCGGTCGATGCGCGACAACAACGTGGTGCTCATCTCCTCCAGGCGGCGCACGGCTTCTTCGGTGGCGGTGGTGGCGGCGGCGCGAAGATCGTCGGTTTGCAGCTTGATGCGTTCACCGGTGCCGGCCACTCTGGATTCCAAACGATTGATGGTCTGATCGATTTCCCGGCCCAGGTCGCCGACGGTCTGGCGCACGCCGTCGGCCATCTCGCCGGCCCGTGCGGCGATGGTATTGTTGGTCTGGGCGGATGCGGTCTCGATCTCCGCCAATTGCTGGCTGTAATGTTCTTGAATTTTGTCCGCGCCCGCTACCGCCTGGTCGGTCATCTCATCGGTACGGCCGAGCAGCCGATCCAGCGATTGGCTGTAGTCCTGGCCCAATTGATCGACAATCCGGCGGACGCCGTCGGCCATGTCCCTGGCCCGGACATCGGTGGTTTGTTGCATCCGCGCCGAGGTCTGATCCATCTCCGCCACCTGTTCGCCAAAGTGGCGGCGCATGTGTTCGGCCTGGACCATGGCGTTGGTATTCATCTCGCCGGTGCGGGTTTCAAGGCGGTCAACGGACAGATTGAAATGATCCGTCAATTCATTCAGGTTCTGCTCCATCCCATCGGCCAGCCGTTCGGCCCGATCCGCCAGGGCGCCATGGGCCGCCGCCGTGGAGTCTTCGATCGCCCCTAACATTTCTTGATATTGCTGGCGCAGTTCTTCCACCCGTTCGACCGCGCCGTCGCTCAAATCATCCGCGCGGCCATGCAAACGGTCAATGGCCAGATCGAAGGCCGCCGTCATTCCTTCCAGATTTTGCCGCAGGTGGCCCGCCATGCGCTCATTCTGCCCGGCAATGGCGGTTTGCGCCGATGCCGACAATTGTTCGATTTCGTTCAGCCTTTCGCCATGGTGGCGGTGCAATTCATCGACGCGGGCCATGGCGGCTTCCGTCATTTCGCTGCTGGATTGGGTCATTTGAGCCATGTTCCGGTCGAAATCCTGGCTCATTTGCGCCAGGTTCCGGCTCAAATCCCCGGCCATGTCCTGGCCGCGGGCGGTGATCGCGGCCTGATTGTCATCCGCGTCCTGGGCGATGTCCGCCAGCCTGGCCGCGAAATGCGCCGTGATACCCTCGGTCCCGGATTGGACCACGTCCCGCATGTCGCCGGCCCGGTCCGTCAGACGGTCGATGGCGCCGTCAAAATCACCTTCCACATTGGCCAGGTTGTCCCGCAAGTCAGCCGCCATTTGCGTGCCGCGGTTGGCGATCACGGTTTGGGTTTTTTGCCCGGCCTGCTCGATTTCGTTCAGCCGGGCGCCATAGTGCGCATGGACCTGGTCGGCCCGCGCCATAGCGTCTTCACGCCAACCGCCGGCGCGGTGGTCCATGTGGTCCAGGCTCTGGCTGAATTTTTGGTCCCACTCGTTGATCGAACGGGCGATGCCGTCGGCCAGGATATTAGCGCGTTCCGAAAGGTTTTGTTGTGTATCGGCGGCGGATTGCTCCATTTCCGACAGCCGTGCCTTATAATGCGCGCTCAATTGATCCGCATGGCTCATGGTGTCTTCAGTGAGGCGGTCCGCCCGCGCCTCGGCTTGATCCATGGCCTCGGCCAAGGCGGCTGATTGGCTGTTCAACAGGCTGGCCACGTCTTCGGCCCGGTGCTGGGATTGTGTGATCGACTCTTCAAAACCGTTGGCTTGATCCTTCAGTAGATCGTTGATCTGCTCCCCTTGTTCGGACAGCCGGTCCGCCGCGCTTTCCAGGGCCCGGGCCCGGCCGCCCAGTTCCTCCACCAGGGCCGCCGTCCGGGCGTTGGATGACGCGGTGCCGCGGCCGATATCCTCGACCCGCTGGCGCAACAGGCTTTCCACCTGACGGACCTGATCGGTGGCCTGTTCGGAGGCTTCGGTCAATTCATCCGCCTGCCGCCGCAAGGCGTTGGAGATCATTTGGATACGGGCGTCGGCATGCTCGTCGGGATAGGTCAAGCGCCGCAATTCGGCCTGTAAATTGGCGGTATGATCGGCGAATTCGCTGCCGCGGCGCAGATAAAACAGCATCAGCCACAACACACCCAAGGGGGCGAAAATGGCGCTCAACATCGCCGCCAGTTCATGGGGCAGTAAATAAACCAAGGCGTCCCAGCCCACGTAGCCGGCGATATAGGCCAGACAAAGACCCAGCCAGGCGGCGCTGATAACAAGGCCCAGAACCAGACCGCGCCGGAAACCCACCTCGCTCCGCGCCCACCACTCCGGGCCCCGTCCACCCGGGCCGCCGCCGGGACCGCGGCGGCCGGGCCCGCGATCAATCGGCTCGGCCGGGATCGGCAGTTGCGTGACCGGCGTCTCTATTTGCGACATCTGGCTATCCCTTCAGAACCCATGACAAGGGCGCATTCCGCTAGCCGGTACGGCGCGGTAATCGGCTCGTCCAATTGGGCGTATGGCGGGCGGACATGCTGGACAAGATAAAAACTGGGTTTTATTCCGGTATGGGTGATGGCCAGGAGAAAACGCACCCGCTCGCCGGGCTTGACCTGACCCTGGGTGAAGCGGATCACATCGCGCGGCTCGGTCAAATCCTCCACGGCGGCAAAGCGGTCGGATTGGAAGGGGCGGTTCACCTGGGCCTTTTGCCCGAATGACAGGCCGTCGTAATAGTCGCTGCCGCGGCCAACGTCGAATTCCAGTTCCAGGGCATAATAATCCCAGAGATACCACGTGCGGTTGATCACCACTTTTTGCAGGGCGAAACCGACCGCGTGCATGGTCTTCACCCGGCTGCCGAAGTCCGCCGCATGTACATTGATGGCCAGCACCACTTCGCCCTCGCCAAAAACTTCTTCAACCACGACGAACGGATCGTCCAAGGTGCCGCTGCCCGAAGCCGCCAGCAGGCGAAAATTGGGCGAGGCTTCCGAAAAGGTTATCCCCGGCAATGAAATCAGGCCCGCCGCCAGGGCCCGCGTGGGGCCGGAGCCCGCGGCGAAGATCAGAACCGCGAGCAGCGCTTGCAGGGGCATCAATAGGGTTCGTCGTGCACGCATGCGTCATTGTCCCGGACTGTCGAACTCTGGTCAAAGCATGGCAGGGCGCGCGGCCGCGCGCTTGCCGTTGGATATTCCGCCGTTGAATACAAAGACCGGATATTTTCTTATAGAATTCGGATATTTACAATGATTGCTTGGTTGCGGAATTTAACCATTCGCCGTTCCAGCGGCCGGGCCGGCAAAACCAGTTTCCCCGCCACGGCGGGAATGCTCCGAATATCATTGCTGCAAATATTTTCCCATGGGCGGTATAGTGGGGCAATGGGGAATTCGCCATCGGCCGATTTCCGGCTTCGTAGTGCATTTTGCGGAGCGCATTTCGGGGAGCGCGGGGATGAGCATGCAAACGATTTACGAAGCGCCGCGCCTGGCGCCGAAACCGGGCGAGCGGGTGGTGACCTCGACCTGCGGCCATAATTGCGGCGGCCGCTGCGTCGTCAACGCCCATGTGCGGGACGGCAAAATTACCAGAATTTCCACCGATGCCCGGGCCTGGAACCCCGATCATCCGCCGCTGCCCGCCTGCGCGCGCGGCGTCGGGCAGATCGAACGCATCTATCATCCCGATCGTTTGCAATATCCCATGCGCCGCACCGGGCCGCGGGGTTCGGGCCAGTTCGAACGCATTTCCTGGGACCAGGCGCTGGACGAGGTGGCGGCGCAGTTGCTTCGCGTGCGGGAGACTTATGGCAATGGGGCGATCCTGGATGGCTCGCGTTCGGGCACCCTGTCCATGTTGCACGGCCGGGCGCCGGCGTTGCGGTTTCTGCACATGTTCGGCGGCTGCACCGATCTTTGGTCGAATATGTCGGCCGAGGCGGAGGTGTTCTCCGTGCGCATGACCTTTGGCCCGGACCGGCCCTACAAGGCGGCCGGGCGGGAGCCGACCGACTATGTCAATTCAAAGCTGATTTGGATGTGGGGCTGGTCGCCGGGCGACGGCCACTTTGGCACCGGCACCATGCCGTATCTGAAGCAGGCCAAGGAACAGGGCGTCCGCATCGTCTGCATCGACCCCCGGCGGACCCGCACTTCCCGGCAATTGGCCGACGAGCATGTCTATATCCGCCCCTCCACCGACACCGCCGCCCTGATCGCCATGGCCCAGGTCATCGTCTCGGAAGGTCTGCACGATCAGGCCTATTGCGACCGCCATGTGCTGGGCTTCGACGAGGCGGGATTGCCCGAGGGCGCGCCGGCTGGCGCCTCCTACCGCGCCTATTTGATGGGGCAGGGGGATGGCACGCCGAAGACGCCGGAATGGGCCGCCGGCATTACCGGCATTCCCGCCGCGACGATCCGCCGTCTGGCGATTGAATTCGGCACCGCCAAACCCGCCGCCCTGCAGGCCGGGTATGCGCCGGGCCGCACCGCCCATGGTGAACAGTTTCACCGCGCCGCCTATGCCCTGGCTGCGATCACCGGCAACGTGGGCGTTGTTGGCGGCAATTCCGGCGTCTCGAACGGCGCCACCGGGCGGGGCGATATCACCAGCTTCCCGGCCGGACAAAACCCCATCAATTCGAAAGTCTCCACGCCCCTGCTGGCGGATCTGTTGCAGCGGGGTAAAAGCGGCGGCTATCCCGCCGACATCAAACTGATTTATTCCGCCGGCGGCGATCTTTTCAACCAATGCCCCAATGCCGCGAAAGTGGCCGCGAACCTGGACAATGTCGAATTTATCGTTGGCCAGGACCATTTTCTGACCCCCACCACCCGCCATGCCGATATCGTGCTGCCCGCGACGACTTTCTGGGAACGCAACGATGTGCATGTGCCCTGGGCCGGCGCCGGCCACTACGCCATATACATGGATCAGGCGATCGCGCCGATGTACGAATGCCGCAACGATCTGGATATCTTCACCGATCTGGCGGACCGCGTCGGCATCGAAGGGTACAACGACAAGGACGAGACCGCCTGGCTGCGGGAGTTGACCAAGGACGCGGTTGACGATTTCGAGGCCTTCCGGGAACAGGGCGTGGCGCGCTTTCCCGCGCCGGATGATGCCGTCGCCTTCGCCGATCAAATCCGCGATCCGGAAAACCACAAATTCTCGACGCCGTCGGGTAAGATCGAGGTTTATTGCACCACCCTGGCGGACAACCCCGATCCCTACGGCCTGGGCGCCATGGCGCCGATCCCGACCTGGGTGCCCCATCTTGACGGGGAGGCGGCCTATCCCCTGCGGATGTGCAGCGCCAAGTCCCGGGCCCGGACCCATTCCATCCACGGCAATCAGGAGAAACTGGGCCAGGTCGATCCCGACTGCGTCTGGATACACCCCGACGATGCCGAGGCCCGGGGCATCCACGACGGCCAGATGGTCAAGGTCTTCAGCGCCAACGGCGCCACCGTCCTGCCCGCCAAGGTCACGGCGGACATCGCGCCGGGCGTCACCGCCATGACGGAAGGCGCCTGGTTCACGCCCGATGGCGACGGCATCGACACGGAAGGCTGCGCCAACGCCCTGACCAACGATGTCTCGGCCCCCTGCGGCGCCTCCACCTACAACACCGGTTTCGTGGACGTGCGGCCGGTCAATATTTAGGGCGGCGGGGAAAACCTCATCACATTTAATTATGGTGACGTAGTAAATAATTCACCGCAATGTTCATGAAAATTGCTGAATACTCTATTGAATAATAGGTATTACGTCGCCGCAAAAAAATCCCCCTAATCACCGCCAGGACACATCGCCACCAGTTCATCCAAACAGGCGCCAATCGCCCGCCCCGAGGTATCCAGGGTGGCGTCGGCCTTGCGGTAGAGGCTTTCGCGGGCCGATAGGATGCGGCGCAAATCGTCCATGGCCTGGCGGTTGCCGGCCATGGGGCGTTGGTCGCCTTGGGTGGCGACGCGGTTCATGTGTTCCTCGGGCGCGGCCTGCAGCCAGATGGTGTGACAAGATGAAAGCAGGCGTTCGTAGGTGCCCGGTTCCGTGACCAGGCCGCCGCCGGTTTCCAGCACCGCGCGGCCGTGTTCCTCGATCGCCCGGTCCAGGCATTGCCGCTCCAGCCGGCGGAAGGCGGCCTGGCCAAGGAGATCGAATATTTCGTCCAGGTCCATGCCGGCCGCCTCCTCGATCCGTTTGTTCAATTGCACGAACGGAACCTCCAGGCGCTTGGCCAGGGCGGCGCCCAATGTGCTCTTGCCGGCGCCGCGCAGGCCGATCAGGGCAATGCGGCCATTCTGCTTGGCGTTGGGAGAATAACGCCGGCGCAAGTAGCCATGCAGGTCCGTCAGGTCGTCCTGGTTCAATTGGCTCAATTGTTCCAAAATCAAGGACAGCTCGACCGGCCGGTCCGGCCCGTCCTGGACCAGATCGGCCAGGGGCAGGCGCATGGAGGCCGCGATTTGGCGCAACAGGATGATCGAGACGTTGCCCCGGCCGCTTTCCAGTTGCGCCAGATAACGCTCCGACACGCCGCTCTCCAGCGATAGAAGCTTGCGCGTCATGCCGCGCCGGGAGCGGGCGGCGCGGACCCGTTCGCCCAACAGAGCCAGATAACGGCCATCGCCGCCGGCTCCGTCCGCTTGCTCCAATGCCATGGGGCACCTCATGGAAAACGTCTTGCAATACATGCATTATAATTCTTTTTTATTGTTTATCTAATAAAAAATGCAGTATATATCATTTTCATTCCAGGGATTGGTTGGGGGAGAGGCATGGCGCGGTCCATCGCCATATTGGTCGGCACCATCACGGGAACGGCGGAAATTGTCGCCGAAGACGTCGCCCCGGTGTTGCAAGCGGCGGGCTATGAGGTCGAGATCCTGGATATGGACGGCCTGAGGCCCGATGTTCTGTTCATGACCGACCTGGTCCTCATATGCACCTCGACCTACGGCCAGGGCGATGTGCCCGACAACGCCATGGAACTGCACGAGGCGTTGATCGAACAACGGCCCAATCTGTCCAAACTGCGCTATGGTGTCATCGGCCTGGGCGACAGCACCTACGCCGATACCTACAACCAGGGCGGCGCGCGGTTCGATGAACTGTTGCAGGGCCTGGGCGCCCAACGGGTGGGCGAGGTCATGCGCCACAATGCCTCGAGCGATGAGTTGCCCGAAGAGGCCGGCGTCGCCTGGGCCAGGGAATGGCTTGAACTATTGGCGGAATAGGCGAACGGCGAAGGGGGAGGCATCATGAACAGCTACAGCGCATTCGATTTATCGCAAGACCCGCCGGTGGTGACGGTGCCGCGCGACTACAACGTTGCCGTGGATTTCGTGGACCGGCGGGTGGAGGAAGGTTTCGCCGGCAAGGTCGCCTTCATCGACGATCACGGCAGCCTAACCTACGGCGAATTGCTGGCGGACGTGAACCGCTTCGGCAATGCCCTCCGGGATCTGGGGCTGCAAGCGGAACAACGGGTGCTGCTGTTGCAATTGGACGGCACCGATTTTCCCATCGCCTTTTTTGGCGCCATCAAGGCGGGCATGGTGGCGGTGCCGGTCAACACCCTGCTGACCACGGACGATTATAACTACATGCTGCGGGACAGCCGCGCCCGGGCCCTGGTGGTCAGCGCCGATCTGTTGGCCGTGGTGGCGCCGATCCTGGACCAGTTGCCCGATCTGCAACATGTCATTGTCACCGGCGAGGCGGATGGTGTCGAAGATGGGGGCGGGCATATGACCATGGCCGCCTTGCTCAAGGATGCCGGCGCCGAATTGACGGCGGCGGCGACGTCCGCCGACGATGTCGCCTTCTGGCTCTATTCCTCCGGCTCCACCGGCCGGCCCAAGGGCGCGCCGCATTTGCAAAGCGACATGATCCACACCGCCGTGCTGTATGGCATGGGCGTGCTGGGCATTCGGGCGGACGACGTAGTCTATTCCGCCGCCAAGCTGTTCTTCGCCTATGGCCTGGGCAATGCCCTGACCTTTCCCATGGCGGTGGGTGCCACCGCCGTGCTGATGGCCGGGCGGCCGACGCCGGATGCGGTCATGGCCCGCATCCGGGACAACCAGGCGACGATATTCTATGGCGTGCCCACGCTGTACGCCGGCATCCTGGCCGATGAGAGCCTTGACCGCACCGCCTCGTCGCCCAGCCTGCGCCATTGCGTTTCCGCCGGCGAGGCGTTGCCGGAGGACGTGGCCAGGCGTTGGGGCGAACGTTTCGGCGTGGATATTCTCGATGGTATCGGTTCGACCGAGATGCTGCATATCTTCCTCTCCAACCGTCCCGGCCAGATCCGCCATGGCAGCACCGGGCTGCCGGTTCCGGGCTATCGCTGCCGGGTCACGGACGATACCGGCGCGGAGGCGGCCCGGGGAGAGATCGGCGAACTGCTGGTCAGCGGGCCGTCGTCGGCGCCCTATTATTGGAACAACCGGGAAAAGAGCATCGCCATGTTCGAGGGCTCCTGGACCCGCACGGGGGACAAGTATATCCGTGACGCGGACGGCTATTACATCTATGCCGGGCGCTCCGACGATATGCTGAAGGTCGGCGGCATCTGGGTTTCGCCGTTCGAGGTGGAATCCGCCCTCATGGCCCATGACGGCGTCCTGGAGGCCGCCGTGGTCGGTCATGCCGACCAGGACGGTTTGATCAAGCCCAAGGCGTTCGTGGTGCTGAAGGCGGGCGGCGGCGGCGATGAAAAGGCGGCGGAATTGCAGCAATTCGTCAAGGACCGCCTGGCGCCCTACAAATATCCCCGCTGGATCGCCTTCGCGGAGGAATTGCCGAAGACGGCGACGGGCAAGATCCAACGTTTCAAGCTGCGCGATTGATGCTCCGGGCTTATGACGGCATCGAGGTCGCCGGGCGGCGCCTGGAATGCGCATGGCTGGGCCCCGCGCCCAGCCCCGACCCGGACGGACCGCCGACGCTGGTCTTTCTGCACGAAGGTTTGGGTTGCATTGCCCTATGGCGGGATTTTCCCGCGAAGCTGGTTCAGGCGACCGGGTTGGGCGGCCTTGTCTATAGCCGGTTCGGCTATGGCGGCTCCGACCCGTGCGCGTTGCCCCGGCCCATAACCTATATGCATGATGAAGGGTTGGAGGTCTTGCCGGCCCTGCTGGCGGCGGCGGGGATCGGGCGGGCAATCCTGGTCGGTCATTCCGACGGTGCCTCCATTGCGTTGATCTATGCCGGCGGAACCCCGGCCAAGGGGCTGGCCGGCATGATCCTGGAAGCGCCGCATGTGTTCATGGAAGATCGCAACGTCAATGCCATCCGGGCCATGCGGGAGACCTATGACACCACCGATTTGCGCGCCCGGATGGCGAAGTATCACGGCGACAACGTGGATTGCGCCTTTCGCGGCTGGTCGGAGCCGTGGCTGGGCGCGGGCTTCAACACATGGAATCTGGAAAAATATTTGCCTGGTGTCTGCGCCGATGGGCCCGTGCCGACCCTGGTCATTCAGGGCGCCGACGACGAATACGGCACCATTGCCCAATGCCGGGCCATCGAACAGGGTATCGGTCCGCAAGCCACGACCTTGTTTCTGCCCGGCTGCGGCCATGCCCCGCATCAGCAAATGCCCGGCAGAATCCTGGCGGCCATGGCCGGCCACATCCAGCGCATGGTTCAGGCCTGACCGAACCGCTATTTACAGCATGACTGGCGGACGGCCGGCGCGGCCACGGGACCGCGCCGCCGCGATCTTGCGGCGCCGGTCTCTCAATTTGTTATGTTGGAATTATCCGGGGCGTCCAGCAACGTCGGACGGCCCCAAAGCGCGGGGTGGAGGCGCCCTAGGCGGCTTTCCTGCGCGGAATAAACGGCTGACGCGGCTCGATCTCTAAATCGCGGATCGATTTCGCCTTATGCTCGTCGCAATAGGAACTGCCGTGACTGCGATGTTCACCGCAGTATTCGTGGGACGGGTGGTCGCCATGAGGCCACATGGGCCAAAGGCACCCCCGGCGCGGCTTGATTTGAAGCATAATCCGCTCTCGCCATTTGATTAACAAGGGTATGTTACCGTGGAACACAGGGGTTATATGTTGCGCCGCACCATTTTGTCAAGTACTGAATATCATTAATGAATCAAGATTGGGAACTTTTTTCGAATCGGTAAATGGTTAACGCGGCCAAGCCATTGAACCAGCGCATGCTTTGCCTTCCCGGCAAATTGGAATAGTCTTGCCGCCATGGCAAAGCCAAGCAAAAGCCAAATTCGATATTTAAGCTGGGGCATCGCGCAGCCGGGGGGCAAATTGCCCCTGTTTGACGATTTGGGCCAGGAAATCGATGTGCGCACCATTCGTTCCTGCGTCAAGGCCGGCTGGGCCGAACCCTGGTTCGCCAACCCCTTGAAGCCGGATTGGCTGGTCTGCCGCCTGACCGATCGTGGCCGGGACATGCTGGGCAAGTTGAATGCGTCCGCCGTGAAAGGCAGTGTCAGATCCCTGGCCCCCGAATAAGGTTGGGCCCGGGCCGCGTGCTTGCCGCTAAATTATTTTTCCCGCGCGGCGCGGTCATGCTGTTGGCCTGTTTGTGGGCGCCATTCTGGCTGAGCGTGCCTGGTTGGGCCGCGCTGCCGGCGGATTACGTGCCCCATGCCTTTCCCAAAAATGCCCAAAACGAAGGGATCGAAGCGCTTTTAGCCAAGGCACGCGCGGGAGACCGTCAGGCTCA
>JAYGEB010000074.1:0-2067 GCA_046582595.1 Alphaproteobacteria bacterium | reverse complement strand
CAGGACTTCAGCCTGGTCACTTTTCTCGCCGGGAAACTGCTCGGCCATCTGGCGGCGCCGCTGGTGGTGATTCCAGCCAATCTCAGCGACGATCAGATAATCAACATAACGTGACGGTCGTCATTGCGCTCATCGTGCATTGTTTGATAAATCTTTATTCATGACCAGAGTCTATGCATTGAATCGCTTCATAAAGACCTTGGCGTTCGCCGTTTGCGCCTTGGCGATATTCATGGCCGCGGCGGTGGCCGCCGAACCACAGGGATTCGTTATCGAGGCCGTGTCGGCGACGCCCGAGGCCGATACCCCGATCGATCGCAACACCAGGATCGATATCGAGGATACGGGCTATATCCTCATCATCATGCGCAATGGTCAGATTATCCGCAAGGACGGTCCGTTTCATGAACCGGCGGCTGATCTGTTCGATCGGTTCAACCGGCAAAACGATGACGATGTCGGCAACGGCATCCTCCCCAGCCTGCTCGAACTCGCCGAAGTGAGCGGAAGAAGCACGGAACAGCTAGGCGGCGTTCGCGGCGCCGAAAGGTCGAATGAAGTCCACCTCAATGCGATCACCGCCGCCACCAAGACCTATTGCATGGTGGCCGGCGAAGCGCCCGGATTCTATGCATCAACGCCGCCCAGGCGGGACGAACCCCTCATCCTGCGCTTGCGCGCCTCGCCGAAAAGCTTTTTCCAGGCGACCTGGCCGGTCAGCGTGACCGACCTTCCCTGGCCGGCGCATTGGTCGCTGCCCAAGGAAGGCCGCTATATATGGTCTTTGGGCAGCCAGGGGTCGGCGCCGTTATGGTTTAGGCTGGTCGATGCGCTGCCCGACGACCTGGTGAAGCGCGCCGCGCTTTACAACGACATGCGTTGTTATACGCAGGCCATAGCTTTGATCCGGAAAATTCTGGCCTCCGCCGAGCGGTTGTAGCGGCCTCTGGCGGGGCCCGGCCCACCTCTGGCGGGAGTTTACCCTTCCCCACCATCCCGCCCCGCTCCCGGCGCTCTGCACGCGCTGTCCGGTGTCATCCCAGGGCCCATACCACCGCAGAGTGCGCCAAGGGTTAATGGGTTTCCTCATATTATATCTGATGCACCAGAATCGCTTCGTGACGAGTATGTGGTAAATGGTCCATGGTAAAATTGATCAATTCCCGTGTCCTATCAGGTCAATGGAGAAAAAATCCGGTGAATGGCGGTTTCCAGGGATAATATTTGTTTAAGATTTCATAAATATTTTAGCTGTTGACTTCGGTTTTATTGAAAGGACTAAATGATAAAACATAATGGTGCGGATGTTCTTAACACCGATGCCCTTTTAGCCCGGGCCAGACACAAGGCCCTTACCAATCAAGTCGCTCTTGAGAGGATTGCCGCCGCCTTATTCGACGAAGGCGACGATGCCCGCAGCGAATTCGACCGGTCGTTGATGGACAATAGCCTGCAATCTCTTATGCGCGACCTCGAAACCAGGATTCTTAGCGAAATTTTGCATCATCAGGATGCGCCGGTAGAATTCGCCAGGCTGTTCGTTGGGAACGACGCCGCAAGCCATGACCATGGCTACGCCTATCCGATTCTCGTGAAAGCCTGCCTGTTGTGCGCGACCAGGTTGATCGAGGTCATCAAGCACCGCATGCAGACCCATCGGCTGACCTTGGCGCTGCTTGGCCTGCGGCGCGACCCAGACAGCGCATCGCTGAAGGAAGAACCGCAACGCGGCATTATCCAATCTTTGCTGGTGGCCCCGGAGCCCGAATCGGTCGATTGCCTGTAAGGCTTTATCAACGCAGAGAACGACAGGCTGGACAGCTTTCATTACCCGCTTATACCAACGAGCATTAAGCGAGACTCCATAGGGGGATTCCCAAGCGACCAAAAGTCTGAATCAATGAGGCGAACATTGTTCAGGGGTTTGCCATGGGCAGAACGGTTGCGTTACGGGAAGATTTTGATGGTCCGGGATTGCGGCGATTGGCCAAGGCGTCGAAGGACGCTGGACAGAGCCGCCGTCTCCTTGCGCTGGCCGAGATTTACGATGGCGGCAAGCGCGGCGAT
>JAYGEB010000058.1:0-3697 GCA_046582595.1 Alphaproteobacteria bacterium | reverse complement strand
GGGCAACAGGGCGATGGCGACACAAAGCCCGAGGGCGGCGACGATGGCGCCGTTGTTCTCGGTGTCCGTCAGCCGTTTGCCGATCAGCATGGTGGCGGCAAACAGCGGCGCGGCGGCCAATTGCGCGATGGCGCCCCATTCGATAACATGCAACCCTGGCCGCAGAATTACCATGGCGCCCACGAAGCCGAACAGCACGGCCGAAATGCGGCGCATGTAGAGCTTCTCGCCCAGGAACAGCGCGGCGCCGATGGTGGCGAAAATCGGCGCCGTGAAACCCAGCGCGGTAACCTCCGCCACGGGAATGTTGGCCATGGCATAAAACCACAACATCACGCCCACGGCCTGCAACAATCCCCGCGCGACATGCAACCCATAACGGCGCGGGCGATTGCGGTAGCCGCGAATTTCCCGCCAAAAGACCGGCGCCAAAAAGATCAGGGCGATGGCATAGCGCAAGAAGGCCAACTGTATGGGGTGAATGGAGCTGCTCAGATGGCGCACCGCCCCGGTGACGAAAACGAATATCAAACCGGCCAAGAACATCCAGGCGATACCCCTGGCATTGCCGCTGCTGGCGGCAAAGATCGCGCGCAAACCGGTCATTCAAATTCGGCCCCAATTTTCCGCGGACATACTGCCATCGTTTATACGGATTTGCGCGCCTAAAGGGCGCAACCCTGCCATGCGGTAGACGTTTATCTCCGGTGTCAAATGTGTAATATTGCCTTTGCTCAAAAGAGCCAATGGCAGCGGTTTGGCCGCTGCGAAAGAAAATATTTGGGGAGCAATCATGAACCAGCTTGAATTCAATCGACGCATGTTACTGAAAAGCGCGACGGCCATGGCGGCCGTTGGCGCCGCGGGCACGTTCGGTCTGTCAAGCGCTCAGGCGGCCGGACCGTTGAAATTGTGGACCATTGGCATCGCCAAGGTGGGCGCCAAGGATTGGAGCGCCATGTCCAAACAGGCGGGTATCGAAATCGCCTATAACGCCAAAAGCGCCCGCGCCGACGAAGCCATCCAAAAAATGGTCGTCGGCGACGGCTCCAAGCTATACGACGCCATGTCGGACAACGGCGGCGGCATGGAAGATGCGCTTGCGTCCCAGGGCGCCGTGGTGGAGTTGGATACCTCGCAAATTCCAAACTGGAAGAATATCCTGCCGATCTATAATCCGGGTGGGTCGGCGGCGGATACCATCCGCCACAAGGGCAAGATCGTCGCCGTGCCCTATATCTCGAACGCCGACAGCCTGGCCTATAATTACGACAAGATCGGCGCCGATTTGACCTCGTGGGAGGCTTTGTTCGATGCCCAGTTCAAGGGCCGCGCGGCCATGCAGAACGATTTCGGGCCGACCCTGACCAACACCGCGATCTATCTCAAGGAATCCGGCAAGCAGGATATCGACAATCCGTCGGATATGAACGCCGCCGAGGTCAAGGGTGTTTGTCAATTCCTCATCGCCCAGAAAAAGAAGGGTCAGTTCCGCACATTCTGGGATGGTTTTGGCAATGGCCTCAACTTGCTGGCCTCGGAAGAAGTTCTGGTGTCCTCATGCTGGGAGCCGATCCAGATTGTCGCCGCCAAGAAATCCAAGATGGATATCCGCTACGGCACCATGAAGGAAGGTCATCAGACCTGGAACAACTGTTTCATGTTGACCAAGGGCGGCCTGGCGCGCGGCCAGTCGGATGCGTTCTATAAACTGATGAACGTTTATCTTTCCACCTGGTTCGGCGCTCGCACCCTGGCGACCTTTGGCTTTGGGCCGCAGATGCAAGGCGTGAATGAGTATGTGGCGGCCAATCCCAAGGACTTCGATGCCGCGTTGATCAAGGCCCGTCTGGCGGGCAAGGCCGACCGCTACAAGGTCAAGGGCAATTCCTGGCAGAACGTCTTTCCGACCCATATTCGGGACTATCAGGATTGGTGGGCACGGGTGCAGGCGGCCTAACCAAGTCCCTCGTATTTGATCGACCGTGGATGATCGACGCGGGTAATCAAGGGAACGACAGGGGGCGGCGCCGGAGCAATCCGGTGTCCCCCGTGCCGTTGTCCCGGTTGCGCTGGCAACGGGCGGCCGGGAAGGCGTTGTTCTTGTCGCCCATCGTCTTCATGGTGTTGTTTTTCGCGCTGCCCCTGGCCTTGACCGTGGTCTGGTCGGTGTTCGAGAGGACCATGTTCTGGATGAAGCCGGGCTTTACCCTGTTTTCCTACGAGAATTTCTTCTTCTCGGCCCGGCTGGAGAATTTTCTCGCATCCATGATGCATTCCTCCGTGTCCGTGGTGGTGGCCTTCGTCTTCGGCTTTCCCGTGGCGGTATTTATCCGCCGTCGCATCCCCCAAGTCGCCCAGCACAGGGTGATATTGCTGTTCATCCTGCCCTTCATGGTATCCGAGATTATCCGTATCTTTGCCCTGCGCCCAGTTTTGCAGCGGACCGGGTTGGTCAACACTGTGTTGCTGGAGTTGGGCGTCATCACGGAGCCGATTACCGCCATTCTGTACACGCCCATGGGCGTGATCATTGGCGAGGTTATGTCGTTTCTGCCCTTCATCGTCTTCGCCGGCTTTCTGGCCATGGAGGCGGTGCCGAAATATGTCTTTGAAATCTGTGACGATTTGGGCGCGCGGCCACACCGGGTCTTCATCGATGTCATTCTACCGCTGGCGGCACCCGGCATTTTCGCCGGCGCGCTGTTTATCTTCGTCAATGGCCTGGGCGTGGCCCTGTTGCCGAATATTCTCGGCGGTCCCGGCGCCGTGAATGCCGGGCTGATCGCCACCCAGGCGATCGCGGCCCTGGATTTTCCCCTGGCCATGGCGGTCAACGCGATCATGATGACGACGTTATTGGGCCTGCTTTATATCGGCCACCGCCTGTTTGATCTGACCCGTATTCTCACACCGATCAATTGATATCATGGGCGATGATTACAGCAGCGTTTGGAGTTACCGGCTGAAATGGCTGTACACCCTTTTGCTTGTCGCCACCTTGATGCTACCGGTGTTCTACGTGATCTACATTTCCTTCAACAAGAACGGCTTCGGCGCCGCGGAGTATGTTTTCACTTTCGAATGGTACGGCGAAATATTCTCCGATCTGCTGTTGATGGGCGCCCTGGGCAATACCATGATTCTGTCCGCCATTACCCTGGTGGTGGCGGTGCCCATGGGTCTGATCGCCGCCAAGTTCTACAAGGCGACCCAGGCCAAACTGCTGACCGTGTCATTGTTGCTCTCGCCCCTGTTCGTGCCGGCGGATATTCTTGGCTCGGCCCTGTTGGTGTTCTTCAAGAACCTGAACATCGCCTGCGCCACCATTGGCGAATGGCTCGGGGTAAGCTGGTTCGATACCTGGTTCGACCTGGGCTATTTCTCGGCCCTGGTGGGCCTGATCATCTACACCCTGCCCTATATTTTCGTGGTCATTCTGATCACCATGGGCCGCTACCCCGAACAACAGACCGAGGCGGCGCGCGGTTGCGGGGCGACCGCCTGGCAGGCCTTCATTCAGATCGAGTTTCCGCAAATCCGGGCCGGCGTGTTCTCCGCCTGCGCCTTCGCGGTGATCCTGACCTTCAACGAATATACCCGCACCTCGTTGTTGAAGGGCGGCTACGACACCATTACCACCGTCTTGATTTCGCAGATGCTGAACGAAGGCATGTCCGAACAATCCTACGCCATG
>JAYGEB010000482.1:0-5263 GCA_046582595.1 Alphaproteobacteria bacterium | reverse complement strand
TTTCGGCGCCTTGCTTCATTTGCTGGCCCAGGCCCGCGAAGGGCCCCTGCATGGGCCCGGCGGTGCCAATGATGATCTCGGCCCTGGCGCCCGTAGCCGCCAAAAATGCCAATCCGGCAACCGCGCCCAGGATCTGGGCGGTATATCTCAAGGTTTTCATGGCGGGATCCCCGTGGTGGCGCCCTAGACTTTTATACCGGGCTGGGTATCGAGCCGTTGGGTCCGCTTTTTCAGCACATATTCCAGCTTCCGCGCCGCCAGACGGGACAGGTCCGATTCCGAGGCGGAAACGGGACCGATTATGGATACCTCGACCAACGTTTCCGGGTCGATCGCGGATACCTTAACGGCATTACCGATGGTCTGGAACTCCACCAGATAGCCGCGCCAGTGTCCGGAATTCGGGGGCAAAACGCATTCCGACCGGGCTCAGGCGGCCCGGCGCAGGTCCAGACGCGCCCATACCACTTTCAACGCCGCCACCAGTTCGGCCATCATGGCATCGCTGTGAAACGGCGACGGGGTAAAGCGCAGGCGCTCCGTGCCCCGTGGCACGGTGGGATAGTTGATGGGCTGGACATAAATACCGAATTCATCCAGCAATTCATCCGAGACCTGTTTGCAATGCGCCGCGTCGCCGACCATCAAGGGCACGATATGGCTGACCGACGGCATCAGGGGCAGTTCCGCCTCGCTGAATATCCGCTTCAACCTTGCCGCCCGTTCCTGATGGCGGCGGCGCTCCACCTCGGAAGATTTAAGGTGGCGGATTGAGGCCAGGGCGCCCGCCGCGATGACCGGCGCGATGGAGGTGGTGAAGATAAAGGACGAGGCGTAGCTGCGGATCACGTCGACCAGATCGGAGCTGGCGGTAATATAGCCGCCCATGACGCCGAACGCCTTGGCCAAGGTGCCTTCGATAATATCAAGCCGGTCCATGACGCCGTCACGGGCCGCCACGCCGGCGCCACGGGGACCATACATGCCCACGGCGTGGACTTCATCAAGGTAGGTCAGGGCGCCGTATTTTTTGGCCACATCGCAAATCTCGGCGATGGGGGCAATATCGCCGTCCATGGAGTAAACCGATTCAAAGGCCACGATCTTCGGCGCCTTGGGATCGGCCTGGGCCAGCAGTGCCGCCAGGTGATCGACATCGTTATGGCGCCAAATCCGCTTCGGGCCGCCGCCGTGGCGGATGCCGTCGATCATCGAGGCGTGGTTCAAGGCATCGGAGAATATAATCAGTCCCGGCAGCGCCTTGACCAGGGTTGACAGGGTCGCTTCGTTCGAAATGTAACCGGAGGTGAACAGCAACGCGGCTTCCTTGCCATGCAGATCCGCCAATTCCCGTTCCAGCAAGACATGATAGTGATTGGTGCCCGATATATTGCGGGTGCCGCCCGAACCGGCGCCGACCTTGTCCAAGGCCGCATGCATGGCGGCGAGCACGTCTTTGTTCTGGCCCATGCCCAAATAGTCGTTGGAACACCAAACCGTGACATCCTGTTGCCCGCCGTCATGGTGGCGGGTCGCCTTGGGGAAATTGCCGACTTGACGTTCCAGCTCGGCAAAAACGCGGTACCGTCCCTCGTTGCGAAGATCTGCCAGCCTGTCCGCGAAAATTCCGTTGTAGTCCACTCTTCCTACCCCCTTGCAGCTTTCCCAGCCGCCGCCCCGTCCCACGGCTGATCCGGCCAGTATCCACAAAATCTCTTACAGAATTATTAACCAATCCTTTTGTGCCCCCCCGGCGCGGTGAATTCAAGGACATTTCGGGTCTTTGAACGATTTGCGGCGAAAACCGACGGGGGTCCGGATGACGACGCGCGGGACGTGGCAGGGAACGGCGGCGACGGTTGTCCTTGGCAAACCGGGCGGCAAATCATATGAAAGCATCCCCAAACGATAACATTATGGAGTTTCGGTCAATGGGCACGGATCGGGCCAAGAGCCAAACAGACTATCTCGCGACCGGATCATTTTCCTGGAACGATCCCTTCTTGCTGGAGGATCAATTGAACGAGGAGGAAAGGATGGTCCGCGACAGCATCCGTGACTATTGCACGGACAAGCTGATGCCCCGGATCATCGAAGCCTCGCGCCAGGAGCATTTCCACCGTGAAATCATGACCGAGATGGGCGCGTTGGGCATGTTGGGGGCGACCATCGAAGGCTATGGCTGCGCCGGGCTTTCCTATGTCTGTTATGGCCTGATCGCGCGGGAGACCGAACGGGTCGACAGCGGCTACCGCTCCGCCGCCTCCGTGCAATCCAGCCTGGTGATGCATCCCATCAATGCCTACGGCACGGAGGAGCAGCGGCAAAAGTTCCTGCCCAAGCTGGCGAGCGGTGAACACGTGGGCTGTTTTGGACTGACCGAACCGGATCACGGCTCCGACCCCGGTTCCATGGTCACCAAGGCCAAGAAAGTGGACGGCGGCTGGATTTTGAATGGCGAAAAAATGTGGATCACCAATTCACCCATCGCCGATGTGGCCGTGATCTGGGCCAAGGATGACAATGGCGATATCCGCGGCTATTTGGTGGAGCGCGATTTCAAGGGCTTTTCGACACCGAAGATCGAGGGCAAGATGAGCCTGAAGGCGTCGATCACGGGGAGCATCGTGCTGGAAGATGTTTTCGTGCCGGATGAAAATTATCTGCCCGAGGCCAAGGGCCTGTCCGGACCCTTCGGCTGCCTGAACCGGGCCCGTTACGGCATCGCCTGGGGCGTCATGGGCGCCGCCGAATTCTGCTGGGAAGCCGCCAGGCAGTACACCATGGACCGCAAACAATTCCGCCGTCCCCTGGCCGCCACGCAATTGGTGCAAAAGAAGCTGGCCGACATGCAGACCGAGATTTCCCTGGGCCTGCAAGCCTGCTTGCGGGTCGGCCGCCTGATCGACGAGCACCGCGCGGCGCCCGAGATGATATCCATCATCAAACGCAACTGCTGCGGCAAGGCGCTGGACATTGCCCGCACCGCCCGCGACATGCACGGCGCCAACGGCATCTCGGATGAATATCACGTCATGCGTCACATGGTGAACCTGGAGACGGTGAATACCTATGAAGGCACCCATGACGTCCACGCCCTGATCCTGGGCCGGGCCATGACCGGCCTACAGGCGTTTGCATAAATGGGGAGAAACGAGATGATCGATCGAAGGGGCTATTCCGTCGAGGATTTTGAGCGGCAATATAATCCGCGCCAGGCGGTGCCCGACCACCAGGGCAAGATCGATGCCCGCACCACCGCATCCGCCGAGGCGCGCTGCCGCATCGAGGGCGTCTACGACCAGCGTTACGGCCCCGGCGCCAAGGAGGTGCTGGATATCTTTCCCGCCGAGGCCGATGGCGCGCCAGTGCAGCTTTATATCCATGGCGGCTATTGGCGGGCCCAGGACAAATCCGACGTCAGCTTTCTAGCCGAACCTTTCACCGAGGCCGGCGCCTGCGTGGTGATCGTCAATTACGATCTTTGTCCGGATGTGACCCTGCCCGAAATCATCGCCGAGATGGTCCGCGCGATTTCCTGGACCCATGGCAATGTCGCCGAATGGGGCGGCGACCCGGAGCGAATTTTCATCTCCGGCAATTCCGCCGGCGGGCATCTGGGCGCCATGATGCTGGCCCATGACTGGCAGGCCGATGGTTTGCCCCTCGACGTGATCAAGGGCGCGGCGCTGCTGACCGGGGTCTATGACCCCGAACCGGTGCTGGCCATCACCGTCAACGAGGTCATTGGCCTGACGCCCGAGATGCTTGCCTCGGTCTCCCCGCTGCAAAACCTGCCGCGCCGGGACCTGCCCTTGCTGGTGCCCGTGGGCGGCGGCGAGACGGAGGAATGGATCAAACAGACCCGGACTTACGTGGATCTTTGCCAGGCCAACGGCATTGGCGCGGAATACATGGAGGTGCCCGGCGCCGATCACTTCGACATGACGGCGGCCATGGGCGATCCGGACGGACCCGTGCTGCCGGCCATCCTGGCGCAGATGGGCTTATGACGCGATGGCGCTGACGAAGATGTAATCGCCAAGGCCCGAACCGTGGCACCGCCTGACCGTCTCGAAGTGCCCGTTCGCCAGATCGGCCCGCAGGCGCGCGACGCCGTCACGGATTTCCCGCTCATCGCCGTGTTGGGCAAACGTTGAAATGGCAGCCCGGACCTCTGCATGAAAATAGAAATCCGGGTTGTTCTTGCCGCTGTAGAGAAAATGATCCCGTAGATCGCCGCCCACCCAATAGGGCGTGAATGATATCTCCCGAAAGCCCGCGCCGCGCAGACAGCGTTCGATGTCCGCCCGCTCGGGCATGCGGGCGATGGAGCGCGCCATGGCCATGGGGAAATAGGCGTTCAGCCAATAGTTCCGCATTTGCCCGGCCTCGCCGGTGAACAAGGCAAAGACCCCGCGCGATCGTAGGACCCTGTGGCATTCCCGAAACGCCGCCGCCAGGCCATCGAAATGGTGGATCGCCAGGGTGCAGAGCGCGCCCTGAAAGGTCCGGTCCCGGAACGGCAAACTCTCCACGGCGCCCAGAACCCAATTCACCTGGCTGGATTTTGCCCGCGCCGCCACCAGCATGCGCGAGGACACATCCAACCCCGTCAGATCATGGCCCAGCCCGGCCAAGGCAATGGTGTAATTGCCGCTGCCGCAGGCCAGATCCAGGAACGCACCGTCTCCCGTTGGTCCCAAGGCGTTGGCCAGATGGGCGGCAATGCCCGGATCGGCCCGGCGGCGGACATCATATCCGGCGCCGATGCTGTCATATAGAGCGGTCATGGCCTAAACTTGTCATGAAATTGGGCGCGAAACCAGAAGGGTTCAGATATGGAAAAGCAGTGCATCGCCGTCCTCGGCATTACCGAAATGTTGGAGAAATCCAATATTCCCCTCTCGCCGGCGGTCAAGGCCGGGGGCTTCGTATTTGTTTCCGGGATGCCGCCCATCGACCGGGACACGGGCGAACTGATCCAGGGCGATATCGCGGCGCAGACCGAACAGGTTCTGGAAAACCTCAAGGCCTGCCTGGAAGCGGCGGGTTCATCCCTGGACAAGGTGGTGAAGTGTACCGTGTACGCCGCCAACTCCGGCTATTTCGCCGCCATCAATGAGGTCTACGCCCGCTATTTCCGGCACGACCCGCCGGCGCGCACGTTCGCCGCCGTTGGTTCCTGGCCCATGCCCTTCGATATCGAGATCGAGTGCGTGGCCATCGCCTGACGGTCAGACCATTTTGAGATTGCCAAACT
>JAYGEB010000468.1:0-10279 GCA_046582595.1 Alphaproteobacteria bacterium | reverse complement strand
GCCCCCAACAGCTTGGCCTGGCCCGCGCCGCCGACGTCTTTCAGAATGATGTGCCGGGCGTAACGCTCGATCTGGTCTTTGGTGAATTCCATGAACCCGCGCCGCGTCTACAAGTCGTCGAACAACGGCGTCGACAAATAGCGTTCCGCCATGGACGGCAAAATGGTGACGATGGTCTTGGTCGCCATGTCCGGCCGGGCGGCGACTTCGAACGCCGCCGCCAATGCCGCCCCCGATGAAATGCCGCACGGTAGCCCTTCCATGCGCGCCGCCATGCGCGCGGTCTCGAACGCCGTTTGGTTGGCGATGGTGATGACCTCGTCGATGATCTCGGTGTTCAAATTGCCCGGGACAAAGCCCGCGCCGATGCCCTGAATTTTGTGAGGGCCGGGTTTGCCGCCGGATAACACGGGGCTGTCCTCGGGCTCGACCGCAATCATCAGCAATGATGAGTTGCGGGATTTAAGCAATTCTCCTACCCCCGTAAGTGTGCCGCCTGTGCCAACGCCGGAAATCACCACGTCCACACCACCATCGGTATCGGCCCAGATTTCTTCCGCCGTGGTGAGGCGATGGACTTCCGGGTTGGCGGGATTTTCAAACTGCTGCAGCATGATGGCGTCGCCGATCTCCGCCACCAGTTCTTCGGCTTTGGTGATGGCTCCGGACATACCGTTGCCGGCCGGGGTCAAAACCAATTCGGCACCCATCAGCAACAGCATTTTGCGGCGTTCCATGGACATGCTTTCGGGCATGGTCAGGATCAGCCGATAGCCCTTGGCGGCGCAGACAAAGGCCAGGGCGATGCCGGTGTTGCCCGACGTGGGTTCGACCAGCACGGTTTCGGGATCAATGACGCCGGCTTGTTCCATGGCCTCGATCATGGCGACGCCGATGCGGTCCTTGACCGAGGCGAGGGGGTTGAAAAATTCCAGTTTGGCTAAAATCCGGGCCTTGACGCCCGCATCCCGTTGCAGCCGCGAGAGGCGGACCAAAGGCGTGTCGCCGATGGTATCGATGATCGAATCGTAAACCCGCCCCCGTCCTTCGGTGCGGCGCGGCGCCATGCCGTTGCGATCCGCCGTCATCAGATATCAAATTCCGCGCGGTTTTCTCCCGTCCCGGCGCCGTCGGCGACGCCCGCCTGGCGGGCCTGGCGGAACAGGTCTTCCAGGCTGACCTTTTCCAGGCGGCTCAGCATGTCGGCGTGCAGATCCCGCCACAGGGGTTGCACCACGGCCCGGCCCAGGGGAGAGATCGATAGCTTCCCGTCCTCGCCGTCCCGCTCTTCCTGGCTTTCCATCAGGCGGACCACTTCGGCAACGGTGATGCGCCGGCGCTCGCGGGCAAGGCGGTAGCCGCCCTTGGGTCCGCGTACGCCGCGCAGGACGCCGGCGCGCACCAGATTTTGCAGGGCGCCCTCAAGATAGCGTTGCGGAATGCCTTGGCGTTGGGCGATATCCTTGGATTGCACCGGATCGGGGCGGGCGTTGCAGGCGATATCCAATACCGCTTCCAGCACGTACATGGTTTTCCTCGACAGCCGCAACATCGCCTAGGCTCCGCTTCCCGTTGAGCCGTAACCGCCCGCGCCCCGCCCGCTTTCAGGCAGCGCATCGACTTCCTGCAAGGAACTCTCGGCCACCGGGGCGATAATCAATTGGGCGATACGGTCGCCGCGGCGGACGACGAACGGATCTTCACCATGGTTGATCAGCAGCACGCCAACCTCGCCCCGGTAATCCGCGTCCACCGTGCCCGGACTATTCAATACGGTAACCCCATGCTTCAAGGCCAGGCCGGAACGGGGCCGTATCTGGCCCTCGAAACCGTTTGGCAACGCCAGCGCAATGCCGGTCGGGATCAAGACCCTGGCGCCGGGGGACAGTTCAACGTCGGCCTCGACGGCGGCGCGCAGATCCATGCCCGCGCTGCCTTCGGTGGCCCGTTCGGGCAAGGGTAGACCGGCGCCATGAGGCAGTCGTTGCACGGGAACCGCGGGCATAAATCTATTCGGATCCGAAATAATCGGCGATGCGTTCGGCCAAGGCGGCCGCCACCGCCCCCTTGGCCATGGTGGGCCAGTTTTCCACGCCTTCGGCGGTGATTAAATGCACGGTGTTTTCATCGCCGCCCAGGACGCCCGTGCCCGGGCCCACGTCGTTGGCGACGATCCAGTCGCAGCCCTTGCGCGTGCGTTTGCCTTGCGCATGCTGGATGACCTTTTCGGTCTCGGCCGCGAACCCCACGACCAGATCCGGCCGGCCGCCATTCAATTGGCTGAGGGTTTTCAGAATATCGGGATTTTCGACCAGGGTCAGGGCCGGGGGCTGGCCGCCGGCGTCCTTTTTCAGCTTCTGTTCGGCTTCGCCCGCAACCCGCCAATCGGCGACGGCGGCAGCGCAAACCGCGATATCCGCCGGCAGGGCGGCTTCGCAGGCCGCCAGCATCTGCGCTGCGGTTTCGATCGGCCGCACGGTGACCCCGCTCGGATCGGCCAGATTGTTGGGCCCGGCGACCAGCACGACCTCGGCGCCGAGGCGGGCCAAGGCGCCGGCAATGGCATGGCCCTGTTTGCCCGAAGAGCGGTTGGCCAGATAACGCACCGGGTCGATGGCTTCGTAAGTGGGGCCGGAGGTGACGATGGCCTTGCGGCCCCGCAATGGCTTGTCCAGCGCCTCTTCCCCCAGCAGCCCTTCGATGGCGGCGACAATTTCCAAAGGCTCCGACATGCGCCCCGCGCCCACCTCGCCGCAGGCCAGATCGCCCTGGCCGGGTCCGATCGCGGTCAGGCCGTCATCCAGCAGGGTCTGGAAATTTCTTCTGGTCGCGGGATGCTCCCACATGCGCGTATTCATCGCCGGGGCCAGCAAAACCGGCTTGTCCGTGGCTAGCAAAATGGTCGAGGCCAAATCGTCGGCCAATCCGGCCGCCATCTTCGCCATCAAATCGGCGCTGGCCGGCGCGACCACCAGCAGGTCGGCCTCGCGGGAGAGACGGATATGTCCCATCTCGCTTTCATCCTTCAGGGAAAACAGCTCCTGAAAAACCGCTTCCTCCGACAGTGCCGCCACCGACAACGGCGTGACGAATTGCGCCCCGCCGGCGGACAGGACGCAGCGGACGCCGGCCCCCCGTTCCTTCAGGCGGCGGATTAGGTCCAATGACTTATAAGCGGCGATACCGCCGCTTATGATCAACAGAATGCGCTTGCCATTCAATCCGTCGGTTCCCATGCCATGTCCTATATCACGTGCTTCAAGTGTAAATACCTCAAGACCACAGTCCAAGCAATAGGCGGGCCGGCAATAGGGCGACCGGTCAGTCCGGGGTCAGGCCGACTTCCGCCAGGATCTCCGCCGTATGCTGGCCCAGGCTGGCGACCCAGGGCCTCGCCCCCACATCGCTGCCCTGGAATTGCGCCGGACAATTGGCCACCAAGTAGGATTCGCCGGCGTCCGCCATCTCCACCGCCGCGCCGCGCGCGGCGACTTGCGGCTCCGCCATGGATTCGCCGATCTGAAGATAACGGGTACAGGGGCAGCCCGCCGCCAGGACGGCGCCCTCGCATTCATCGGTGGTCCGCCGCTGGGACCAGATCTCGACCTCGGCCAGCAGTTGGTCCCAATTTCGCACCCGCGCCTTGGGTTCGGCGAAACGCGCGTCTTCCAGCAAATCCGGGCGGCCGGCGGCATCCGCCAAGCCCTTGAAATTGGCTGGACTGACCGGCGCCACCATGACGAAACCATCCGATGTCCGCAGGGGCGAAAAGACAATGGGCCGCTCCGGCGCCTCGATCTGGGCGGCCTGGTATTCGTAGGCCAACATATTATGCATGGCATCCATCATGGCCACGTCGATCCTCTGGCCCTGGCCCCGGCTCAGGCGCTGCACCAGGGCCGCGTTGATGGCGCCCAGGGCATGGGTGGCGCCCAGAATGTCGGCCACGGTGGAGCGGGTGGGGGGCGGTTGGTCGCCGGCCCCTTGATATTCCATCATGATCAGATCATAGCCCGAGGCGGCATGAATGATCGGCGCGAAGGCCGGCCGCTGGCTGCCCGGACCAACTTGCCCATAGCCCGAGACCGAGCAGTAGACCAGATCCGGCTTGAGGGCCGAAAGCGTCTCATAATCCAAGCCCAGGCGGGCCATGACGCCGGGGCGGAAGTTTTCCAACACCACGTCCACGCTGGGCATCAGGCGCGCGACCGCTTCCTGGCCGAGGGGGCTTTTCAAATCCAGTCGCAGGCTCTTCTTGCCGCAATTGATATGGCCGAAATAGGCGCTCCGCCCGTTTCTGAAAGGCGGCGCGTTGCGTAGAAAATCGCCGTCGGGAGGTTCCACCTTGATGATTTCCGCGCCCATGTCGGCCATCAGCCGGGTGCAGTAGGGGCCGGCGAGGAACATGGAAAAATCCAGCACCCGAATGCCGTCCAGAGGCCCCGGCACCCTGTCATCTCCACCGTCGGTCATACCTGTCGCGCCCTATTCCGCCAAAACCGGCCACCAACATAGCCTCTTGGCCATGGCCGCGACAGCCGCGTCATTTGGCCATGGCGAGGTCGAAGCGGGTGGCGGTTTGGGCCTGAACGAAACCGACGGCTAGCAGATCGGCGTGACTTACGGCGTGGGTCCAGGTATCGCCTTGACGGGAGGCATTACCTATTGGGATGTGGAGGACAACCTGAACGCCGCGGGCATCGAAAACACCGCCACCGGATGAAGCTTCGGTACTCTGCCGTCGTTTCAAAGAAAATTTCAACCACCGCTGAAGCGCCGGGGGAGCGGGTGGTTCAGACCCCATTGAAAATACCTAGCCTCGGTTTTCCGGGATGACCGCAACGGCGGAAATTTCGATCAGGAATTCCGGCTTCACCAATTGCGCGACCTGTACAAGGGTCGAGGCCGGGTAGGGCTCGGAGAAGAATTCCTTGCGCACCTCGTGCACGGCCATCAGTGGTTCCATCGCCGTCACGTAGACGATGACCGAGACGATATCATCCATTTCGCCACCGGCGCTGGCCAGGATGGCTTGCAGATTTTCCAGGGTCTGGCGCGCCTGGGCGACCATGTCGCCGGGGCCGATCAGGTTCCAATCCTCGTCCACGCCAACTTGACCGGCAAGATGCAGAACCCGGCCCGGCGGCTGCCAGGCGGCGTTGGAGAAGGCGCCGAACGGCACCGCAGCACCAGGCGGATTAAAGGCATCGGCCATAATTTTATTCCTTTCAGGTTTACCCCTTCAAGTTAAGGGTTGCCGCCATCATAACCTGTATCTGGACGCCGGCGCGCCTTGGTGCCAAATTGGGGGCATGAACAACGGACCTATTTCAAGTTATCCCTTCGTCCGGAAAATTCCCCCTGGCGACACCCATGAGCGCCACGTCTGCGGCGATTGCGGTTGGATCAACTATGTCAATCCAAAGATCGTGGTGGGCGCGGTCTGCACCTGGGAGGACAAGATCCTGCTGTGCAAGCGCGCCATCGAACCGCGTCTTGGCTATTGGACCGTGCCGGCCGGCTACATGGAGGAAGGCGAAAGCACCGCCGAGGGCGCCCGGCGGGAAACCCTTGAGGAAGCCTGCGCCACGGTCGAAATCGACGCCTTGATCGGGATTTACAATATCCCCCGCATCAGCCAGGTACACATGATGTACCGGGCCCGCATGGTCAGCCCGGAAATGGCCCCGGGCGAGGAAAGCCTGGACGTCGAACTGGTCGCTTGGGACGATATTCCCTGGGATGATATCGCCTTTCCCACTGGCGTCTGGGCCCTCCGGCATTATCATGAGACTAAGGATCTGACGGCCTTTCAACCCTTCGACAACCCGGAAATCGACATGCACCGGAGCAGGTGAACACCATGGCCGAGCCAACATTGTATGATCTGAAGACCAGCCTGCCCTTGGCCGCCGCCGGCAAGATCATCGACGGCGCCCTGGCCGCCGGCGAGGCGGCGCGGATGCTGCCCTTGACCGTGGTTGTGTTGGATACGGGCGGCCACGCGATTGCCTTGAAACGGCAGGATGGATCGGGGATCTTGCGTGTCGATATCGCCACCGGAAAGGCCTGGGGCGCGCTCGGCATGGGCATTCCCAGCCGCGCCATCGGCGACCGCCTCGGCCCCAGCGCCCGGCCTTTCAAGGCGCCCTGGTCGGCGCCTCCCAGGGCCGCTTCGTGCCCGTGCCGGGCGGGGTTCTGGTGTTGGATGGCGAGGGCAAGGTCATCGGCGCTGTCGGCATCAGTGGCGACACCTCGGATAAGGACGAATACTGCGCCATCCAGGGTATCAAGGCCGCAGGGCTCGCGGCCGCGCCAGCGGAACCGGACGACGCCTGGAAAGGGTCGGGGCTTTAAGCCCGCATCCAGCCGGGACCCCACAGGTTGAGGGAGCGTTCCGTATGGGGCCATTGCCGCGTCGGGGCGCCGTCTTCCATGTTCTCCAATTCGGCGGAGATTTCCACTTTGTAGCCGTCCGGGTCCTCGATCATGAAGAACAAATTGTTGCCGGGACCATGGCGGCCGGGCCCCCACCACAATTTGATATGCAGACCGGACATGTGATCGGCCCAATCGCGGATATCGTTCCAACAGGATACTTCATAGGCATGGTGGTCCGGGCGGGCGGCGTCCGCGAGGAACATGGCGAAGGAATGATGCTCGGGCGTGGAGCGGTAGAAGACCGCCGTCAGGGTCCGCCCGCCGTCGTCCTCGTCGCGCAAAACATGGTCGGTGGGGACGAAACCCAAGGTATCTTCATAAAACGCCATCATCGGCGCCAGATCAGCCGTCGCCACCACGACATGTTGCAGCCGGCCCGGCGGATGATCTTGATCGCCATCTTCGCCGTTCTCAGGCGCGGGGTTGGGCAGGCCGAACACCATTTGCCGGCCATCGGGATCGGCGACGGCGAAGGCGCCCTGGCCGAACAGCGGCGTGGGCGACGGCATTAGGTTGACGCCCTGGGCCGTCAGATGGCTCTTGTAGGCTTGCAGGCGCGCGGCATCGGGAAAGCGAAAGGCGCTGTAGGGTTGCCCGCCGCCCGCGCCCGCTCCAATAATCAGGCGGCGGCCGGGGCCGTGCAGCAATCTGCCGCCATCGTCCAAGGGAACATCGGCCATGGCGAAGGCGTCCCGGTAAAACGCGGCCAATTGACTGGGATTGGCCGAATCCAGACGGATATGGTCCAATTCAGCGCCCCACAATGGACTGGTTTGCGGACTGGTCATTGCGAGCTCTCCCTGTTCAAGGCATCAAGACTAACACATGGGCCTGACTTTTAACCAGGGTCCCGGCGCAGCAGATCACGCACGCCGGGCGCGCCGGCCCGGGCGATGGCCCGCGCTAGATTTCGCCAATTTCCGGCCAATTGCCCCTTGGGCACGGTGTTGGCCTGGCTGATGGTGCCCAATTCCCGGCCATCGGGGCGGATCAGATGCCAGACCATTTCAATGCGTTGCTCCGCCCCGTCCGGGCTCAGTCGCATGCTGCCCAACAGGATGAAGCCGTCGTCGGGGGGCTCGTCCGACAAGGGCACGCCGGCGTCCGTCAAGGCGGCCCGCATGGCCGCCGCCAATTCTCCGGCGCCCGCTCCCGGCACGCCGTCCAACGGCCCCAAGGTTACGGAGGCCAGGGCAATGCGCCGCCCCCGGCCGCGTTCGAGGCGGCGCAGCCGCCCATCAAGCGCTTCCGCCGCCTTGCCGGCCAGGCGCTGCAATAGCGCCTCATCGCCCCGCCGCCAGGCTTGCGGGGATATCTTTTCCGTCTGGGTCAGGACGATGGTTTCGGCATTGTCCGGTCCGCTCAGACGCCACGTCAGGCGCAATTGATCATCGGAAATTAAGACGGCTTCACCCCGCAAACGATGGCCGCGGCGATGGCCTTGCGCGGTGCTGGCCGTGACCTCGCGCCGGCGCAAGGCCGCCGCCATGGCCGCCGCCAGAATTTCGCCGGCGTTATTCGCCATGTCGCCGGCCACCGGTAAGACGGTCATGCCAGCGCGCGGGCCGATCTGAATGGCGCTGAAATCACCTTTGTGAACGGCCGCGAAAGGTTTCGGGACCGGCTGGCATTGGCCGAGCAGGAACAACAGACCGCCGGCCAGGATGACGGCCGGGACTTTGAATTTGAAGGGCTGGACACTTGTATTCACGGTCATTGCCTGCAAGATGCCATGGATTTGTATTGGAGACGACCGGCAAATGGGCGAAGTCGATTACGATCAGGTGGCGGCGGCGTTGAGGCCCTTGGGTCTGATCCCACGCGGCGGCTTTCATCCCTTGGGCGAGGATGACCTGGCGGCGGCCACTGTGGTTCTGATCGGCAATGCCGGGGCTGGCCTATGGCAGTGCTTCACGGGCGAGGACGGCGCCCCGAATGCCCCGAACGCCCTTGACAACTGGTGCCGCAAGAAGCTGACGCCCATGGCGCATGACCTCGGCGCGGCGATCGTGTTCCCCTTCGACGGGCCGCCCTATCAGCCCTTCATCCCTTGGGCGCGCAGCGCCGAGGGTCTGTTGCCATCGCCCATCGGACCCCTAATCCATCCCGAATACGGCCTTTGGCATGCCTATCGCGGCGCCTTTTTGTTTGGCCACGAATTGGCGCTGCCGCCACCTTTGGCTGTGAACCCCTGCGACGACTGCGCCGAAAAACCTTGTCTAAACACCTGTCCCGTCGCGGCATTCGGCGCCGATGGCTACGATGTTCCAGCCTGTGTCGGACACTTGAAACAGCCCGCGGGCGGCGATTGCCTGCACCTGGGTTGCCGGGCCCGGCGGGCCTGCCCCATTGGCCGAAATTATATGTACGAGCCCGCCCAGGCGAACTTTCACATGGCGGCGTTTCTGCGCAATTATTGAGGGATCAAACAGACCCGCGGGACCGGGCGATCGGCCCGTTACGGTATGGCCGTTACGGTATGGCCGTGGTTCAGCGGGCCGTGACCGCGGCCCAGACCCGGCGCGGTGCGAATGGCCTCCAGCACATATTTCCGCGCCCGCGCCACCGCTGCGCCAACCGTCAGGCCCTGGGCCAGACCACAGGCAATGGACGAGGCCAAGGTACAGCCGGTGCCGTGCGTATGGCGGCTGTCGATGCGGGCGGCGGCATGGCGTTCGACGCCGTCGGCGCTCAGCAACAGATCGACCACCTCCGGGCCCGGCAAATGCCCGCCTTTCATCAGCACCGCCCTGGGGCCGAGAGCGAGCAGCGCCCGGCCCGCCGTCCGCATGTCCGCTTCGTTCGAAATGCTCATTCCGGCCAGTATTTCGGCTTCCGGCACATTGGGGGTCAACACGTCGGCGCGTGGGATCAGGCGTTGGCGCAGCACCGCCCGCGTATCTTCGTTCAGCAGCGAGGCGCCGCCCTTGGCCACCATGACCGGATCCACCACCAAGGGCACATCGGCCGCAAAGCGTTCCAGCGCGCCGACCACCGCATCCAGAACCTCCCCACGATGCAACATGCCGGTCTTGATGGCGTCGGCGCCAATGTCTTCCAGCACGACCTCGATCTGTTGGCCCACGAAAGCCGGTGGTACCTCGTGAATGCCGTGGACGCCCATCGTGTTCTGCGCCGTCAGGGCGGTGATCGCCGTGGCGGCAAACCCGCCCAGGGCGGTGACGGTTTTGATATCGGCCTGGATGCCGGCGCCGCCGCCAGAATCCGACCCGGCTATGATAAGGACGCGGCCCAGATGTACATGCGCCATCAATCGTCCGCCATGGCGCCGATCATCTCGACCAGTTCATCGACCACGGAATGGACCAGATCCTGGTCATCCCCTTCCGCCATGACGCGGATCAGCGGCTCGGTGCCCGACGGGCGGACCAACAGGCGGCCCTTGCCGCCCAGGCGGCTGCGCTGGGTCTGGACGGCGCGGCTGATGCGGGGCGATTCCAGCGGCGAGGCTCCGGAGTAGCGGACATTCCTCAATAGTTGCGGAACCGCCTCGAAACGGCGGCAAACCTCGCTGACCGGGCGGCCCTCGGCCAACACCAGGGAAAGGACCTGCAAGGCGGCAACCAGGCCATCGCCGGTGGTGCCAAAATCCGACATGACGATATGGCCCGATTTCTCGCCGCCCACGTTGAAACCATGCCGGCGCATATGCTCGACCACATAGCGGTCCCCGACCTGGGTGCGGACAAGTTCCAATCCCTTGGCCGCCAGGTGGCGTTCCAGGCCCAAATTGGACATTACGGTGGCGACGATGCCGCCGCCCTTCAAATTGCCCGTTTCGGCCCAATGATCGCTGATCGCGGCCATCAACTGATCG
>JAYGEB010000400.1:0-9987 GCA_046582595.1 Alphaproteobacteria bacterium | reverse complement strand
ATGGCCAGCGGCTGGCATCTACACCAATCCCTGGTCGATGGCGACGGAGGCAACCTGTTCATGCCCGAGGGCGAGGCGCCCATATCCAAGCTGGGCGGGCACTGGATCGCCGGTCTGTTGCAGCACGCGGCGGCAAGCTGTCTGTTCTCCACCCCGACGGTGAATGGCTACAAACGCTACCGCCCCTTCGCCCTGGCGCCGGACCGCATCCAATGGGGCCGCGACAACAAGGGCGCCATGATCCGCGCCCTGGCGCGGGAAGGCTACCAGGACAGCCGCATCGAAAACCGGGTCGGCGAGCCGGCGGCCAATCCCTACCTGTATTTCACCTCGCAAATCCTGTCCGGCTTGGATGGCATCGAACGGCAACTGCCAGTGCCCGATCCCGTGGAGCGCCCCTACGACAACGATGCGGTGGCGTTGCCAAAGAGCCTGCTGGAGGCGATCGAGGCCCTTGAACAAAGCAGCTTTTACCGGGCCAGCTTGGGCGGCCCTTATGTGGACTATCTCACACGCATCAAGCGGGCCGAGTGGGACCGCTATCTCGCCGCCGTCTCCGAATGGGAGGAGCGCGAGTATTTCTCGCTGTTTTGAGCAATGCGTCGCCGAGGCCTGCTATGGCTTCGGGTTTGGGCGTTATATAAGTTATTTCTAATGATCTCTTCGCGACCCAGTGCATGCCTCGTGTGAAACTGAAAAATGGTGGTACGCCTATGCCCTCGACATCCGAGAACATCACTTTCGGCTATCCAACACCTCTCGTACCCGCTGCGCCAGGATTTCGTTCTGGTAGGGTTTGCTCAAGAGCGTCACGTCCTCATCCATCTGGCCGCGTCTATCGAGGGTATCCCGCGTATAGCCCGATGAATACAGCACGCCGGAGTTCGGATGTTGTTCCCGGAAAGCATTGGCGACATCGCGCCCGCTCATGCCCCGGGGCAGAATCATGTCGGTCAAAAGCAGATCAATCGCACCCGACGCCGCCATGACCTCCAACGCCGCCGGGCCGTCCTCCGCCTCCAGAACGGCGTAACCGAGGCGAGTGAGGGCCTTCACAAGGTAATTCCGCATTTCCTCTTGGTCCTCGACCACAAGGATTGTTTCATTGCCCCTCGGTATGTCTTTTACGGACACATCAATAGTGCTTTCGGCAATTATCGTCTCTTCCGCCTTGGGGAGGTAGATCCTCACCGTCGTGCCGGCCCCCTCTTCGCTGTAAATCGAAACGTGGCCGCCCGATTGTTTGGCGAAGCCAAACACCATGCTCAAGCCCAGGCCACTGCCCTCACCGACATCCTTGGTCGTGAAAACGGCTCAAACACCCGCTCGCACACCGCCGCCGGCATCCCGGCGCCATCGTCGCCGACGGTGACCGTTACGTATTCTCCGGACGCCAGATCATCGACACTTGCGGCGTAGTCTTCGTCCAGAACCCAGTTGGCCGTCTCGATGGTCAATTGCCCACCATCGGGCATGGCGTCGCGGGCATTGATGGCCAGGTTCAAAAGCGCATTTTCGAGTTCTCCGGTATCGACCATGGTTGGCCAAAGATCGGTCGCCAGCTTCATCTCGATGGCGATGTCCTCGCCAATCGTGCGCTGAGCCAACTGACAAAAATTCGGCAGTATCTCGTTGATCTGGGTCGTCTTGGCAAACAGGTCCTGTTGCCGCGAGAACGCCAGCAGGCGATGGGTCAATTCCGCGCCTCTGAGCGATGCCCTCAGGGCGATGGCGATGCATTTCCTTTCGAACTCTTCGCCGATGCCCTCGCTATTCTCGAGCAAACTGAGGTTGCCGATGACGGCGCCCAATATGTTATTGAAATCATGCGCGATGCCCCCGGTCAGCTGGCCCACCGCCTCCATTTTGTGGGCCTGGCGAAGCTGATCATTTAGGTATCGAGCCTCTGTCACGTCTTCCACGATACCAAGACGCGTGATGCGTTCACTATCGGGATCTCTGATGATCGAAGTCGTCAGCTTGCCCCATAGCGTGAAATTCTCTTTGGGCGAGTATCGTATTTCGATCGCGAAGCTTCTAATTTCACCACTCAACAGCCGGGCGGTCTGGACCAAGCAGGCGGCATAATCGTCGGGATGCGTGATATTTTCGAACCTCAGAGAAACAAGTTCCTCGGCGCCAATGTCCAAAAGATCGCATAGCTTCTGGTTGACGGCCAAGAATCGGCCGCCAGGCGTCATCAGTCCAATACCCACCGCGGCTTGATCGAAAATCGCGCGGGAGCGGGCTTCGCTCTTTTCGAGCGCCCGTTCGGCCAGCACGCGATCGGTGATGTTCGATACGGTTCCCCGATAGCCGGCGAAATCGCCACTCTCGTCGAAATAGGGCTTTCCATTGTCGGCAAAAAACAGGGTTTCGCCATCTGCTGTAATCCAAGGTTGCACAAAATCCTTGAACGGGCGCCGGGCCTCTAGGTCGGCGAAATGCTGGCGCCATTGTTCCTGCTCTTCGGGGGTACCAGACGCGATGATCTCGGCATGGACGTCCTGCCTCGTCCGTCCCAAAGCCGCCTCGGCCGGCCGGCCAGTGGTTTCTTCATAAGTGTCTGGTAGACGGGTAAAACGCAGATCGGCATCCATCTCCCAGACCCAATCCGACGCCGTTTCAGCGAAATCGCGAAATCTCTCCTCGCTCTCGCGAAGTGCCTCTTCCGCCCGCTTGCGCTCGGTAACATCGCTCTCCGTGCCGCGATAGCCGAGGAATTCGCCGTCCGCGCCAAATATTGGCCGGCCGCTTGTGCAAAACCATTTCGATTCGATGCCTTCGCCAATTCTAAGATAGGTAAAGTCACGGAAACGCTTACGTAACGCGAGGTCTTGCAGATGGTTTTTCCAGGTCTCGCGGTCGTAGTCGCCGCCAAGTATATCTTCCCAAGTCTTGCCGTAGTGCCATTTCGCCGGCACCCCGACGGCGCGTTCGAAGTTTGGCGATAGGTAGGTGAAGCGCAATTCATTGTCCATTTCCCACAACCAGTCGGTGCCGGTTTTAGCGAAGTCCCGGAACCGCGACTCGCTCTCACGCAACGCTTCCTCCGCCTGTTTGCGCTCGGTGATATTCCGCACGATGCCTTCGACGCCCGCAATATTCCCGTCGTCGTCGCGACGGTAGCGCGCGCTGGTGGAGACCCAGACTTTTCCGCCGTCTTTCGTAAAGAGCTGCGCTTCGTAACCGTTGACCCGTCCATCTCCCTCCGCGAGTTGGCGGAGGAAGTCATCGCGAACATTGGGGTCGACATAATAATCGGCCAGCCGTTGTCCTATCAGTTCGTCCGGGTGAAACTCCACCAAATCGGTTATCGAAGGCGAAATCATCATGATCCTGCCCTCGGTGTCGGTCCTGTAGAAGGTGTCCACCAGATTTTCAAGAATGGTGCGTACTTCGCTCTCGGACGCCCGAAGGTTATCAAGGGCAAGCGTGCGTTCTTGCTCGGTCGTGCGTCGATGGCGAAAGTCGACTCGGAGCTTGCCGGCGCGCCAGCGGCTGGCGGCGAAACCGAAGATATTCATGCCAACGCCTAATAGGGCAAGTGTCAGCAGAGATTTATTCGATGAGGATACGACATAGTGGCTGGCAATGACGAAGGCGATGAACATCGCCATCCCATTGAACAGACGGTAAGCGGCACGATTTGGAACAACCAGATGGATGAAAATAAGCAGGCTGATGTGATTAATGAGAAACACGCCAAAGTCTCGGTCATAAATGACCTGCGAAACATGCACCGACAGCGCAATCCCAAGCATGGCGGCGGCGACGGCGGCTTGCAGAATTTTGTAGCGGGGCGGTGATAAAAGGGTAAGGAATATCACCATGGCGAATAGCAAGATCGCAACGACCCGCGTTGTCGTGACGACCATGTGATATTTATTTGAGGCAAGCGTCGGAAGATCGCTCTGCACGGCGGTGATGGCCAAAAGCAGGACAGCTGCGAACAGTGCCGCATACCGCGTGATCTTCGACCAGTCAGACCACGATTCCAGCCAAAATTGCCGTTCCATATTCGGGTCTGCAAATTCTTCCGACCAGGAAGAAGTGCGATAGCTAACGTCTCCTTTAGTCATCGCACGGTCCCCGAAAAACTATTCACAAATTACCTGAGCTTGCCCACCTTGATGGTTCGGCGGCGAGCTTTCATTTCAAGCGATACCAAGACTGCCCGCAACCTGACCGTTGCCGCCGTGCTATCCCAACCAAGATCGTTCGTTGCGCAACTAAATCAACCCCGAGCAGTCTATCACAGACTCTGATGAGTGGCGCTCTGGCGCCGGACGCAATTAGGTTTAGTATTCAATCTATTATTATATTGCCGTCAATGATGCTCGCAATCGACGTGGTCAAGCCATTCGGGTGATACCTTGTCGTTTACGATCGGAAATGGCGCCTTTGGCCGCCAATTCGCCCTCAGGACCATTTTCCCTTTTACTTCAGTCACCGGCACACGGCATCGGGGATATTCCGGTTAGGGTGCTCGTGATCCCACGCCAGCCGCCGTCGCAATGATCCGCGACCGTGCGGAGACGGGAATTTCCGTTCAACGCGGATTTGCTGCTAGACTTCGCACAGTCAAATTCATTTCGCACGGGAGGGCCATCATGTTTGATCTGATAATTCGCGGCGACCAGGTGGTGACGCCACAGGGTACGGGCGCCTGGGACATTTGTATCGTCGGCGAGAGCATCGCCGCCATCGCCGCGCCGGGCACATTCGACGACGGCCAGGCCGGGCAAGTCATCGACGCCACGGGCAAGATCGTCATTCCGGGCGGCATCGACCCGCATATCCATTCCCTGTGGCACATCCCCGCCTTGGAGGAGGGCGGCGAGGTGAGCTGGACCGACGGCCCCGACGTGGTCAGCCGCGCCGCCATCCATGGCGGCACCACCACCCTGCTGGATTTCGCCAACTGGCAGCAGAGCGGCACCATCGAAGAGGTCATCAACGTCCGCAAACAGGACTGGACCGGCAATTGCCATACCGATTACGGCTATCACATCATGCTGCAAGGGGCCATTCCGCCCGAGATTTTGCCGCAGATCGGCGAGGCCATTCAGGAGGGCTACCCCTCCATCAAGATTTTCACCACCGACATCACGCCCTCGCGCAAGGGGCGGAAGATCACCCACGGCCACATCTGGGAAGTCTTCAAGGTGCTGAAAAAGGAAGGCGGCATCGCCGCCATCCATGCCGAGGATGACGAGATCGTCATGCATATGTACGACGTCCTCCAGCGCGAGGGGCGCACGGGCTTCGAGAACCTGGCCGAAGTGCACAACACCATGTCGGAGGATCTGTCCTTCCGCCGCATCATCCGCCTGGCCGAACACGTGGACGGCACGCCGCTCTATATGATGCACGTCTCCGCCGCCACCGGCGTCGCGGCGATCGAGGCGGCGCGGGCCAAGGGCTTCCCCATCTATGGCGAAACCCTGCACCAGTACCTGATGTTCACCCACGAGCATTACAAACGCCCGAACGGGCAGATCTATCACACCTATCCCTCCCTGAAGGAGACTTCCGACCAGGACGCCTTGTGGGAAGGCCAGCTCAGGGGTTCGATCTCGGCCATCGCCACGGACGAAATCTGCTGTACCCTCTCGACCAAGACCCAAGGCCATAAGATCGACGACACCACGGGCGGCAATGCGGGCTGCGAGCCGCGGGTCTCGGTCATGTACACGGAAATGGTGAAAAAGCGCGGCTACAGCCTGGCCAAGTTCACCGATCTTGTGTCGACCAACGCTGCCAAGATCATGGGCATGTACCCGAAAAAGGGCGCCCTTGCCGCCAGCAGCGACGCCGATGTCACGGTGCTGGACCCGGGCGAGCACCGCACCATCACCGCCGCCCGCCTGCACGAGGCCGATTACACGCCGTGGGAGGGCTACGAGACCGATGTCTGGCCGACCCTGACGGTGCTGCGCGGCAAGATCATGATGCGGGACGGCGAATTCCTGGGCGAGCGCACGGACGGCAAATTCCTCAAACGCAAAATCGACGAGGCGATCCGCAACCGGCCCGTCCTGTAGCCCGTATTTTGGGGACACGTAACAAGTACATGTCCCCACAATGCTCCGCCGGGGTGAATAGGGGGAAATGTACTTGTTACGTGTCCCCCTATTCATGGAGCCGCCGCCATTGGCCATATATCCGTGAACCGGGAAATCGGCTATATTAATGGCTTGGTCCAAAGACGGTTTAGAGTATCTCCATGGCAGCGCCCAAATTTGAAACGCCGACCTGGCTGGTGATCTTCGCCGTTTACGGCGGCTGGATCGGGGCGACCTGGCATGGCGCCGAAATGCCCTGGTGGCTGTTGCTGTTGCTGGGGAGTTGGTGCACGGGCTGGTACTATTCCCTGCAGCACGAGATGATCCACGGCCATCCGACAAAGTGGCGCTGGTTCAACGATCTGTTGGGCTATGCCCCCTTGGGCCTGTTCATTCCCTATTCGATCTACCGGACCTGCCATACCCTGCACCACACCACGGAAATTCTGACCCTGCCCGGCGAGGATCCGGAATCGTTCTATTTCGATGCCGAGACCTGGGCCGTCCTGCCGCGGCCCTTGAAGGTCATCAACATCATCAACAATACCCTGATCGGCCGGCTGACCGTTGGCGTGCCGATCGTCATGGCGCGGTTCTGGTGGGCCGAAATCCGCCTGCTGGCGCGGGGTGATCAATCCCACCTTGGCGCCTGGGTTGTGCACGGCCTATTGGTTGGCGCCGTGCTCTATTGGGTCGGCGCCATTTGCGGCCTGCCGGTCTGGCTGTATGTTTTGACCTTCGCCTATCCGGGCCTGGCCTTGACCCTGATGCGTTCCTACGCCGAACACGGGGCCGCCGCCGACCCCGAACATCGCACGGCCATCGTGGAAGCCGCCCCGGTTTGGCGTCTGCTTTACCTCAACAATAACCTGCACGCCGCCCATCACGACCAGCCCGGCCTGCCCTGGTATCAACTGCCGGCCTTTTATAGGGCGAACAGGGAACAATTTCTGGCCCGCAACAACGGTTTTTTCTTTGCCGGTTATGGCGCCGTCTTCCGCCGCTTCCTGCTCGCGCCCATCGACGCACCGGTCCTGCAAAAACAAAGATAGCGGGGTTTTAACCAACGTTGAATAACGGGGCGGGGTTGCGTTCGCGGCGGCTTCGGCCATACTGGGCGCTTGGCAACAACAATCGAAAGGAGGTGATCCAATGTCTAAAGAATTGAGAGCCGTAGTGACCGGTCATGGGTTTCAAGGTGGACAAAGGGAAAACCTCTTCGTCTTGACCTGATACCCAAGTTAAAGTGATCGGGACCTGTCATACGGCCCGGTTCACGGAAAGGCGGCTTACGGGCCGCCTTTCTTTTTGGCCAGGGCGTCGTGCCGCTCCCTGGGATGGGCCTTTCGGTAGACCCGCAATAAATGCGCCTCATTCACCTCCGTGTAGCGTTGCGTGGTGGACAGGCTGGCATGGCCCAGCAATTCCTGGATCGTGCGCAGATCGCCGCCGCCCGCCAGCAGATGGGTGGCGAAGGAATGGCGGAGCGCATGGGGCGTCGCCGTGCTGGGCAAACCCAGGGCCTCCCGCAACGTCTGCATCTGGGCCCGGATGATCCGCTGGTTGAGCCGCCCGCCCCGAACGCCCAGGAATAACGGCCCCGTGGCGGGCACATCATGGGGGCAAAGTTTGAGATAGGCGGCCGCGGCGTGGCGGACCACGGGAAGCACCGGCACCAGGCGTTCCTTGCCGCCCTTGCCCATGACCATCAAGGCCTCGCCGAACGGGGCCTGCCCGCGGTTCAGATCCAAAGCTTCGGCGATGCGCAGGCCGCAGCCGTACAACAGCGCCAAAACCGCCAGATCCCGCGCCTGTACCCAAGGCTCCTCCGACACGATCGTCACCTCGGCCAGCGCCGTGGCGGCCTCGTTCACGGTCAAGGGCTTGGGGACGCCATGCGGACGTTTCGGGGTGCGCAGGTCATGGATGGCGGCATTGGCGACCAGGCCCTGGCGCTCGCAAAAGCGGAAAAAGCCGCGCACCGCCGAAAGCGCCCGCGCCAGGGAGGCCGGACCCAGGCCATCGCCCCGCCGGCGGGCCAGATAGGCGCGGAAATCCAGCGCGCGAAGGTCCGCGAGATCGTCCAGGCCCGGCGCCTGGCCTAGATGCTGGACCAGAAAATCGAGAAATCCATTCAGGTCGCGGTCATAGCCGATCAAGGTATGTTGTGAATAGCGCCGCTCGGACCGCAACCATTGCATCCAGCGGCCGACGGCGACGGCCAGATCCGCGCCCCGCCGGGGGTTCAGTTCGGCAGATCCAGCCATGTCCGAAACAGCCGCTCCAACAATCGGCAGAGAAATTGCAGCAATTCGGTGCCCTGGCCGGTGTGGAATTTATCCCCGTCCCGGCTGCCCATGGCCAGCAGACCGGGCGGCGAGCCCGGCGAGGGCGCCAGCCGGATCAGGGCCTGGCTACGCACCAGACCGGCGGCGGGGCCAAAGACCCCTTGATCGCCTTGGGGCACGGCCTCCAACCGGGCCGGAACCCGCACCCCCAGCATGGCGTCGATGCGGCCCGCCGGCAGCACGAAGACCCCGGCCATGGGCGCCTTGGCCGGGCCGTCTTGGGCGGCCTCCATGCACAGGGTCACGCTATCGACCGCCAGCGCCTCGGCCAGGTCGCGGGTGACGATGTGGATCAGATGTTCGAAATTGCGTGCCGCCATCATCGCCAGGGCGGCGGCGTGGACCTGGTTTTGCGCCGCCTGGTTGGCGCGGCCCACCACTAACAGTTCCGCGTGCTGGGCATTCAGGCGGCTGACTTCATCGCCCAGGCGACGGGTTATGATCTGACCCATATCCAAAATGTTCTCGCCGCTGTGCGTGGACGCGGGCCGCAGCAAGGGCAGCAGATCTGGATTGTCGGCGAGGAAATTCGGATTTTCCATAAGAAACTCGCGGACCGACTCGGCGGCCGGGGTATTGGCCGGGCTACCTCCGCGTCTTTCCGGCGATGTCGGCTTGCCGGCCATGGCTATTCCTTGGCGCCGGAAGGGGGGCGGTCCAGGATGGATTGTCCGGTCTTGGCCCAATCGGCCAGAAACGCGTCCAGCCCCTTGTCGGTCAGCACATGCTTGGCCAATTGGCGGATCACATCGGGGGGCATGGTACAGACATCGGCGCCCAGACGGGCCGCTTCGAGCACGTGGGCCGGAGAGCGGATCGAAGCGACCAGAACTTCGGTGGTAATCCGGTCATAGTTGCCGTAAATCTCCATGATCTCGGCGATCAAGCCCATGCCGTCATGGCCGATATCGTCCAGCCGGCCCACGAACGGCGAAATAAAGCTGGCCCCGGCCTTGGCCGCCAGCAGAGCCTGATTGGCGGAAAAACATAACGTGACGTTGACCTGTCTGCCATCCTGGGTCAAGGCGCGGCAGGCTTTCAGGCCATCCCAGGTCAGCGGCACCTTGACCGCGACATTATCGGCGATCTTGGCCAGGGCGCGGCCCTCGGCGATCATCGTCTCGACCTCGGTCGCCGCCACTTCGGCGCTGACCGGGCCCTCCACCAGGCTGCAAATTTCTGCCACGACATCAAAGAAATCACGGCCCGACTTGGCGATCAGGGATGGGTTGGTCGTCACCCCGTCCAGCAGGCCGGTGGCCGCCAGGTCGGCGATTTCGGCCACATCGGCGGTATCGACAAAAAATTTCATGACCCCAGCAATCCGAACTTTGGTTAAACCCTAGAAGCAATTCTTGCCCCGCCTTCGATCGCCGCTTGTCGGCGGCTGCCGAGACGGGCAAAGTCTAGCCGATGGCCACGCCCCATACCAGTAAAGCCGAACCCGAATTGGACGCCATGGCGCCGATCCTCCGGGTCCATGTCCTGCTGCCCCTGCCCCTGGGCACGCCCTATGACTATGGCGTGGCCAGGGGCGAGGCGGTGGAGCCGGGCGATTTCGTGACCGTGCC
>JAYGEB010000316.1:0-7399 GCA_046582595.1 Alphaproteobacteria bacterium | reverse complement strand
GTTCCAATAGCCCTTCGTGTTGTGCGCGCCCTTTACCAACAACTCGCCCGGTTCGCCGGGCGCGACATCTTCGCCGGCGTCGTTCACCACGCGGATCGAGGTATGGAAGTAGCCCTTGCCGGCGGAACCGATCCGCTCCATGGCATCGTCGGGGCTGATGATCGTGCCGGGGCCGCAGGATTCGGTCAAACCGTAAAGCTGGTGAATCTCGACACCGATATCGCGGTACTTCTCCATCAGGCTGACCGGGACGGGAGAGGCGCCCGACATGATCATCCGCAGGGAGGAAAGATCAACCTTGTCAAAGTCGGGCACCATCAGCATGAAGTTCAACATCGCGGGCACGGCCAGCGTCGAGGTGATGCGTTCGCTTTCAATCAGGTCCCACATCAGCTTTGGATTGAATTCGCGCATCAGAACCGCCGTCGAACCGGTATAGGCGGTCAGGGCGGCGGGCATCAGCGCCCCGATGTGATACATCGGCAGGACGATGGAGAAGCGGTCCTTGGGGCGCAAATCAAATGTCGCATTGGCGGTTATCAACGCCCAGGTCATGGTGTTGTGGCTATGTTGGGCCCCCTTCGGCAGGCCCGTGGTGCCGGAGGTGTACATGATGAAAATATCATCATCGTCGCCAGCGGTGATCTCGGGCGATTGCGGGGAGCCGCTGGCCAGTACATCGTCGTAGGCATCGGCGAATGGCCGCCGCTCCGCCGCCTGGGAATGTTCGATCCAACAGGCAATGTCGGTATCGCCGCCCCGGCCATGTATGTCGGCAACGACCTCGCCGAATTCGCCGCCATAGAGCAAGGCGACCGCGCCCGCATCCTTGAGAATGTAGGTCAACTCGTCGGCGACCAGCCGCCAGTTCAAAGGCACCGATACCGCGCCGATTTTCGACAAACCCATGAAGCTTTCATAAAACTCAACGCCGTTCATCATCAGAATGGCGACGCGGTCGCCCTTTTTGATGCCCTTCGCCAGCATGGCGTTGGCGAACGCATTCGCGCGCTCTTCGACGTCCCGGAACGTAAACCGCCGGTCCGTGCCAACATCGACGACGGCCTCCAAATCGGGGTTCATATGGGCCCGTTTTCCCAGATATAGACCGACATTGTTCAACATGATCCGTTCTCCCGGCCCGTGTTGGTTAATCCTAAAAGGCGAGCCAGCCTGCATTTTATCCGGCATCGCCAGGATATCAATCATTTCGCATTCGGATCCGGCAGCGCCGCGGGTGACGCCGCGGCCGGGTTGTGCCACGGTGGCATGCCAAATGTAGAATGGATGGCGCGCGGTTCCGCGGCCGATGTGGCGGACGCGCGGGCGCAATATTTGCACGGGGAGATCAAGGGATGAGCGGGACGGGGCGGGTGGAAGGCATGATCGCGATGGTGACCGGGGGGGCCTCGGGTATCGGCAGGGCCTGTGCGCAACGGCTGTCGGAGCAAGGCGCGCGCGTGCGCATCCTCGACCGCAATGCCGAGGACGGCGCCAAGGCGGCCGAGGCGCTGGGGGCCGGGGTGTCGTTCACGGCCCTGGACGTTCAGGACGAGGATGCCTGGCGCGAAGCGATCGCGGCCGTGGTCGCCGATCATGGCGGGCTGAATATCTTGGTCAACGCGGCCGGGATTTATATGCGCGGGCCCGAGCATAACCCGGAGACGGCGACCCTTGCCGATTGGCGGACCATACATGGCGTCAACATGGAAGGCGTCTTTCTCGGCTGCAAACATGCGATCCCGGCCATGCGCGATAGCGGCGGCGGCTCGATCGTGAATATCTCCTCCGTCGCCGGGCTTCGCGCCTCCGCCCACGCGGCGGCCTATGGCGCCTCCAAGGGCGGCGTGCGCCAGTTCTCCAAATCCGTGGCCCACCACTGCGCCCGGCGCGGGTACGGTATCCGCTGCAATTCGATCCACCCCGGTTCCATCGACACGCCCATGGGCCAGCATGCCATGCTCGGCGTCGCCGCCACCGTGGAGGAAGGGCGGGAGCGCTACCGCAAGGCGATACCCCTGAAGGCGATCGGGGAGCCCGACGACATCGCCTATGCGGTGCTCTATCTGGCCAGTGACGAGGCGAAGTACGTGACCGGCCAGGAACTCGCCGTGGATGGCGGGGTTATGATGGCCTGAAGACCGGCCCGACGACGCTTAATAGGACTAAGAAAGAGAATGAAAAATGCTTAAGATTTGGGGCCGCGACGACGGCTCGAACGTCATCAAGGTGATGTGGTGCCTGGGAGAACTCGGGATCGAGTTTGAACGGATTGACTGGGGCGGGCCGTTCGGCGGCAACGACGAGCCGGACTACCGGCGGAAAAACCCCAATGGCCGGCTGCCGACCCTGGAAGAGGACGACGGCTTCACGCTGTGGGAATCGGGCGCCGTCCTGCGCTATCTTTGCGCCAAACACAGCCCCGGCGATTTCTATCCCGAAGACCTGCGCGAGCGGGCCTCGGCCGATAAGTGGATGGATTGGAGTTCGCTCAATCTGGCCGGCTTCAACGTCGTGTATCTGGATCACAATTTCCGTCTGCCGGAGGCCGAACGCAGCGCGGCGGCGATCGCGGAGGCGGTGAAGACTGCCAAGCCCTGGTTCGATATTCTCGACAGCCATCTAGCGGATAACGCCTATATCGGCGGTGATCGGCTGACCATGGCCGACTTCGCGGCCGGTTCCCTCACCGATCGCTGGATGCAATGGACGCCCAACCGCCCGCCGCATGCGAACGTCGAGGCCTATTACCAACGATTGCTGGACCGTCCGGCCTACCAGGAACACGTGGTCGCGGCGAATGCGCCCCGCACGCAACAGATTCAGGGCGGCTAGCCGAATTATTGGGAGATGACCGATATGGGACCACGGATCGTGGATTATCTGCTTTATGAGAAGGAGGACAATGGCATCCTCTGGATCAGGTTCAACCGGCCGGAGAAGATGAACGCGCTTTATGGCACGGCGGAGGCGCTGGGCACGGTGGCCAAGGTCGGCGAATACATGCGGGCGGGCGACGACGACCCCGAGGTGCGGGTGATCGTGCTGACCGGCGTTGGCCGGGGTTTTTGTTCCGGCGCCGATCTCAAAAGCCGGCCGTCGGAGGACGAGATCGGAGCCAATTTCGATGGCGCCCGCGGCAGTCATGCAGGACCGGACGCCACGCGCCAGCACTTCTATCACGGCTTCACCAAGCTGCACCGCGACATCTCCGTCATCCGCAAGCCCACCATCGCCATGATCAACGGCGCCGCGGTGGGCTCCGGCATGGATATGGCGCTGCATTGCGACATCCGCATGGGCTGCGAGCGGACCCGCTTCATCGGCTACCAGCAGGCCGGCTAGATCATCGAGAACGGCGGTTCCTACTATCTGCCGAAAATGGTCGGCCTCGGCCGGGCCCTGGAATTCGCCTACACCGGTACGTTAACGGCGGAGCGCGCTTATGAGTGGGGCCTGCTCAACCACCTGGTCGCCTCGGAAGAGCTTGAAGCGGCGACGCGGGAGCTCTGCGGGAGGATCATCGCCCAGCCGCCGCTGGTGCAGTGGAACTCCAAGCGGATCATGCGCGCCGCTCTCGACAGTACGCTGGAGACCACCATGGTGCTGACCTCGAACGCCGGCGGCATCCTGGGAAGCTCGGAAGACGCCAAGGAGGCCCGCCTGGCCTTCATCGAAAAGCGGCAGCCGAAGTTCCGGGGCGTTTAGGACCCATGATGAAACCCCTTGACGACATCCGCGTCCTCTCGGTCACCGTGTTTCTGGCCGGTCCGTTCCTCGGCATGACGCTGGCGCGCTTCGGGGCCGAAGTCATCAAGATCGAGATGCCGGGCACGGGCGACCCGATCCGCAATATCGGGCCATTTACGGGACCCGAGGGCATCAGCCCCGACCGGCGGACGGATGAGGATCTCTCGATCCGCTTTCTCAAGCGCTCGGAAGGCGTAAAGAGCGTCACCTTGAATCTAAAGACGCCGGAGGGGAGGGAGATGTTTTTGGGGCTGGCGAAGGACGCGGACGTGGTGATCGAAAACCTCTCGCCCGGCTCCATGACGCGTCTCGGCCTTGGCTATGAGGACGTGGCCACGGTCAACCCGGGCATCGTCTATTGTTCCATCGCCGGCTATGGCCAGACCGGCCCCTACAAGGACCTGGCCGCCCATGACCATCAGATCCAGGCGATGTCCGGCATCATGGACATGAACGGCGATCCGGACGGGCCGCCAACGCGGATCGGCGTCTTCGTCGGTGATCTGGTGACGCCGCTGTACGCCGCCTATTCCATTCTCGGCGCCCTGCGCCACAAGGAGAAGACGGGACAAGGCCAATATCTCGATGCCTCCATGATCGATACGCTAGCGACCTTGATGTTCATGGAGCCCATGGAATATGTCCTCCACGATGGCCAGCCGGTGCGCGCCGGCAATGGCAGCCGCCTCGGCGTCACCGGGCTTTACCACCTCGCGGATGGCGACGTAATCATCACGGTGGGGGGCCTGACGCGCTGGCAAAACCTATGCCGGGCGCTCGGCGCGGATGGGTTGCTGGAAAACCCCCGTTACGCGACGGTCGAGGACCGGGAGCGCCATGTGGAGGAATTGCGCCGGGAAATCCAGGACCGGCTTGCCGCGTTTAGCTGCGAGGAAGGCATCGCCCTGCTGGAAGGCGCCGGGATCCCCATCGCCCGTGTGCGGACACTGGCCGAGGTCATGGCGGACGACCACTTCCGCGACCGGGGCACCTTGAAACCAATGTACCGTCAGGGATCGGAGCAGCCCGTGGAGCACGGCATTACCACGGGCTTCCCGGTGATCTTCTCGGGTGGACCCCTGCCGCGGCTCGAGGGCGGAGCAACGCTCGGCCATCACAATGAGGACGTCTACGGCCGGCTGCTCCACCTGGACCCGGCGGAGCTTGCCGAACTGAAAGAACGCGGCATCGTTTAACAGGCCGTCCGCCAAATAGGAGACATCAGGGTCTGAACTGCAAGGCGCGGGGTCCGAGCCGGCCGGGTTGGGAGATCATCTGGTAGGCGGTATCGACCCATTCGCAGATCAGCCGGCGGGTATCCCGCGGGTCCACCATCTCCTCGATCTGAAACTTGTTCAGGGGGCCAACGGGGCCGCGCGCGCTTTCGATGCGGGCCGCGATCTCCGCCCGCAGGGCCGCCGGGTCTTCGGCCTCGGCCAATTGGCGTTTGTAGGCCGCCTCGATGCCGCCCTCGGGCGGAATGCCCCCCGTGTCCGCCGCCGGCCAGGCGACCCGCATGGACGGCCTGGCCAGGGGCGTGGCGTAATTATTGCCCGCGACGCCGAAGCTGCGCCGGGCGATGACCGTGAAAATTGGTATCTTCACTTGCGCGAAAGCCACCATCCATTCACCGCCCTTGCGGATGGTGCCCGCGATTTCGTGTTCGAGACCGACCGCGAAGCCGGGGTTGTCGACCAGATTTAACAGGGGCAGGTGAAAGACATCGCACAGGTCGATAAGGCGTCGCAGCTTGTCGCAGCCATCCGCCGTCAAGGCGCCGCCGTTGACGTGCCGGCTGTCGGAAGCAATGACGCCAAGAGGATGGCCGTTGAAGCGCACGAAGCCGGTGATTTGATCCGTGCCCCACAAAGGCCCGATTTCGAAGAACGAATCCTTGTCGGCCAGCAGGCGGATGGCCTTGCGCATATCGAAGGTCGATGTGCGGCCGCGTGGAATGAGCGTGAACAGTTCTTCTTCGCGGCGGCCGCATGGATCGTGCGGATCCGGCGGCAGGATGGGCGGGGCGCCATAAACGTTCGAGGGCAGGTAGGAGAGAAATCGCCGGGTAATGGCCACCGCCTCGTCCTCGCTCTCCGCCAGGTTGTCGACGGAACCGTTGGTGCAGTGGATATGCCAGCCGCCCAGGTCTTCCTTGGTGATATCGTAGCCCATGGCATGACTGACGATGGGCGGGCCGGCGACGAATAGCTGGGCGATGTCGCGCACCATGACCGAAAAATGCCCCAGCACCGCCTTTGCCGCGCCAATGCCCACGACGGAGCCCAGCAGCATGTTGACCACGGGGACCGTGGCAAGCTGTTCGGTGTAAAGTTCGCTGCCCAAATGCCCCGGCAGGAACGAGCCGCCCCCGCCGGTGACCCGCGGCCGGCCCGCCTTGATCGCCCCGTCACTCTCCTTGGCGTCGCTATCGCCGGATTTCTGCTGTTGCGGCACCATTGTGGCGACGCTGCCGCCCCCCGATGAGCCGTCGAGCAGTCTGATCGATGGCGCCTGAAGCTCCAGCGACAATTGATCGAGATAGCGGCTTTTGGAACCGATGGCGCCGTCCGCATGCCCGCCCCGCGAGGTGAAATCGTCGGCGCAGACGACCGCCGCGCGGCCGTCGATCTTGCCCCAGCCACCCACATGATTGGCCGGCGTGAAGGCGGCGATGCGACCATCCTCGCCATAGGTGGCGAAACCGGCGACGCTGCCCACCTCCCGGAAGCTCCCCTCGTCAAGCAGCAATGTAATGCGTTCCCGGCAGGTCAGTTTGCCGCGCGAACGCTGTCTGACCACGCCGGGATCATCGGAACCGGGCGCCAGGCGGGCCGCCGCCAGTCGTTGCAGGGTTTCGACTTCCTCAAGCACCGGCGCCCAGGTCTCGTTGATGTCCCTGGCCGCCAGATCACGTTCCGCATCGCCGGCATCCGGCGTGATCCCGGCAACCACCTGTCCCGCGACGACATTATCGCCCAGGCCGAGGCTTTGCATCGCGGTGATGGTGCCCGAACAAGGTGCCGCGACCGCCGCCTCCATCTTCATGGCGCTGATCACCAGCAGGGTCTCGCCAAGCTTAACGCGGGCGCCCACGGCCAGAGAGCATTCCAGGACGGTTCCGTCCATGGGGCATTCGAGGCCCGTCGCGCCGTCGGCGATCTCCAGGCGCGGCAGCCTAGGCCCGAGGGATGCACGCGGCTTTCCGGAACCCGGTGTCATGAGGGCGGCGGCTTGTTGTTCCAGAAAGCCGAGCGCATCACCGCTGGTTTTCGCCAAGCCTTCTCCGCTCAGGCCCGCGTGCTCCGCCGTCAGGGTGGTTCTGGCATCGCCGTTTCCCAACTCGGGTTTTTCCAAAATGGCCCGCAGTTGCGCCAAGTTGGTTGGCAGGCCGCCGATGTGGAATTCAGCCAGGGCGGCCAGGGTCCGCGCCACGGCGGAGGGCAGCGTGCGGGAGGAATTCGATGTACATATGAGTTTGGCCAGCAAGGGATCGAACTGGCTGGGCGGCGCATAGCCCAGATAGCCGCAACCATCGACGCGAATGCCGGGGCCCGAGGGCTCTTTGTAGCCGGTGATGGCGCCGCCTCCCGTGGCGACGACGCGGGCTTGCACGGCATAGCCCCTGGCCGCGCCGACCGCCGCCTGGTCG
>JAYGEB010000273.1:0-7977 GCA_046582595.1 Alphaproteobacteria bacterium | reverse complement strand
GACCGCGGTGCGCCGGAAGGGCCTTGACCAGACGCGGCGGAGCCAGATTCTTTCTTTACTGGCCCTGGAAGCGGGCGAAGGTTACATCGAGCTGGTGTTCGCGGCCGAGGTGGTGATACGGCTGGAAGTGGCGCAGATCATATGCCATCTTGACGACATTGATGAGCCGTGGCCGACACAATGGCGCCCGGCACACCGGCTCGGCGACGGGGGCTGACGTCCGGCCGAAGCGACGCCTGTGCCATCATGGAGCCCGGCGCAGCGGCGCTTGCACCATCATGGAGAAAGCGATTGGTCGCGAACGGGGAACTGGTGCTGGCCCTGCCGAGGGGCCGCATTCTGACCGAAGTCGTGCCGTTGTTGCGGCGCGCAGGCATCGAACCCGAGGCGGCGTTCGGTGACTCTGTCACGCGCCAGCTCCAATTCACCACCAACATTGCTGAACTCACCATCGTCCGCGTCCGCAGCTTCGACGTCGCGACCTTCGTCGCCTTCGGCGGGGCGCAACTCGGTGTTGCCGGCAGCGACGTGCTGATGGAGTTCGGCTATCCCGAGACCTATGCGCCGCTCGATCTCGGTATCGGCCGCTGTCGGCTGGTGGTCGCGGAGCCGGCGGAAATGATGAAAGATGACGATCCAGCACGGTGGAGTCACATCGATGTCGCCACCAAATACCCCGAACTGACACGCCGCCACTTCGCCGCCCGCGGGGTGCAGGCGGAATGCATTCACCTGAACGGCGCCATGGAACTGGCGCCCAGTCTGGGCCTGTGCCGCCGCATCGTGGATCTGGTCAGCAGCGGCGAGACCCTGCGCGCCAACGGCTTGGTCGAAGTGGAACGGATCGCCGAGATCACCTCGCGTCTGATCGTCAACCGGGCGGCGGCAAAAACCCGGCCCGGTCACATGTCCGGCTGGATCGAACGGTTCCGGAGGGCCCTTGATGCCGCTTAGATTGCACGGCCGCCAGGGCGATTTTGAAGCGCGTTTTGCCGCCTTTTTGGCGGACAAGCGCGAGACGGCGGCGGATGTCGGCCAGCTCGTGGCGGAAATTCTGGCCCAGGTCAAAAGCCGGGGCGATGCGGCGTTGCTTGACTACACCCGTAAGTTCGACCGGGTCGATTTTGCTGTCGATGATTTGCGGCTGCCGGTGGCGGCGGTGGAGCGGGCCATGGCAGAGGTGCCTGATGAGCAGATCCGGGCCCTGCGCCATGCCCATGCGCGGATCACCGCCTATCACGCCCGCCAACTGCCCGCCGACGAGCGCTTCACGGACGACAATGGCATTGAACTGGGCCACCGCTGGACGGCCGTGGCCGCCGTGGGCCTGTACGTGCCCGGCGGTCTGGCGAGTTATCCTTCCTCGTTGTTGATGAATGCCGTTCCGGCCAAGGTGGCGGGCGTGCCGCGCATCGCCATGACCGTGCCCGCCCCCGATGGCCGGCTCAACCCCCTGGTTCTGGCGGCGGCGAAGATCGCCGGCGTGGACGAAATCTACCGGATCGGCGGCGCCCAGGCGATCGGCGCCTTGGCCCACGGCACCGCGACGGTGCAGGCGGTGGATAAGATCGTCGGCCCCGGCAATGCTTACGTGGCGGCGGCCAAGCGTCAGGTATTCGGCACCGTGGGGATCGAGATGATCGCCGGGCCGTCGGAAATTCTGGTTCTGGCCGATGGCGGCAACGATCCGTCCTGGATCGCCGCCGATCTGCTCTCCCAGGCGGAGCATGACGCGGCGGCGCAGTCCATTCTGATTACCGACGACGGGGCCTTCGCCGACAGGGTCGTGGCGGCCGTGGCCGGGCAATTGGGTGATTTGCCAAAAAGCAACATCGCCACGGAAAGCTGGGAGCGTTTCGGCTGTGTCATCATCGTGCGGGATTGGGATGACGCGGTGGATTTGGTCGACCGCATCGCGCCGGAACATCTGGCCATCGCCCTGGCCAATGATGCCGATGACGAGGCCATGCTGGCGCGGATCAGAAACGCCGGCTCGATCTTTCTCGGGCGCCATTCGCCGGAACCCATCGGCGATTATATCGCCGGCCCGAACCATGTCTTGCCGACCGCCCGCGGCGCCCGGTTCAGCTCCGGCCTGTCGGTGCTGGATTTCATGAAGCGCAGCTCCATCATCCGCTGCCCGCCGGACGGGTTGGCCCGGCTGGGGCCGGACGCGATGATTTTGGCCGGGGCGGAAGGCTTGTCCGCCCATGCCCGGGCCATTTCCATCCGCCTGAAAAAGCCGGACTAGCATCGGCCATGTCGGATCCGCGGCGCATCGTCAAACTTACGCTGGATGAGAAAACATTCATCCGCCGTTCGCCCGATATCGAGCATGAGCGCCGGGTGGCGATCTATGACCTGTTGGAGGCCAACAGTTTTCAGCCCGCCGGTCCCTTCGAGGGGCCCTACCATGTCCGCTTGGGCATGGAGGAAAACCGCCTGGCCCTGGATATCCGAGATGTGAACGAGGCGCCCCTGACCCGCGTTCTCATTCCACTGACGCCGTTCCGGCGCATCATCAAGGACTATTTCACGGTCTGCGAAAGCTATTTCCAGGCCATCAAGTCCGCCTCGCCTTCGAAGATCGAGGCCATCGACATGGGGCGGCGCGGTTTGCACAACGAGGGCTCGGACCTATTGCGCGACCGCCTGCAAGGCAAGATCGCCGTGGACGACGAGACCGCGCGGCGTTTGTTCACCCTGGTCTGCATTTTGCAGATGCGGAGCTGACATTGGTGGCGCGCCGGCCCGGCAGTGTGTTGTTTGCCTGTAATTTCAATGCCGTGCGCTCGCCCATGGCCGAGGCTCTGACCAAGCATCTGTTCGGCGATGTGATCTATGTGGATTCCGCCGGCGTGCGCCAAGGCAGCCTGGATGGTTTCGCCGTCGCCGCCCTGGCGGAAATCGGCGTGGATATTTCCCGGCACAATTCCAAAACCTTCGAGGATCTGGAAGATACCTCATTCGATCTGGTCATCAGCCTGACGCCCGAGGCCCAGCACAGGGCGGTGGAGTTGACCCGCACCATGGCCATCGAACTGGAATATTGGCCCACCCTCGACCCCACGGCCATGGATGGCAAACGCGAGGCGGTGCTGGACGCCTTCCGTCAGGTCCGCGATGATTTGCAAAGGCGTATCTTGGCGCGATTTAGCGGCGAATAGTTTGGTCTGGCCGGCTTCGGGTGAACGTGATTGAATTGTGGCCTATCAGGAGGGCTATGACATGCACGACAAATTCATGGCCCGGGCCATTGCGATCGCCCGGGAAAGTGTCGATACGCCGGGCACTCTTCCCTATGGCGCCGTCGTCGTCAGGGATGGCGAGATCATCGGCGAAGGCCTGAACCGGGCCGACGGCGCTTTCGATCCGACCTCCCATGGCGAAGTCGAAGCCATCCGCGATGCCTGCCGCCGGCTGTCGGTCACCCACCTTGGCGGCGCGGATATGTACACTTCCGGCGAACCTTGTTCCATGTGCGTGGCGGCCATGTACCAGGCCGGCATCACGCGGCTGTTTTACGCCGGCGCGGCGTCCGACAGCGCCGCCTTTTTCGCCCGGCTCAGCGAACATGATCCGAAATGGACCCGCAAAATGAGCAACCGGGAACTGCGGGAACAGGTCGGGCTGCCCCTCGATCAGCGGACCATGCCCGCCGAACAAATGATGGTGGAGGATATTGTCGCGGTCTTCGACGCCTTCATCGACCGGCATACCTGAAGCCAGACTCCAAAACGGGGACGCCTCCATGCGAATTGCCATTGACGAGGCCCGCGCGCTTGTGGCGCGGGTGATGATTGCCCATGAACATAGCGCCGAATACGCCGCCATCATCGCCGACCATATTATCGATTGCGAGTTGCGGGACCTGGCCTACGGCGGTCTCGCCCGGGTCATCTCCATTGTCGAGCGTTTGCGGCGCACCGGCGCGCCGGACAAATTAGTTGAGGTCGAGCATCAGACGCCGGTGTCGGCCCGGCTGAACGGCAACGACAATCTTGGCTATGTGGTTGCCCACCGGGCGACCGGGATCGCCATCGAAAAAGCCAAGGCGATGGGCCTGGCCATGGTCGGGGCCAACCAGACCTGGTACACGGGAATGCTGTCGGTTTATGCCGAAATGGCGGCGGCGGAAGGCCTGATAACCATGATCGCCTCGAACGCCACGCCTTGGGTGGCGCCCCATGGCGCGGTCGAGGGCCGCTTTGGCACCAATCCCATTTGCTTCGGGTTTCCCAGCCTGGGCGAGCCCATCATCTGGGATATCGGCACCTCGTCGATCATGCATGCCGAGGCCGTGCTGGCCAAGCGCCAGGGCCGGGAACTGGACGCCGGGCGGGCTTTTGACGCGGACGGCCATCCAACCCGCGACCCCGAGGCCGCCCTGGCCGGCGCCTTCACGCCCTGGGGCGGCCACAAGGGATCGGGCCTTGGCCATGTGGTCCAGCTATTGGGCGTTCTGGCCGGTTCGCCCGTGCAGCCGCCGGAACTGGCGGCGTTCGGTTTCCTCATCATCGCCATGCAGCCGGATTTGATGATGGCGGAACAGGATTACCGCGCCAAGGTCACGGAATATGCCGAGGCCGTCCGCAACGCCAAACCGGTGGCGGGAGGCGAGGCGGTCCGCATGCCCTTCGACCGCTCCGCCGCCCTGCGTCGCCGCCGTCTGGCCGAGGGCGCCTTCGAGGTGCCCGATTTTGTGCATGAGCGGTTGCTGGCTTTCCTAGCTTGATGCCGCGCGCCGGCGCCAGCGGAAATCACATGTGTCGGCGCCCCGCATGCGGGTCTGGCCGCGCGTGAATTCCCAATCCGGGCGGATGCGGCCCTCGGCGGCGAAATCCACGCCGCAGGTCATCAGGGCGCCGATTTCCGGCTCGCCGATGCGGCGAAAGTAATCGGCGAAGGCGCAGCCGGTGATGTCGTGACTGTAGGATGTTTCGGTATCTTCCAGCACCTCCCGTTCGACGGGGAAGGCCGGCTGGTTGCCTTCTCCCATGCCCTCGTTGCGGGGATGTTCGTTGAGCTCGTAGCCCAGGCGTTCCCGGTAATTCACATAGGATGCGGCAATGGCCTCGCCAACGATCCGGTGCGCGCGTTCCTTGCCCAATTCCTTTTCCAAAGCCTTGACGATGGGAATGACGATGCGCGCCTGAATTTTGGTGGCATCAAGGATGGACGTGGACATTGTGCGTTCCTCCCGTGTTTCCGGTCAGGCTCTCGCCGCCGCTTCCAGCGCGGCATAGTCGATGGGCGGCTCGTGCAGGGTGCGGATCATGTGGCCGTTGCGGGCCTTGATCAGCATGGTCAGCGCGTGGTTGTACGGCGTGGCGATGCCAAGGGCGGCGCCTTCGCGCACCACGGCGCCGTTGATGCTATCGATTTCCGTGCGCAGGCCGGCTTCCATATGTTGCAGCATGGAGGGTTTGTTGAAGGCCTTGCCGACGATGCGGGCGATTGAGCCCTTGGGGTCGGGGTCGGTCAAGGTGATGCCCTTGGCGGCGATCACGGCCAGGGTTTCATCCAGTATCCGGCCCTGCATTTCCCTTGCCGCCTCGTCCGTCCCCACTTCACCCGAGCGCAGGCCGGTCAGGGCGCAGATCGGATTGACGGCGCAGTTCAACATGAATTTGGTCCAGATCACCGATTGGATGCTGTCGGCGATGTGCGGATCGAACTTGGCCCCGGCCAGCAGGTCGCGCAGTTGCGAAACCCGGTCACTGCCGCCGCCCGCCAGCTCGCCGATCCAGGTCTTGTTGGCGTTGGTATGGGTGGCGTGACCCGGTTTGGGGGAGGCCGCGCTGTGATAGCTGATACCGCCAACGACATTGCTTTCGCCCAGGACTTCGCAAAGCGTTTCCACATTGCCGACGCCATTCTGAAATGTCACGGCCCAGCCGCCTGGCTTCAGCACCGCCCTGGCATGCTCTCCGGCGGCCTGGGTGTTATTGGTGTCCGTGTGGATGAAGGCGATATCGGCGGGGGGCAGACCGTCCGCGCTGGTCGCCGCCGGTGCCTTGATCCGGTGCTCCCCATCAATGCCATCGAACAGATAGTCGCCATTGTTCAGGGCATCCACCGCCGCCCGCCGCTGTTCGATAAACTGTACGTCCTGTCCGGCAAGCAGCAGCCGGCAACCATAGAGCCCGCCCATGGCGCCGGCCCCGATAATGCAGATTTTCATGCCGCCCTCCCCTTTTGCCCTATGCTAGCGCCTTATCAAAGGGGAGGCGAGGGACGATGGCTTACGCGCGGCCGGAATTATTGGTGGAGACGGATTGGCTGGCGGACCACCTGGATGATCCGGATCTCCGGATTTTCGATTGCACCACGCATTTGATCCCCGACCCGGACACCGTGTTCAAGATCGAAAGCGGCCTGGCGGATTATCTTGCCGGGCATATACCGGGCGCGGGTTATCTGGACCTGCAAGCTGAGCTGTCCGATCCGTCGGGGCAATTCCGCTTTACCACGCCCGGCGCCGATGCCTTCGCGAAAACCTTGGCCGCCAAGGGTCTGGGCGATGGCCGCCGCGTGGTGCTCTATTCGACCGCCGCCATGAACTGGGCGACGCGCATATGGTGGATGCTGCATGCGTTTGGCATTGAAAACGCCGCCATTTTGAATGGCGGCTGGAAAAAATGGCGGGCGGAAGACCGGCCGGTTTCCACCGATCCTTGCCGATATCCCGCCGCCAAGCTTTCGGCGCGGCGCCGGCCGGGCCTGATCGTCGGGAAAGATGCGGTGCTCTCGGCCCTGGCCGACGATGGGGCGGTGGTTGTCAATGCCCTGACGCGGGCGCAGCATGACGGCGCCTCGAAAAGCCATTACGGCCGTCCCGGCGGCATAACGGGCAGCGTCTGTCTGCCGGCTCTGGATTTGCTGGCCGATGACAATACTTTCCTGGATGCCGCCGCCCTGCGCGGCAAGTTCGATGCGGCGGGGATCGGCATGGATAAAAAGGTCATCAACTATTGCGGCGCCGGCATCGCGGCCACGATGGATTCCTTCGCGCTGACCCTTTTGGGCCATGACGACGTGGGCATCTATGACAATTCCCTTTCCGAATGGGCCAAGGACCACGGCCTGCCCATGGAGGTGAAACAATGACGGAACTGGCAACCGGCGGGCACAATCTGCACTATCAGATCATCGATCTGACGCCGCCCTGGATCGAGATGCCGGAAACCATCCTGTTTCACCACGGCGTCGGCGCCAATTGGCGCTGCTGGCTGGGCTGGGCGGCGGCGTTGCAGGACCGCTACCGTCTGGTCGCCTTTGATTTGCCTGGCCATGGCCAATCACGACCCGGCGATGACGGGATCACCATTGCGGCGATGGTCGATGATCTTATCGCCCTGGCCGATGCGGTGGATTGCGCGAAGTTCCATCTGGTGGGGGAATCCATCGGCGGCACCGTGGCCCTGCGGACGGCCATTGATCATCCCGGTCGCTTGCTCAGCCTGACCGTCAGCAATGGCGGCTATATGGGCGGTTCGATCCAGAATCTTGATTTTTGGCATGGTTTGATCGGCGGCGAGGGCATGGGCGCCTGGTCGGACCGCATGATGGAGGAGCGGTTTTTCGATGGCGCCCTCTCCAGCGAAGCGGCGGCCTGGTACCGGGCCCAGCAAGCCAGCGCCGATCCGGGCACCGTTCTGGCGCTGTTGGCGACCTTGGTCGGGGCGGATTTGAGCCCCGACGTGGCGGGCATCGCGGTGCCCACGCTATTGCTGCACCCCGATGCCTCGCCCTTTATCCCGGTGCCGGCGATGGCGGAACTTTTTGCCTTGATGCCCAATGCCCGGCTGCGCATCTTCCCTCACGCCCGTCATGGGCTGCCCTTCTCTCATGCCGGCGACTGCAGCCAGACCCTGCGGCAATTTCTGGACGATTTGTCTTAAGTGGCCGGGACCTAAATACAACGGGGCAATTGATCCACCTCAATGCCCTAGAGAATTTCCGAATTGGAAATGC
>JAYGEB010000228.1:0-32376 GCA_046582595.1 Alphaproteobacteria bacterium | reverse complement strand
CACGGCGGAGGAGGGCGCCCGGCCGCCCTACACCGGGCCACCGCGCGACGGGCCGGCGCGCGTCTGCCGGGCGCGGCAAAATTTGATTGCCGGTGTTTCCCATCGCACCTGGTTGCCGCAATTCGCGCGGCCAGAATGGTTCGATATCTGGATCGCCAAGGTGCGCGATGACTTGCCTTTGGTGCCCGTGCGCCTGCGCGCCGATTTGGGAATTGTTGATTTGGTGGCTCATTTGGTCGCCATCGGCGGCCGCAAATCTCCGCCCGGCGAAGGCTTGCCCTCGCCGGCCCTGGCGGGCCAACCCAATACCGATCTCGGCGCCAGACGGTAACCCGCATCAGGGCTTGGAACTATCGGGAGCGGGTGGCTCGACGATTCAACATTAGTTGAAAATGTTTTAGTATTTGCGCAGAAAATCCAGTACCGCCGCCATGGCGCCCTTGTGGCCCCAGATATCATGGGCGTCGCCGCCATTTAAGACCAGCGATCGGGAGCGCGCGGGGGTTTTGAAAAAGGCGCCGCAATTTCCAAGCTGCCCGGTCGTGCGATCGGGCTGATACCACGGATCATCGCCGCGCACGATGGCCAGCACGGCCTCACCCGCGGGCGCCGCCAGGCCGCGGACAAAGGGTAGGCCGTGACAGGTCCATTGGGCAATGACCCGGGCGCGGAATTCCTCGCCTCGATACAGGGCCGCGGCGACGCCACCTTCCGATGTGCCGATCAGGTAAAGGTGGTCATTGTCGATCCAGGGCAAGGCGGCCATGCGCTGCAACGCATAGCTGATTTCCACCAGGCGGAAGTCGTAGACAAATATATTTTCGCCGCCTGTTTTATCCGATGGGCGGCATTGCAAGGGCCGAAACCGCCGCGCGAAACTATTTGGCGCAATGACGGCAAAACCGGCCTTGGCGAAGGCTTGCAATGGCGCCAGGCTGCCGTACCCGGTGCAGCCATGCATATAGACGATGGCCGGATAGCGCCAATTTTCCGGCAGCGCGGCCAAATGATCGCGGACCGCCTGGTCCGACAGCATTCCAACCAGGGGCTCCAGGCCGTCCCGCCGGGGTAATACCACCATGGCCTGGTCGAAAGTCCGGGCGATGTCACTGCCGCCTTCCGTCAATAACGAGGGATTGAGCAGTTCGCTCTGGTTGAACATGGCCGGGTCACAGGCCGCCACCAACATGACCGCCGCCGCCAGAATACTGCGCGACATGCCGCCGACCCCCGGCTTTGGCATCATCCGACTCCCTGTACGGCGCTGGCGCGGATCCACCAATTCTTCCGGCGCGCCGCCAGCTTGCCGGCGCCGGTCCGGGCGGCGGACAAATCGTCGAACAGGCCGAAGCAGGTCGCGCCGGACCCCGACATCCGCGCCAGCCGGCAATGGGGCAGGGCGGCCAGTTCGGCCAGAACCTCGCCGACGACGGGGGCCAATTGCCGGGCCGCCGGCTCCAGGTCATTACGGGTGCGCCCCAGCGCCGAGGCCAGGTCCGGGACGGGGTCTTGCGGCCATGGTTCAGGCGGTTGCAAGGGCACCGCCAGGTGTTTGAAAACGTCCGCCGTGGCCAGGGCCAGGTTCGGATTGGCCAAAAGCAGGGCAAAAGACGGCAGTGCCGGCGCCCCGGCGACATCGTGCCCGATGCCGGAGATCATGCAGGGCCCGGCCCGCAGGCAGACCGGGACATCGGCGCCCAGCCGGACGGCCAAATCATCCAGCCCGGCATCGTCGATGGGCACTTGCCACAATGCCCGCAGCGCCAACAAAGCCGCCGCCGCATCGGCCGAGCCGCCGCCGATACCGGCCGCCACCGGCAACATCTTGTGCAATCCAATCCGTCCCCGGGCCGTGATGCCAGCGGCCCGGGCCAATAATTCGGCCGCCCGCATGACAAGGTTCCGCCCGTCGGTGGGCAGACCCGCCGCGAATGGCCCGGTGATCGCCAAACTCAGGTCTTCGGCGGCCTCGACCATTATGGTATCCGCCAGCTCGGTAAAAACCACCAGGCTGTCCAGGCAATGATAACCGTCGGCCCGGCGGGCGGTTACGTGGAGAAAGAGATTTAGTTTCGCGCCCGCCCGCCAACGCCCGGTCCGATCGGCCTCGGCCCGCGGTTCAACCACCGCTATCGCTTTTGCCGTTCCGGTCCTGGCCAAGAGGTTCGGCGGGGCCCAGGCCATTGGCCTGCTTGGCCAGGATATCAGGCAGCAGATTTTCCTCGGCCCCGAGGTCGATCGCGTGGCTCCATTGAAAGCGCGCTTCCAGTTTGCGTCCAGCGCGCCAATAGGCATCGCCCAGGTGATCGTTGATGATGGGATCCTGTGGCCGCAACTCCACCGCCCGTTCCAAATGCTTGACGGCTTCTTCGTAACGGCCCAAGCGGTAAAACACCCAGCCCAGGCTATCCACCACATAACCGTCGTTCGGCCGTTTCGAGACCGCTTTTTCGATCATCCCGCGGGCCCGGTCCAGGTTGATACCCTGATCGATCCAGGAGTAGCCCAGGTAGTTCAGCACCCTGGGTTCATCGGGACGCAGCTCCAGCGCCTTGAGGAAATCAGCCTCGGCCGAGGCCCATTGCTTGGCGCGTTCGTAGGCGACGCCGCGTTCATAGAGCAAGACCCAGTGCCGTTTCTTCAACTTGTCGTTCCGGCGCCGAATGCGCTCCAGAACCTCGCTGTAAGTGGCGATGGTTTCTTCAAACCGATCTTGGGAGCGCAGGACACGAGCCACCGTTATCAGCGCCGAGGTATCCTCGGGGCGCTCGGCCGCCATTCGTCGCAACAGCGTGACCGTTTCATCTACCCGGTCCAGATTGTTCATGTTGGAGGCAATGCGGATACGGGCGTTCCAATAATAGGGCGATCCCTCCGGCACCATTTCGTAGACCTCTATGACCTCCTCAAAGCGCTGTTCACTCTCCAGAACATCGGCCAGCAGCATGCGCGCGGCATCGAGATCAGGGCGGAGATAGAGCGCCAACCGCGAATAAATTCGCGCCGTTTCGCCGCCCCGCGACCCGGAAATGGCAAAACCGGCCGACAAAAATGCTTCGGCCACGCCCTCGGCCACCGTGCTGACCGGCGGCCACAGCGCGTCGCCCTTTTGCAGCGTACCGCGGGCATCCAGGATGACCGGATTGTTCGGATTGCGCCGCAGAATATCTTCGAACAGCGCCAACGCCTTGTCGCGCTGATCATTACGGCTCAAAAACCCGCCGTAATTCATGGCCACGCGCGTGGCGCGCGGGACATTGCCTTTCAAGGTCGCCTCATAGGCCTTTTGCGCGGCCTTTTCATGGCCCGCGAAATCGCTTATCAGGGCCGAGTGGTAGGTTCGGAACGGCGCGAAAACCTTGCGGTCGCGAAGTTGCCCCAAGACCTTGATGGCGTCTTCATATTGATCGTCGCCGGCATCGATCCAGGCCAACAGCATGGGCTGCAACAGGGACATGTAATTTTTGCGTTTCGTTTGCAGCAAATGATGGCGCGCCGCCGCCAGATCGTTGCCGCGGATGGCATCGGCCGTTAAAATCAGACGGGCCATGGCGGCATCGCTCCGCTTGGCGACGCGGCGCTTGGCCAGGCCGATGGCCTCCGCCATGCGGCCTTCCGCCAACATCAGCACCATGGTCTGGTGCAGCAGCGGTTGATGCTCGGGGTCGGCGGCGAGGGCGACGTCATAAAATTGCGCGGCGCGGCCCAAATCCTGCTCATCCCGGGCCAGCCGCGCCGAAAGATAGTGCCCCAGGGGCGAAGGCAAAAGCGGCGCCTCCGCCCGCATCGCCGCCATCTTGCCGTTGTCGGCGCCGTCCGTGCAACCCGGCAGGAGGGGCAGCCACAGGGTCGCCGCGGCCAGCAAAACCGCCCGGCGGCCGCCTGATTTACATATTTGGATAATTCGGGCCACCCGTCCCCTCCGGTACTGTCCAGGTAATATTCTGGCTCGGATCCTTGATCTCGCATGCCTTGCAATGCAGACAATTCTGGGCGTTTATCTGCAGCCGTGCGTTGGCGCCGTCGTCATCGGCGAGAATTTCATAAACGCCCGCCGGACAATAGCGCTGTTCCGGTGCATCATATAACGCCAAATTATGATCAACCGGTATATTCGGGTCGGCCAATTGCAAATGCACGGGTTGATCTTCCTCGTGATTCGTATTGGAAATGAATACCGATGACGGCTTGTCGAAACTGAAGACGCCATCGGCCTTGGGATAATCGATCGCTTGGCATTGGTCCTTGGCTTTCAAGCTTTCGTGATCGCGGTGGGGATGGGCCAGGGTCCAGCCCACGCGGCCGCCGATGAATTGATCGAAGCCGCCGTACAGGGTGCCGCCAATCAGTCCCCATTTGGCAAAGGCCGGCCGGAAATTGCGGACGGCGGTCAATTCTTGCCAAACCCAGCTTTCCCGCAAGGCCGCCGGATAAGCTTCCAGCACCGGCGCCGGCAAATCCTGGCCCGCCTCGTTGCCGGCCCGGATGGCATCGTAGGCCGCTTCGGCCGCCAGCATGCCGGTCTTGATGGCATTATGGCTGCCCTTGATCTTGGGCACGTTCATGAACCCGGCGCCGCACCCGATCAAGGCGCCGCCGGGAAAGACCAGACCGGGGATGGATTGCAGCCCGCCTTCGGTCAGGGCCCTGGCGCCATAGGCGATGCGCTTGCCGCCTTTCAGATAACGGCTGATCGCGGGATGGGTCTTGTAGCGTTGGAATTCGTCGAATGGCGAGAGATGCGGGTTCTGATAGTCCAGGCCAATGACGAAGCCGATGGCAATCTGGTTGTTGTCCAAATGATACAGGAACGAACCGCCGTAGGTCGCTAGGTCCATGGGCCAGCCGGCCGTATGCACGACCAGGCCCTCTTGGTGAACGTCGTCGGGAACTTCCCAAAGTTCCTTCAGACCGATGCCATAGGTTTGTGGCTGGCAGTCCTTCTCCAGGTCAAAGAGCGCGATCAATTGTTGTGACAGCGAACCCCGGCAACCTTCGCCAAACAGTACATATTTGCCATGCAATTCCATGCCCGGTTCGAACGTGGCCTTCCGATCGCCCTTGGCATCGATCCCCATGACGCCGGTCACCACGCCCTTGACCCGGCCGTCATCGTGAAACAACAACTCCGAGGCGGCGAAGCCCGGATAGATCTCGACACCCATGGCTTCCGCCTGCTCGGCCATCCAGCGGCAGACGTTGCCAAGAGAGATAATGTAGTTGCCCTTGTTATGGGTTGCCTTGGGCAGCAGGAAGGTTGGCAGCGGAAGCGCTTTGGTGGGCGTCAGGAACATGAATTTTTCGTTTGTCACCGGCACGTTCAGAGGCGCGCCGCGTGCGGCCCAATCGGGTATCAGTTCATTCAGGGCACGCGGCTCCATCACCGCGCCGGACATGATGTGGGCGCCGACCTCGGAACCTTTTTCGATGACGCAAACCGACAGCTCGGCGCCGGCCGCCCCGGCCAATTGCATAAGGCGAATGGCCGCTGAAAGGCCCGCCGGTCCGGCGCCCACGATCAGCACGTCCACTTCCATCGATTCGCGTTCCATGGTCGCCTGATCCTTCATGCATCGGCCAACGGATAAGGCCCGTTATGCCGCCGAACCCTTCTCCGGGTCAATGCTTGCCCATGTCAATGCTCGCGCTGTCGCAAATGGCAAAGCCATGGTATTTTCCCAACATGGAGCATACAGGCGAACACCTTGCGGCGCTGAACTTCTATATTGATGCCGGCGTGGACGAAGTCATCGGCACGGAGCCGATCAACCGGTTCGCCGAAAGCCGGGCGGCGGCAACCGCCCCGCCATCGGCCCCACCGCCGGCTCCGTCGCCGCCGCAAGGCCGTCCGGCCCCCCCCGCCGTCCCGGCGCGGGCGGCGACGCAGGCCGTGACCGAAGCCGAGACATCGGCCAAGGCTCTCGCGGCCGGAGCGGGGGATTTATCCGCCTTGCGGGCGGCGATGGAAGGCTTTGACCTTTGCCCCTTGAAAAAGACCGCCGCCAATACGGTCTTTGGCGATGGCAATCCGGCGGCGGACATCATGCTGGTCGGCGAGGCGCCGGGCGCCGACGAGGATCGCCGGGGCCTGCCGTTCGTGGGTGTTTCCGGGCAGTTGCTGGACCGGATGCTGGCCTCCATCGGGCTGGACCGGGAAACGGCCTACATCACCAACATGCTGGCCTGGCGGCCGCCCGGCAATCGCAAGCCAACCGCGGAAGAGACGGCGATGTGCCTGCCGTTCATTCGCCGGCATATCGAATTGGTGGGCCCCCGGGTTCTGGTCTTTGTCGGCGGCACGGCGGCCGCCACGCTGCTTGACAGCCGCGACGGCATCACCCGCCTGCGCGGCCGCTGGTTTGATTATCCCGCCGGAGCGGAAAACGCGGACACGGCCATTGCCGCCATGCCGATATTCCATCCCGCCTATCTGTTGCGTAACCCGGCCTTGAAACGATTGGCCTGGATTGACCTTCTCGCCATCAAGGCGCGGTCGGAAGATATATCTTGACCTCTATATTTAGTGGTCTTGAGGTTTTTTTATTCTATATGTGGTGAAATGCCCAGAATGGCTGACTTGCCGGGCGGGACCCAATGGGCTATGAGCGAAGTTATGTCGGAGGACTTGTATTATCGTGGCCGGTGGCTTTCGCGTTGCGGGTTGGTTCTAGGCCTTGCTCTGGGCTTTTGCCTCGCGGGCCGTCCCGCGGCGCAGGCCAATCAACTGCTAACGCCGGTCAACGTCACGGACGGCGACCCGGCGCCGGCGGCCGGCGAGGATGTCGGCCTGCCCGAAATCCTGGGCCCGGACGACATTGAACGTTACCGTAAAATTTTCAGCTTGCAGAAGCTGGGCAAGTGGCCGGCGGCCGACCGTTTGATCAAACGTCTGGACAATGATTTGTTGCTGGGACATGTGCTGTTCCAGCGCTATATGCATCCAACAAAATACCGCTCGCGGTACGGGGAGTTGAAGGCTTGGCTGGCGCTGTATGCCGACCATCCGGGCGCCCGGCGGGTTTACCGGCTGGCCATGCGGCGGCGGCCCAAGAATGTCCGCGCGCCAAAGGCGCCGGTCGGTCCCCGCGGCGCCCGTGGTTTTGCGGATGTGACGGTGGATGTCAATTACCGCTCTCCCCGCAAACGGGGCAAGGCCACGCGCCGGCGGGTCCGTCGGATCGAGAACCGCATTCGCCACAACGTTCGCCGCGAAATTCTGACGGCGTCGCAAAAATATCTGGCCCGCCGGGACGTCATCAAATTGTTGGACACGGTGGAGCGCGATGCCCTGCTGACACGCATCGCCGCCGGCTGGTTTTATCGTGGCAACGCCAAGCAGGCGCTGGACCTGGCCGGACCGGCGGCGAACCGTTCCCGCGCCCATTTGTCAAATGCCGACTGGATCGCCGGTTTGTCGGCCTGGCGCCTGGGAAAGGTCAAACGGGCGGCGCGGCATTTCGCCGCGTTGGCCGGTTCCGCCAAGGCCGATGATTGGAACCGCGCGGCGGGCGCCTTTTGGGCCGCCCGGGCCTATCTGATCGACCGCCAGCCGCGCCGCGTGAACCCCTTGCTGCGGGTGGCGGCCGAGTATCCCCGGACCTTTTATGGTCTGATCGCGGCCCGGCAGTTGGGCGTTGAACTTGATTTGCAATGGAAGGCGCCGCCCCTGACCCTTGATGGCGTGGCCCGGGTCGATAGTATTCCAGGCGCCCGGCGCGCCATCGCCCTGGCCCAGGCCGGTCAGCACCATCTGGCGGAACGCGAATTGCGCCGCTGTTATTTGAATGGCGACCGGTCGAGCGGCCCGGCCCTCCTGGCGCTGGCCCACAGGCTGGAACTGCCCGCCATGCAATTGCGCATGGCCCATGGCGTCCGGGGCAGTGATGACCGGCCTTACGATCAAGCTCTGTTTCCCATGCCGCCCTGGCGGCCGGCCGAGGGATTCGCCGTGGACCGGGCCTTGGTTTTTGCTTTCATGCGCCAGGAATCCGGCTTTAACACGCGGGCCAAAAGCCCCATGGGCGCCCGTGGCCTGATGCAGTTGATGCCGCGCACCGCGTCCTTCGTGGCCGGCGACCGCACCCTGCGCCGCGGGAACAAGTCGAAGCTGTATGAGCCGGCATTCAATCTGGCGCTGGGGCAGAAGTATCTAACGCATTTGTTGGGCAATGAGCGGATCAAGGGCGATCTGTTCCGCCTCGCCGTGGCCTACAATGCCGGTCCCGGCAATCTGCGGAAATGGCTGCGCAAGGCCAAGTTCGATGGCGATCCGCTGCTGTTCGTGGAAAGTATACCCTGGCGGGAAAGCCGCCTGTTCGTGGAGCGGGTGCTGACCAATTTCTGGATCTACCGGGAACGCCTGGCCCAGGACAGCCCGTCCCTGGATGCGGTGGCGAGGGGCCATTGGCCGATCTTTTTTAATTTGGATGACGCAACGGAATCGGTGGCGCGCAATGCCCGGAATTGACCAAAATCTTACCTTCCGCCCCATCAACATCGCCGTCCTGACGGTCTCCGACAGCCGCACCCCGGAAGACGACAAATCCGGCGATATTCTGGTCCAGCGTTTGACGGAGCATGGCCACAATCTGGCGGACCGGGCCATCGTCACGGACGACATTCCCGCGATCACGGCGCGACTGAAGGCCTGGATCGCCGACGAGGGCGTGGAAGCGGTGATCGCCACGGGCGGCACCGGCGTCACGGGCCGGGATGTCACGCCGGAAGCTTTTGCCCAGGTCTACGAAAAGGAAATCGCCGGCTTCGGCGAGGTCTTTCGCCAAATCAGCTTTAAGTTCATCGGCACCTCGACCATCCAATCCCGCGCCACCGCCGGCGTTGCCAATGGCACCTATCTGTTTGCCCTGCCCGGTTCCCCCGGCGCCTGCCGGGATGGCTGGGATCATATCCTCAAGGATCAGTTGGATATCCGCTTCCGGCCCTGCAATTTCGCCGAACTCATGCCCCGCCTGCGCGAGCACCTGGACACCGGTAGTTGAGGTATTCGGCATAATCAGCCGGCGTATCCACGTCCCGCAACGTCTCCAGCATCGCCACCCTTGCCGTGCCCGGCAGGTTGGCTAGGGTATCGGCCATGGCATGGGGGCTGGACCAGCGCACGCTGCGGAACATCAGCGCGGCCCATTGACGGCGCCGGCCATGGCGCAGGCCCACCAGCCAGAAGCCGCCGTCCGCCGCCGGCCCGAAGACCACGTCGGCGCGGCGCAAGCAACGCATGGCCTGGGCGATATGGTGGCGGTCAAGGCACGGTATGTCGGCGCCGACCAAAACCACCGGGCCGTCGTGGTCCCGCATGGCCCGCGCCATGCGCCGGCCCAGATCGCCCCGGCCTTGCGGGCGGCGGCTGGGCCCAGGCGGCCAGCGCGCCGCGCCATGGTCCGGGCTGACGGCAAGAACGGTTCGCCAGCGGCGGTCGTGGCCCAAACGGCGCCACAGGCGCTTCAGCATGGCGTTATAGAAGCGCCAGGCGGACAGGGCGCCGATCTCCGTTCCCAGGCGGGTCTTAACGGCGCCCAACCGCGGCGCCTTCACGAACAGGATCAAACGGCCCCGCCTCATCCGTAAACCTTGGCGATGTGTTTTGGCGGCAGGCCCAGGAAAAAGAGACCAAGGCACAACAGGTTGCGGGCCGGGCGGCGCCAATAACCATCCCGGCGGTAGCGCCGGGCGGAGGTCCTAGCCGCGACCGGCAGCATGACCAGACGCCGCCTGCCAATACGCCGGACCAGGTCCACATCCTCCATCAGGGCGAGGTCTCGGAAACCGCCCAAGCGGCCATGGAAGCGCCGGGACAGCAACAGCCCCTGATCGCCATAGGGCAGGCCGAATTTGGCGCATCGCCACGCGACCATGCGTTCCAGGCGCCGGGCGCCGGGATGTTCATCGTCCAAGGCAAACCGAAAGGCCGCCGCGCGGCCGCTGTTTTCCGCCCCGGCGATGAATTCTTCCGCCGCGAATAGCCATTCCGGATCCAGAACGCTATCGCCGTGCAGGAACAGCAGCCATTCGCCCGTTGCCGCGACGGCGCCGCGTTGCATCTGTCCGCCCCGGCCCGGCGGCCCGGTGATGACCCGCGCGCCCAGGGTCCGGGCCAGGTCCGGCGTGCCGTCCGTGGACCCGCCGTCGCTGATCAACAATTCCTCGATCAAGCCGCTGTCCCGGCCCGCCTCCAGCGCCAGCAGGGCGGCCGGCAAGGTCTTGCCGGCATTCAGGGTGGGTATGACGACGGAAATCATGGCGCCATCATAACCGAAGTTCCGGAAGATCATTTCCGCATATTATTTGTTCCATTTTTATTCTTGTTTTGTTCTTGACTCTGCAACCGCGCGCGGTAGTGTCGAAGGATCATGGACGACGGCACCACCAACCGCATGCATCCCGCCGGCCGCCGGGGCCGGGGCGCGGTCAGCAACCAATCCGGCCGTTACGAGGCGCACGAGCGGGAATGGTGCGACGATGGCTGGGGTAGCCTGGATGAAGCGCCGCCGCGCCTGGGCATCACCTTGACCAAGGATAGCAGCCGCAAGGTCATCAGTTTCAATCAGTCCCCCGATATCGGCTTCGACCGCGCCATCAACCCCTATCGCGGCTGCGAACATGGCTGCATCTATTGCTTTGCCCGGCCCACCCATGCCTGGCTGGGTCTGTCTCCGGGCCTGGATTTTGAAAGCAAGCTGTCGTTCAAACCCGATGCCCCGGCGGTGCTGGAGCGGGAATTGCGCCGGCGCGGCTATAAATGCCATGTCATGGCCCTGGGCACCAATACGGACCCCTATCAGCCCATCGAGCGGCGGTTGTCGGTGACGCGGGAATTGTTGAAGGTGCTGGACCGTTTCAATCATCCGGTATCCATTGTCACCAAATCCAATCTGGTTTGCCGGGATATTGATATTCTGAGCGGCATGGCGGCCCGCGGACTGGTCAAGGTGTCGCTGTCCGTGACTACCCTGGACCGCCAACTGGCCCGGCGCATGGAGCCCCGCGCAGCGGCGCCGGAGCGGCGCCTGGGCGCCATTGCAACCCTGGCCAAGGCCGCCATACCGACGGCGGTGATGGTGGCGCCGGTCATCCCCGCCCTGACGGACATGGAGATGGAGGCGATCCTGGGCCGGGCGGCGGCCAATGGGGCGGTGGGCGCGGGTTATATCCTGTTGCGCCTGCCCCTGGAGATCAAGGCGCTGTGGCGGGAATGGCTGGCCGAGCATTATCCCGACCGCGCCGAACGTATTATGCGCCATATCCGCGAGGCCCGGGGCGGCAAGGACTACGACAGCCAATTCCATCAGCGCATGACCGGGGCGGGGCCCTATGCCGAGTTGATCGCCCAGCGCTTTGCATTGGCCTGCAAACGCCTGCATTTGAGGCGGGGACGGGAGGAGGGAATGCTGGATTGTAGCCAGTTTTGCCCGCCGCTGGAGCGGGACGGGCAGCTTTCATTGCTCTGATCGCCCAGGTTATGGTTTAACGGGAAAAACCGATCACCACGGGGAAAGGATCGCCATGCTTGAGTGCCAACGTCACCTGTTCGACGTGCCGCGCGAGATCGCCTATTTCAATTGTGCGGCGTTTTCACCCTACCTGTTGTCGGTCGCGGAGGCGGGACGGCGGGCGGTGGCGCGGCGCGTGCACGTTTGGAACGTTCATTCGGCGGAACTGCCCCACGGCGCCGACCGGGTCCGGGCGTTGTTCGGCCGCCTGATCAACGCAGAGGCGGACGCCATCGCCGTAACGCCGGCGACCAGTTATGGCATCGCCGTGGCGGCGGCCAACCTGGAACTGGCGGCGGGGCGGAATATTGTCGTGCTGCGGGACCAATTCCCGTCCAATTATTATGTCTGGGTCAAAAAGGCGGAACGGGCGGGCGCTGTCATGCGCGTGGTGCCGCGCCCGGATAACGGCGATTGGACACCCGGTGTCCTTGACGCCATCGGAGAGGACACGGCGATCGCCGCGCTGCCGGGCTATCACTGGATGGACGGCAGTCTGCTGGATCTGGAAGCGGTCGGCATCCGCTGCCGCGAGTTCGGCACGGCGTTTGTCATTGACGCCACCCAATCGGTCGGCGCCCGGCGCTTCGATGTTGAAAAGATCCAACCGGACTTTCTGGCCTGCTCCGCCTACAAGTGGTTGCTGTCACCCTACACGCTGGCGTTTCTTTACGCCGCACCGCACCGCCGCGCGGGCGCGCCCCTGGAATGGCACAACGGCAACCATGATCCCGAACAACAACACGGCACCTATAGCGCGGCCCTGCGCCAGACGGCGGCGCGCTACGACATGGGCGAGCGGACCAACCTGACCCTGTTGCCCATGGCTTGCGCGGCGATGGAACAACTATTGGCCTGGGGCGTGGGCGAGATCGAGGATACGCTGGGCGTCCTGACGGACCGGATCGCCGAGGAAGCGGGACAACGAGGTTACGCCCATCCGGCGCGTGAACACCGCGCCCGCCACTTCATCGGCATCACGCCACCCGGCGGCGTGCCGGCCGGTTTGGTTGAATTGCTGGCCGCCGAGAATGTTTTCGTGGCGCCGCGCGGTCAATCAATTCGGATCAGCCCGCACCTGCATAACGACACCGACGACATAGAACGTTTGTTCGCCGCGCTGGACCGTCATGTGCCTCGATAAGGCCCTGGCGGCGCCGTTTCCCTTCCACCCCCTTATTTGAACTCATTAAGATTGAGGGAATTTCTTAAGCGGAATTGATTAGGCCGAAACTGCTCTAACACGGGACAGGGCCGCGGTGCTGATTGATGCCGCCATATCTTCGGGAAAATCAGCAGGCATGGCAGCGATTGTCGTCTCGAGAGCTTCCGGCATGGCTTCAAATACTTCCGACAGGATACAGGTGATCATGGTGTCCGCGATACCGCATCGTTTTGCCGTTTGCAGGAAGTGTCGCGGCATGATTTGTTCAATAATGTAGTGACGCCTGTCGCCGACGGATAGGGCGAGTTTCATATTGTTGCGGCGAATTTGGCCGGCTTCCAAATTTGGTTGTGCCGATATCACATCATAAATTGGTGTCAGGCTATAGCGCCCACCGGGCGCCAGGAACAGGCTGAAATTCTTAGCGTGCCCATCGGTCGCGCCAATCAGCCAAAAGATTACCTGCGCCTTGAGAAATAGTTTTTGATCCGCTTCGGGATCGTCGCTGCCTTCGAGCAGATCAAGCACTTGGGGTATTCCAGGGCCGCCATCGGCTTGGTATTTGCGTGTGCGAGGGACCGAAAGGGCTTGGCATAAATCTTCCTGAGGACGGCGGATAAGGCGATTGTCCTTGGTCCAAATCCTATCAAACCGCTCAACGACCAGAACGCGGGTGCCTTCGAAATCCTGAATTCTGGTCTTTGCGGCGGGCAATCCCAGCACGTCCATAAGCCGCATGCAGAAATGCTCGTTCTCGACACTTCTGGTCATGTCGATACCATTGCCCGGCACGCCAATTTGCGGTTTTAGAATATGCGTGGTAGCCGTCGTCCCATGCGGTATATGCCAGTGATTTTTCCAATAGAGTAGGGCGGTTTTTTCTTGTGTCCCGGCAAGAGAAATTCGAAATTCAACATCTCCATCCACTCCGAGCGGAGCACTCGCAAGATTTTGAACCAAGAGGGAAATTTCCTTGTCGTCAATGGGGCGTCCGGAAATGTCCCCGGAAAGGTCCCGGACTAGCGCCCTCGGGTAGGAATTGAAGCGCTCCCATGCAGTCCCGGCCAATGGCGGATAGCAGGCCATGGGTGTCACTGTCCGCCGCCATGACGCGCTCCGCCAATTTTCTCCTTATTTCATCGTTGTCCGGGAGTAGATTATCAAATACAGCGACCACAGGATCACCAATATAGCGATCTTCACGCAAAGGCAGGGAAAGTGACACAGGTAGCGCATGCTCCCAATTTAGCCATGTAGGATCGTAGCAAAAATTAATCGCGCCACTTGTCTCTCTTTGCAGCCGCCCGACCAGCCGGCTGTTGAGAAAAACATTAAGAGGGATGCGTGTGCGCTTCTTCGCCATCAGAACATATCCTCAATGTCCTTGGCCGATGCCTTGCTTCGTGGGCGAATGACGATTTCAAGGTCAAGAGCCGCCAAAACGGCCAATAACGTGCCGAGTTTCGTGTTCGCTTCGCCGGTTTCAAGACGGGATAGGGTGCCTTGGCGCATTCGGGTTTTGCCGCCAACTCCAGATTGCGTCAGGTTTTTCGCTCGCCGTACCCGGCGAATTGCGGCGCCGACCTGTTTTGCCGTTCTTACAATATGATCCATGGCTAGCTCTCCTAGTTTACAATTATACGGCGCCACGTATAATTGTAAACATACGCTAAAACGTATATTAAAGATTTTTACGCTTTAGCGTATAAATTTTCGCGTGCCCTTGAGCGCAAAAATGATGCGCGGGACAATGACCGGGAACGAATAACCGCCATTCGCGACCACTAAAGCCGCGTGCCGATGGGGCATTGGATGGCAACCTATTGTCAGCCGATTAAAAAAACCGGGTGTCAAACGTTAAAACGGAACAGCAGGACGTCGGCGTCCTTGACCAGGTAATCCCGGCCTTCGGCGCGCATGCGGCCTGCGTCCTTGGCGCCCTGCTCGCCGTTGCAGGAAAGAAAATCGTCGTAGGCAATGGTTTCGGCACGGATGAAACCGCGCTCGAAATCGCCATGGATCACACCCGCGGCACTTGGCGCCAAGGTGCCCTGGGGAACCGTCCAGGCGCGGGCCTCCTGGGGGCCGGCGGTGAAAAACGTCAACAATCCCAGCAGGTCGTAGCCGGCCCGGATGACCTTGTCCAGGACGGCTTCGGCCAGGCCGAGGTCTTCCAGAAAGGCATTTTTTTCCTCGCCGTCGTCCAGTTGCGCCAGCTCGGCCTCGATACTGGCGGAGATCACGACGACGCCGGCGCCTTCCGCCGCCGCCATGGCTTCCGCCGCCCGGCTAAATTCGTTGCCCGTGCCCGCCGCCGCCTCATCGACGTTGCAGACGTAGAGCACCGGCTTGCCGGTCAGCAACTGCAATTGGCGGAAGGGTTTTTCTTCCTCCGCCGATATCTCCACCTCGCGGGCCGGCCGGCCTTCCCGCAGGGCCTCCATGATACGGTCCATCAGTACCAGTTGCGCCGTGGCCTCCCTGTCGCCGCCGCGTTGGCGCTTGATGGCGCCCTGGGTGCGTTTTTCCAGGCTTTCAAGGTCCGCCAGCATCAGCTCCGTATTGACCGTCTCGGCATCCCCGACCGGGTCGACGCGCCCGTCCACATGGGTGACATTGTCGTCCTGAAAACAACGCAAAACATGCAATATGGCATCCACTTCGCGGATATTGCCCAGAAATTGATTGCCCAGACCTTCGCCCTTGGAAGCGCCGCGCACCAGGCCGGCGATATCCACGAAGGCCAGCAGGGTCGGCACGACGCTCTTGGGCTGGACGATGTCGGCGATGCGGCCCAAGCGTGGATCCGGCACCGGCACCTGGCCCACGTTCGGTTCTATGGTGCAAAAGGGATAGTTTTCCGCCGCCGCCGCCGCCGTTTTGGTCAAGGCATTGAACAGGGTCGATTTACCCACGTTGGGCAGCCCGACGATGCCGCATTTGAAACCCATTCGATGCTCCGATTACCTATCAGCCCCCGCGCCAGGCGCGCGGGAATTACTGGGGACGGCGGGGCATACCGCCCATGTCCCAGTTTGTCCAGTCCCGGATACAAGCTAGGCTGGGACCGTTGCAACGCAGCGGGGGAGGCAAGGCGGAACGTGCTGGCGCTTTATGCCATGACCATGGGCCTGGGCGCCTTGTTGCTGTTCTGGGTGCAGCCCATGTTTTCCAAGATGGTGCTGCCGCTGCTGGGCGGCTCGCCGGCGGTATGGAACATCGCCATGGTGTTCTTTCAGGCCGCCCTGCTGGCCGGCTATTTGTACGCCCATTTGGGGCACCTCTGGCTGCGGCCGAAATGGCAGGCGATCTGGCATATGGTATTTCTGGCCGCCGCCTTTATCGCCCTGCCCATCACCGTTGCATCGAATTTGCAACCGCCCACGGGCGGCCAAGCTGCGGTTTGGTTGCTGGGCCTGCTGACATTGTCCGTCGGCCTGCCGTTCGTCGTGCTGTCCGCGACGGCGCCCATGCTGCAAAGCTGGTTCGCCCATACCGGGCACCGGGATGCCGGAAATCCATATATCCTTTACGCGGTCAGTAATTTCGGCTCGATCATGGCTCTCCTGGCCTACCCGCTGGTGCTGGAGCCGTTCTTGAGCCTGGGCCGGCAAAACCTTGTCTGGGCCCTGGGCTTCGGTCTGTTGGCGCTGCTGATCGGCGCTTGCGCCTGGCTTCTGTTGCGGCACTTTCAAGCAGGCGGCGCCGGTCACGGGGCGGCGCGGGAGGCCGGACCGCCGGAGCGGATCGATTGGCGCCGGCGCCTGCACTGGGTGCTGCTGGCCTTCGTGCCCTCGGCGTTGTTGCTGGGGGTGACGCAGCACATCACCACCGATATCGCCGCCGTGCCGTTGTTCTGGGTTTTGCCCCTGGTGATCTATCTGGGCACCTTCGTCATCGTATTCTCCCGCCGGCCGGTCATTTCCCATCGCCGGGCCCTGTTGATGCAGGTGCCCCTGGTGCTGATCATGGCTCTGTTGTTCCATTGGCGGATCAGATACCTGGGTGTAATCCTGCCATTGCATCTGATTGTCTTCTTCTTCCTGGCCCTGGTTTGCCACGGCGAGTTGTCCCTCCGGCGCCCGGCGCCGAGCCGGCTGACGGAGTTCTATCTCTGGATGTCCCTGGGCGGCGTTCTGGGCGGCGCCTTCACGGCCCTGGGCGCGCCATTGCTGTTCGACACCATCGTGGAATACCCCCTCGCCATCGTGGCTGCCTGAGGCCGTGGCGGGAACGGGCCGCCATGACCTGGCCGAGGGCGCTTCCCCTGGCCCTGTTGCTGGCGCTGCTGCTGCCCCGCCTGGCGGGCCTGGATCCCGGCCAATTCTCTCTTGGCCTGTTGCTGGCCTATCTTATTCCGGCCGGGCTGCTGTGTTATGGCTGCCGCGACCGCCCGCTGCTGTTCGGCGCGGCCATCGCCGCCATCCTGCTGGCCGGCGCCTACGACAAAAGTACCGACGAGATCGCCGTCGCCCGCGGTTTTTTTGGCGTCAATAGAATTATCGCGCGCGACGGCGGCGATGGCAAAGTGCTGATTTTCACGCAAGGAACCACCCAGCACGGCGTGCAGTATGCCGATCCCGGGCGCCGCCGCGAACCGCTAGCCTATTACCACCGCGGCGGTCCCCTGGGGCAGGTTTTCAAGTCCATGGCGGGGCGTTTCCGGGCCGTCGGGGGCATCGGCCTGGGTATCGGAACGGCGGCTTGTTACCGCCAACCGGGCCAAAAACGGACCTTTTATGAAATCGATCCGCTGGTTGTGTCGATCGCGCCGGACCGGCGGTATTTCCATTATTTGTCGGATTGCGCGCCGGACGCCCGCATTGTCATCGGCGATGGCCGTATTTCCCTGGCCCGCGAGCGGGGCCCCGGCTTCGATCTGTTGATCGTCGATGCCTTTTCTTCGGATGCGATCCCGATGCATTTGCTGACCCGTGAAGCCATGGCCCTGTATTTGGCCCGTTTGCGCCCTGGCGGCCTGCTGTTGTTCCATATCTCCAACCGTCACCTCGATGTCTCCCCCGTGCTCGCCGATCTGGCGGCGGACGCGGGGATCGAGGCGTTTATGCAGAAAGACCGTGGCAAGAAAGGCACTTACCATTTCGCCTCCGACTGGGTGGTCATGGCCCGCTCCTTGCAGGATTTGAGGCCGCTGATCCAGGCTTCGCCGGCCGGCCGCTGGCGCAAGTTGGCCTCTCGGCCCGGCCGCCGGGTCTGGACGGATGATTACGGCAATCTCCTCGGCGTCATGCGCATCTGGCGCAAATGGCGAGGGTATCAATCGGTCGATTGAGGTTCCTCGCCGTTCGCCGGTATCGCCTCCGCCATCGTCCCTGGTTGCGGTTTATGCACGGGCGGCTTCAAAATCAACGCCACCTTGGAGGCGAAAGCAGGGTCGTCATCGCCCGATAGCAAAGGCGCCGCCTCGGCCATGGCGTCGAGCAGGGGGTCGAGCCATGCGTCATCCGATTTCGCGAAATCCCGCAGCACGTGACCCAGAACCCGGTCCTTGTCACCGGGATGTCCCACGCCCAGGCGAATGCGGCGAAAATCCTTGCCGATATGGGCCGCCAGGCTCCGCAGTCCGTTGTGGCCGGCCAGGCCGCCGCCTTTTTTGACGCGCAGTTTTCCGGGCGCCAGATCCAGTTCGTCGTGGATGACGACGATTTGCTCCGGCCTCAGCTTATAAAACCGCGCCGCCGCGCCGACGCTGCGGCCGGATTCATTCATGAATGTCTGAGGCTTCAGCGCCATCACCTTGCGCCCGGCCAGCGAACCTTCGCCGATCAGGCCTTGAAAGCGTTTGCGCGCGGGGGCAAAGCCATGGCGGCGGACAATCTCGTCCACCGCCATGAAGCCGATATTGTGCCGGTTGTCGGCATGCTTGTTTCCGGGATTGCCCAACCCCACCAGTAACAACACGGTGTTCGCTCCCAGGTTTTAAGTGACGGCGGCGGAGGGTTAATCCTCTTCGCTGGCCTCTTCGCTCTCGACAGCTTCCAGAACTTCGCCTTCCTCAGCCTCTTCCTTGAGCACATGGATGGTCGGCGCGGCCACGGTGACGATGGTGAAATCGCGGTCCGTAATGGTCGGGACCACGCCCGCGGGCAAGGTCACGGCGCTGATGTGAATTGAATCGCCCATTCCCGAAGCCGCCAGATCAACCTCGATCGACGGCGGAATGGCGCCGGCCCTGCAACGCACCTCGATCTGATGGCGCACGACGTTCAGCACGCCGCCCTGTTTCAGACCTTCGGATTTCTCCTCATTCACAAAGACCACGGGGATGTTGATGGTGATCTCGGTCGTATCCGACAAGCGCAGGAAGTCCACATGCAGGGGCACATCCGTGACCACGTCCAATTGCACTTCCCGGGGCAGTACCTGCTGCTTTTTGTCGCCCGCCCGCAATTCGAACAGGGTGTTGAATAGTCCCGGTTGCAGCAGCAGCCGGTCCACCTGTTTGCGGTCGACCGTAATCGGCTGGGGCGGCGTCTTGTCACCATAGACGACGCCAGGGACCAGACCGGCGCGCCTTGCCGCCCGGGCGGCCCCCTTGCCGACCCGGTCGCGTAGTTCAACGGTAATAATATTCTCGGTCATTTCGTTCGCTCCAAAAAGCAACGGCGTTCGCCGTGGATATTGGACAACCGGAACGGACGCGCGGCCTCCAGGGGTGCCGACGACGGCCTAAGTTCTTTCCGGGGCCAAGCCCGCGCCCGCCGTTGGAAGCCGCCCATATACCCGCAATATGGGGAAAACTCAAACCCTTTGGCGGTGCAAATCTCAATTATTCAAATAGTGATGAGACGGAGGTTTCCTCGCTGATGCGGCGGATCGCTTCGCCCAACAGGGGCGCGATGGAGATCGTGCGGATATTGTGGGCGTCGCCCATGGCCTCGGTCGGGGCAATGGTATCGGTGACGGAGAGGTGTTCCAGGCCGGAGGCGGTCACCCGCGCCACGGCGCCGCCCGATAGCACGCCGTGGGTGACGTAGGCGAAGACCCGCGTCGAGCCGGCCTCTTTCAGGGCGTCGGCGGCATTGCACAGGGTGCCGGCGGAATCCACGATATCATCGACCAGGACACAGGTGCGGCCCTTTACTTCGCCGATAATGTTCATCACTTCGGACAGGCCGGCCTTCTCGCGCCGCTTGTCGATGATCGCCAGATCGGCATCCAGGCGTTTGGCCAGGGCCCGCGTCCGCACCACGCCGCCCGTATCGGGCGAAACCAGGACCAATTTTTCGTCTCCGTACCGGGCGGCGATTTCCCGGGTGAAGACCGGGCCGGCAAATAGATTGTCGGTTGGAATATCGAAAAAGCCCTGGATCTGACCGGCGTGCAGATCCATGGTTAAAACCCTGTCGGCGCCGGCGGTGGTGATCAGGTTGGCGACCAGTTTGGCGGAAATCGGCGTGCGCGGCCCCGGTTTGCGGTCCTGCCGGGCATAACCGAAATAGGGCAATACGGCGGTAATGCGCCGGGCGGAGGCGCGGCGCAGGGCATCGATACAGACCAACAGCTCCATCAAATTGTCGTTCGCCGGCGAAGAGGTGGACTGGATGATGAAAACATCCTCGCCCCGCACGTTTTCATGGATCTCCACGAACACTTCCATATCGGAGAAGCGGCGCACATCGGCACTGGTCAGCGGTGTTTCCAAATAACCGGCGATGGCTTCCGACAGGGGCCGGTTACTGTTTCCCGAAAGCAGCTTCATTGCGTTTGGCGACCTCCCACGGACGTGAACACTTTACCAACCCATCCAGCGCCGCTGCTCCGGACAGACCGGAGTCATAGTCAATAGATGCACTGGCTGCAAATCGACAGGCCGCCGGCCGCCCTAACGATGCTTGAACCGCGCGGCGCGCTTCTCCATGAAGGCGGCCATGCCTTCGGATTTGTCTTCGGTGGAAAAGGTGGAATGGAACATCCGGCGTTCGAATCGGATACCTTCCGCCAGGGTGGTTTCGTAGGCGTGGTTGACGCATTCCTTGGCGATCATCACCATGGGCTGGGACAATTTGCAGATTTTCTCCGCCACGGCCAGGGCCTCGTCCATCAGATCGTCCACCGCCACGACGCGGCTGACCAGGCCGGCGCGTTCGGCCTCTTCCGCCGTCATCATATGCCCGGTCAGGACCATTTCCATGGCCTTTGACTTGCCGATAAATCGGGTCAGGCGCTGGGTGCCGCCGGCGCCCGGTATGATGCCCAGGTTGATCTCCGGCTGGCCGAATTTTGCGTTATCGGCGGCGATAATGATGTCGCACATCATGGCCATTTCGCAACCGCCGCCCAGGGCAAAGCCGGCCACGGCGGCAATAACCGGTTTGCGGCATTTGCCGACCCGCTCCCAACTGGCGGTGATGAAATCCTCCCGATAGACATCCATATAGGTCTTGGGCGCCATCTCGGTGATATCGGCTCCGGCGGCGAACGCCTTGGTGCTGCCGGTCAGGATGATACAGCCGATGTCCGCGTCCGCCTCGAAGCCATCCAAGGCCTGTCCCACATCGTCCACCAGCGCCGAATTCAGGGCGTTCAAGGCTTCCGGGCGATCCAGGGTGATAATACCCACGCCGCCCTTGGTTTCCACCAGAATATTCTCATATGCCATGGACCGGTCTCCTCGCGGTGTTGACGGTTTTCCGAATAATTCGAAGGCTGCCCTCCTACTCGCTTCCCGGCGCAATAGCAAAGCGTACGATGAGTTCGGAGCCAATTTTTTCCACGCTTATGCGCAGGCTCTCCCCGTCCCTGACGAAATGCCCCCGGCCCAGGCGGCGCCAGCCCAATTGCGGCAAGGTTTCTTCATAAAATTTCCACAGCTCCGCCGGGCGGCCTTGCCCCCTGGCCGCCGTCCGGACCAGGCGGCCATCGGGTTTGTCATAGACCAAGGTGGCCTCGGGGATTTCCCGCAAGCCCGGCATCAACGGCACGTCCGTGACGCCGGCGACAAAGCCGTCGCTCCCCTGCCCGGACGCGGCGCCCGGCATGGCCAGCGCGGCCGCCACGAACGCCGCCAGTATGCTATTCTTAACCGCCATGGCGGCAATCTAGCACATTCGTTTATGATGGGTGTCGGGCTTGGACAAAGTATCCTATGTTAACGCCAACGGGTTCGGAGGAGGAGGGGGCGGTTGTTCGTGCCGATCTTGAAAACCACGCTGGGCATATACGTGCTTTTGCTGGCAATGTTTTTATTACCGGGTGCCACCGGGGCGCGAATACTGGGTCCGGACCGATTGTACGATGCCGCCGAGCGGGGCAACCTGGCGGACGCGCAAAAGGCAATCCTGGCCGGTTCTTCCGTCAATGTCCGCGGCGGACAGCGTCTGACCGCGTTGATCGTTTCGTCCAGGATCGGCGCGGCGGATATCGTGGAATTGTTACTGGCGCATGGCGCGATCGTCGATTTGGTCGACGATGAAGGCAATACCGCATTGATCTACGCGGCCCTGAACGATCATGAAGACGCCATCAATGCCTTGCTCGGCGCCGGCGCGGCGATCAACCACGCCAACAAGCAAGGTGAAACAGCTCTTATGCGCGCCGCCGTCGCCGGCAGCGATTTCGCCGTCGCCACCCTGTTGGAGGCGGGCGCCGATCATGGCCTGACGGATTTTACCGGCCGAACGGCGCTGGACCTGGCGCGGGAACATCGCCGCAACCTGATCGTCGATACCTTAGGGAAGGCCGGCGTCACCCGCTAGCGCTGGCCGCCGTCTTTTTGCTGGCCGATATTAGCTGACCGCAGGCGGCCATGATGTCGCGGCCTCTCGGCGTGCGGATTGGGGCGGAATAGCCGGCGTCGTTCAGCACCTTCGCGAAGCGGTGAATGCGGTTGTTGGAACTGCATTCGTAGGGCGCGCCGGGCCAGGGGTTGAACGGTATCAAATTGATCTTGGCGGGCAGGCCGGCCAGCAGGCGCACCAGTTCGCGGGCGTCCTCCAGACTGTCGTTGACCTCCTGCAGCATGACATATTCGAAGGTGATGCGCCGGGCGTTGTTGGCGGAGGGATAGTCGCGGCAGGCTTGCATCAATCGCGCAATGGGATAACGCCGGTTCAGGGGCACCAGAACGTCGCGCACCTCGTCCGTGACCGCGTGCAGCGACACCGCCAGGTTAACGCGCAATTCGCGCCCGCAACGTTCCATCGCCGGCACCAGGCCCGCCGTGGAAAGGGTAATGCCCCGGCGCGAGAGCGCGATGCCGGCGTTGTCCATGACGATATTCAGGGCTTGGGCCACATTGTCGTAATTCAACAACGGCTCTCCCATGCCCATCATCACAATGGTCGAAATCCTGCGCTGGCCGTCATCGGCGGGCCAATCATCCAGGCAGTCGCGGGCCAGCATGAACTGGCCAAGAATTTCCCCGGCGGTCAAATTGCGCACCAGCGGCATGGTGCCGGTATGGCAGAAACGGCAATTCAGGGTGCAGCCGACTTGGCTCGACATGCACAGCGCGCCATGGTTTCGGCCTTCGCGGTCCCGATCGGGGATGTAAACCATCTCGATCTCATTGCCATCCGCCAGACGCAACAGCCATTTTATGGTGCCGTCGGTGGAACGCTGGGTCGTGGCGATGGCTGGCCGGGCCACGCTATGGCTTTCACACAGACGGCGGCGAAGCTCCTTGCCCAGATCGCTCATCTCTGCAAAGTCGGATGCGCCGCGGTTATACATCCACCGCCAAAGCTGCCTAACCCGCATGTTCCGCTGCCGCTCGGGCACGTCTAGGCCGGCCACCGCGGCCGACAACTCGGCGCGGGTCAGGCCAACGAGACTTGGCGCCGAAGCGGCCGGTTTCGCCCGCTTCGCGGCAACCGTGCCAACGGCCCTGGTCATTTTACCTTGCAGGTCCGGTTGATGGCCTTGTGGGCCCGGGTGAAACCTTTCAGGGAATAGCTGTCGGTGGTCTTGGTGCCGCGTTTCGAGATGCCGCGAATGACCATTTTTTGTCCCGCCCGCATGGCGGCGATCAATTTAGCTTCGGTCTTGGCATCCTCCACCCAGGCGGTGTCGTCCACGGTGTAGAGTTTGAAGGTCTGGCCATCCACATCGATCGTGGCCTTGCTGCCAGGCTTGAGCGGATAACCCACGTAGACCCCCACTTCGCCCTTGATTTTCTTATAGGGTCGATGGGTCACCAATAACCAGATCGGGCCGCGCTTGACCCCGGCCGGTTTGCTGTCCTTGGGCTGTCCCGCCAGATAACAGGCCTGCCCCTTGCCTTCCCGCAAGGAGAAGGCGCCCCAAACGCCGGGGTTTTTCAACAACGGTTTTGGTCCCTTGGCCTGGGCGGCGGCGGGCGCGGCGACGGGCGCGGCCAGCAGCACCGCGAGAGCGGCCAGCATCAGCAGGGTATTTTTCATGGCGACAACATAAACCCAACCTTCGCCGATAGAAACCCTCGCCCGCCATCAAGACCAAGGCGATCCGGTCAGGCCTTGTTGCGGAATTTTTGTTCGCCCCGGACATGGGCCTCCGCCGGGATGCCCGAATTGCGGCTGAACGTGGCCCGTTGGCCAAAACGGCCGAGGCTGACAATACGGTCGTACATCACAATGGCGCCGGCCGTGGCGACATTGATGCAAAAGGCCGTGGGAATCTTGATCACATGGTCGCAGCGCGCCAGCATTTCGGGCGTCAGGCTGCCCCGCTCCGGCCCCAGAACATAGGCCGCCCGGAGCGGATGTTTGAAGGTGGGCAGCTCCACTGCGCCGTCGATCAACTCGATACCCACCAACCGGCAGCGGTCTGGCAGCAGCATGCCATCCACGTCGGCGAATTCGTAGAACGGCAATTGGCGGGTCGATCGCGAGGTATCGGAATAGGCCTTGCGTTGGGAATAGCCGCCGGCGACGGTAAAGAGGAAGCCTGCGCCGAACGCCTGCGCCGAACGGAACAGATTGCCCGCGTTCATGGGCTTGCTCAACCGCTCCACGCCAATGCCGAAATAGCCGCGCATGTTGCCTCGCCGTCTAAACCGATGGGCAAGAATAACGCCTATGGCGACAAAGGCCCATGCTTTGTGTAAATTCCATTGCAGTTGACTTGATGCTTCGAACCATGAGGAAAATCAACAATGAAGGCGATGGTGTGCAAGGCAAATGGCCCGATCGAAAGTCTGGTGCTGGAGGAGCATGAACTGCCGCCCCCCGGCGAGGGAGAGATGCGCATCCGGGTTCGCTGCGCCGGCGTCAATTTTCCCGACATCCTGATTACCGAGGGCAAATACCAGTTCAAGCCGGAGCATCCCTTTGCCCCCGGTTCCGAATGCGCCGGCGATGTGCTGGAGGTCGGCCCCGGCGTGACCGAATTCAAGCCCGGTGACAGGGTCATCGCCCTGACCGGCCACGGCGCCTTTGCCGAAGAGGTCAATGCCCGCGCCGTGAAATGCCTGCATCTGCCCGGCGATATTGATTACGAACTGGGCTCGGCCTTTGTCCTGACCTATGGCACCTCCGCCTACGCCCTGATGCAGATGGGTAAATTGGTCAAGGACGAATGGCTGCTGGTCCACGGCGCCGCGGGCGGCGTCGGCATCTCGGCGGTGGAAATCGGCAAGGCCATGGGAGCCAGGGTGATCGGCACGGGCGGCAGCGATGAAAAACTGAAGGTTGTCACCGAACACGGCGCCGATCATGTCATCAACTATACCGATGGCCCGTTCAAGGACCAAGTGAAAGAGATCTGCGGCGGCGCGGGCGCCGATGTGATCTACGATCCGGTGGGTGGCGATGTCTTCGATCAATCCCTGCGCTGCATCAATTGGGACGGCCGTCTGCTGGTCATCGGCTTCGCCTCCGGCCGCATACCCTCGGCGCCGGCCAATCTGGCCCTGTTGAAGAATTGTTCCATCGTCGGCGTGTTCTGGGGCGCCTGGACGGAACGCAGCCCCGACCTGCACCGCCGCAACATGGACTTGATGTTCCAATGGCTGCGCGAGGGTAAATTGCGGCCCAATATCTCCCACCGCTTTCCCTTGGCGGAAGTGCCGGCGGCCCTGAAGGTGCTGGTCGAGCGCAAGGTCGTGGGCAAGGCGGTGGTGGTGATGGACTAGGACAGCGCGGGGGAATGTCCGGCGACGGCGCCGTTCGGGAGCAATACGAGGCCTATCCTTATCCGGTCCGCGATCCCGGCGACGAGGCCAGCCGTCTGATCACGGGTTCGCCCAGTCATATTCTGGAAATTGAGCATTTTGTCCTCGCCGGCGGCCGGGCCGACGGCCGGGCCGACGGTTTTCGCGCCCTGGTGGCGGGCGGGGGCACCGGCGACGGCGCCATCATGCTGGCCCAGCAACTGGCCGATCGCGGGGCGGGGACGGTCACCTATCTGGATATATCCGCGGCCTCGTTGACGGTGGCGAAGGCGCGGGCGGCGGCGCGCGGCCTGGACAATATCTCGTTCCATCGCGGCTCGTTGCTGGAACTGCCGGAAAAGGGCTGGGCGCCGTTCGATTACATCGATTGCTGCGGCGTGCTGCATCACCTTGCTGATCCCGCGGCGGGCTTGGCGGCCTTGGTCTCCGTCCTGGCCGAGGGGGCTGGCCTGGGCCTCATGCTGTATGGCGAACTGGGCCGCACCGGGGTCTATCCCGCGCAACGGGCCATCGCCCGGTTGGCGGGCGGCGGACCGGCCGGTGAACGCCTGGCCCTGGCCCGGCGTTTGCTCGCCGCCATGCCGGACGGCAACTGGCTGAAGCGCAACGATTATTTGGCCGACCATCTGGCGGGTGACGATGCGGGCTTCCATGATCTGCTGCTGCACGGCCGCGACCGGGCCTATCTGGTTGGCGAGATCGGAGAACTGTTGGCGGACGCGGGCCTACGAATCTCGGGTTTTTTGCCCGTGGGCGCCTATCGGCCGGAGCATTATTTGAACGATCCCGAACTGATCGGCCGGGCGGCCGGCTTGGCCCAGCCGGCGCGCTGGGCCTTGGCCGAGGAATTGTCCGGCGCCATGAAAACCCATGTATTTTATGCCGTGCGGCGGGGCGATGAACATCGCGGCGCGGCGGCGGGTTTCGCACCTTCGATGGTGCCGGCGTTGCGCGAGATGACGGCCGAACGTTTGGCGGCGGGCCTGTCCCGGTCGCCCCGTTTGAGCGCCACCCTGGGCGGGGTCGAACGGCAATTCGAGGCGCCGGCGGGGGCCGCCGCCATCGTCGCGTTGATCGATGGCGAACGAAATCTCCGGCAAATCCATGGACGTCTGCGCGCCAAGGGCGCGGAATTTGGCTGGAGCGAATTTCAGGACAAGTTTTCCGCGATTTATGACGTATTGCACCCCCTCAATATTCTATTGTTCGCCGGCGCCGTGTTAGATTAGGACGCAGATGCATACGGACAGTTTAATGGAAATAGCCTTGCTGGCGGTTTGCGCCCTGGTCTTGGGACTGGTGCTGCAACGCCTGCGTCAGCCGGCCATCGTCGGCTATATCGTCGCCGGGGTTATTTTGGGGCCATCGGGTTTCGGTCTGTTCCCAGACCGGGGGCCGATCGAGACCTTGGCTGAATTGGGCGTGCTGCTGCTGTTGTTCGTGATTGGCATGGAAATGTCCCTGCGCGCCTTTCGCCGTGTCCTGCGCCTGGCCGTCCTCGGCGCGGGGGCGCAGATCGTCCTGTCCATTGCCGCCATGCTTGTCCTGGCGCAAATTTTCGAACGCAGCGTCGAGACGGCCATCGTCATGGGTTTCGTCGTCGCGCTGTCCTCGACCGCCGTGGCAATCAAGTTGTTGGAGGATATCGGCGAGTTGCGCACCGCCGTGGGGCGCACCGCGATCGGCGTGTTGATCGCCCAGGATCTGGCGATCGTGCCCATGTTGCTGATCGTCGATGGCCTGGCCGGGGGTACGGGTATTCCCCTGACCGGTTATTTCAAATTGTTCGCCGCGGTGGCGCTGCTGGCGGGCATGATCATGCTGTTGACGAGGCGAAGCCGGGTCGGCGTACCCTTCGCCCACGCCCTTCACGGCAATGTGGAGTTGGCGGCGGTCACCGCCCTGGCCTATTGTTTCGGCGCCGCCCTGGCTTCGGCCTTGATGGGCCTCTCGCCCGCCTATGGCGCCTTTCTCGCCGGCCTGTGGATCGGCAACTCGACCGTCCGGGCGCCGCTGCTGGCCGCCGCCCGGCCGATCCAAAGCGTCCTGTTGATGGTGTTTTTCGTGTCCATCGGGTTGTTGTTGGATATGGCCTTCATTTGGGAGAATTTGGCGGAAGTATTGTCTATTCTGCTCGTGGTCACGCTGCTGAAGACGATCATGAACGTGGCCGTCCTGCGCGCCTTGCGGGAACCCTGGCCCCGGGCCTGGATTGTCGGTGTCTCCATCGGCCAAATCGGCGAATTCTCCTTCGTTCTGGTCGCGGCCGGGGTGGCGGCCGGCCTGGTATTGGATACGGCCGGGCGCATCGCCGTCTCGGTTATTGCCCTAAGCCTGATGCTGTCGCCCCTGTGGCTGTTGTTCAACCGGCGTTTGGAGCGCCTGGTGGGCACCAATGTTAAGTCCTTGCGGGAATACCTCGAAACCCTATTTGCGCCGGAAACCCGCGCGGTCGCGACCATGTCGCTGTATTCCCGGCGTTTCACCCTGCACATGGGCGCCGCCGCCAAGAACATGATGCACCATGACGAGGCGCCCCAGGGCGGCGGCGATGACGCCCGCATGGAAGGTGATGGCGGGGACAACGCCGCCGGCGATGGCAAAAAATAGCACCTGGGCCGACTATGCCCGTGAAGCGGCGGCCCTGGCCAAGGGATTGGCCCCGGTATGCGGTATTGACGAGGCCGGCCGCGGCCCTTGGGCCGGTCCCGTGGTGGCGGCGGCGGTGATCCTGCGGCCAGGCCATATCCCCGCCGGTCTGGCGGATTCCAAGACTTTGTCCAGGCCGCGCAGGGAGGCATTGTTCCATAAACTGGCCAATGTGGCAGTGATTGGCGTCGGCCGGGCGGATGTCGGCGAAATCGACCGCCTTAATATTCTGGCCGCGACCATGCTGGCCATGGCCCGCGCCGTCGCCGGCCTGGCTGAACAACCCGGCCTCGCCCTGGTTGACGGCAACCGCGCCCCGGAACTGCCCTGCGCCGTGGAATGCCTGGTCAAGGGCGATGCCCGCTGCCTCTCCATCGCCGCCGCTTCCATTGTCGCCAAGGTGAGCCGGGACCGGGAAATGGCAACCCTGGCGGATCGTTTTCCCGGTTTCGGGTGGGAGCGGAACGCGGGTTACGGCACCGCCGAACATAGGAGGGCCTTGGCGCGGCTGGGGCCGAATGAGATGCACCGGCGCAGCTTCGCGCCTATCCGCAAACTTCTGGAAAATCCCGTAAGCATCTGACTCCACGCTAAAAAAGAAGTTGACGGACGATTCTCACTCGATCAGGATGCGCCGCCATCATGATCAAGCACGGCAAAATAGAGCGCAACAGCATCCACCTGGGCGACAGCATCCAGGTCATGGCCGCCATGCCGGCTGGCTGCGTGGACCTGGTGTTCGCCGACCCGCCCTATAATTTGCAGTTGAGCGGCGAATTGCACCGCCCCAACAACAGCCGGGTGGACGGTGTCGACAACGATTGGGACCGGTTCGAGGATTTTGCCAGCTACGACGAATTCACCACCGCCTGGTTGACCCAGGCGCGCCGGGTTTTGAAGCCCAAGGGCGGATTGTGGGTGATCGGCAGTTATCACAATATCTTCCGTGTCGGCGCCATCCTGCAGGATTTGGGCTTCTGGATCCTGAATGACACCATTTGGCGCAAGACCAATCCCATGCCGAACTTCCGCGGCAAGCGTTTCACCAACGCCCACGAAACCATGATCTGGTGCACCCCGTCGCCAAATGGCCGGGGCTATACCTTCAACTACGAGGCCATGAAAGCCCTGAACGAGGATTTGCAGATGCGCAGTGATTGGCTGCTGCCGATCTGTACCGGTCGTGAACGGCTGAAAAAGGACGGCCGAAAGGCCCACCCGACGCAAAAGCCGGAGGCGCTGTTGCACCGGGTTCTGCTGGCCGGCAGCAATCCCGGCGATCTGGTGCTCGATCCGTTTTTCGGCACCGGCACCACGGGCGCCGTGGCGAAACACTTGGGCCGGGACTTTATCGGCATCGATGCCGATCCTGGCTATATCGACCTGGCCCGCCAGCGCATTGCCGCCGTAAGGCCTTTGGATGACCGGGATCTGGATGTTACGCCATCGAAACGAACATTGCCGCGCATACCATTCGGCTGGCTGGTTGAGCGCGGCATGCTGCGGCCCGGCGCCAAACTATACGATTCCCGGCGCCGCTTTGCCGCCTCCGTGCGGGCGGATGGCAGTCTGGTGGCGGACCGCGCCCGGGGCTCCATACATCAGGTCGGCGCCGCCGTGCAGGGCGCTCCCGCCTGTAACGGCTGGACCTTCTGGTGTTTCGAGGACCAGGGCAAACTGGTCCCCATCGATCTGCTGCGGCAAAAACTGCGGGCCGAGTTGAATTGATTGCCCGCAAGACCAATTTCGAGATTGAAATGGTCGATCAAGGCCGCGGCGGCGGCCCGGCGCTTATGCGCCGCCCGCGCGGAGCGGTGCGCTCTTGCGCACAAGCGTGAGCGAAGAGAGCCAGGCCCGATTCATTCAAACCTGAAAATGGTCTACAGGGCGCGGGCCAGCACTTTTTTCATGACAGTCGGCAAGGCAAGCGCGCCCAGTTCGCTTGGCGGCCGCCAAATCTCGCTTGCCCCGGCCCGTCGGCCGCCCGAGCCGGTCCGCACTGACAATTCAAGGCGGAAATGCGTGAAGGTATGGACCACGAGGCCCGGCAGCGCCCGCCAAGTGGTCGATAGAGGCGCAAATTCGGCGATTTCGTCCTCGGGCCATTGCCGCTCGCGCCAGGGCGTGGAGGGAACCTCCATCATGCCGCCCAGCAGGCCTTTTTCCGGGCGCCGCCGCAATAACAACTTGCCGGCATCGTCGAACAGGCAAAAGGCCACGCCGTGGCGGGTTGGCCGCGCCGCCTTTGCCGGGCGTTGGGGCAGGCTGGCCGCGATGCCTTTGGCGCGGCCCTTGCAGCCCTGGGCAAGGGGGCAACGCGGGCACAGTGGCGCGCGGGGCAGGCAGATCGTGGCGCCCAGATCCATTAGCGCCTGGGCGTGATCGCCGGCGCGGCGCTCCGGCGTCAGGCCCCCGGCCAGGCGGCGCAGTTCCGCTTTCACGCCCGGCAGCGGGTCCGTCACGGCGAACAGCCGCGCGATGACGCGTTCGATGTTGCCGTCCACGGGGCTGGCCTTGCGTCCGAAGGCAATAGCGGCGACGGCCGCGGCGGTGTAGGGCCCTATTCCGGGCAAGGCGCGCAGGCCATCTTCGGTATCGGGGAACAGGCCGCCGTGATCCGCCGCCACCGCCCCAGCGCATTTGTGCAAATTGCGGGCCCGCGCGTAATAGCCGAGACCCTGCCAGGCGTGCAGCACGTCATCCAAATCCGCCTCCGCCAGCACCCCTACCGATGGCCAGCGCCGCAAAAAATGCCGGTAATAGGGGATAACGGTCTTGACCACGGTCTGTTGCAGCATGATTTCCGATAGCCAGACGCGATAGGGATCGGCCAATGCGCCCGGCGGCGCCCGCCACGGCAGCTTGCGGTGCTGGCGGCGGTACCAGGGCAAAAGGTTTTTGACGGCGTCGGAAATTCGCCTTCACCAAAGTTTTATTGCGGATGACGTGCTTGCAAGATGACGCGCGCCGCGTTCTGCCGCAAGATGGCGCCATGAAAAACCGCGATGGCCACAATGGCCGCAATGAAAGGCGCTTCAAAAGCCAGCCTGTCGCCGCCGGCGGCATTCTCCGGCGGGCAACGGCGAACGCCTTGCGCCGGCGCGGCTTCGGCGAGGGCGAGGTCATTGCCCGCTGGCCAGATATCGTCGGCCCGGAACTGGCGGCCTTGACGGCGCCTGAAAAACTGCAGCAGCGGCGCGGCGACCTGGCTGGCGCCGTGCTGCATATCCGGGTTGCCGGCGCGGCGGCGGTGGAGTTGCAGCACATGGCTCCGGTGGTGCTGGAACGCATCAACGGCTTTTACGGATACCGCGCCGTGGACCGTTTGAAATTGATCCAGGGCCCGCTGCCGGTGACCGAGAAAACCCCGATCGTGCCCAAAAGACCCCTGACAGAGGCCGAATCGGCGGATCTGGCGGCCCAAACGGCCCCGACAAAGAACACGGAATTGCGCCTCGCCCTTGAGCGCCTGGGCGGAAGCGTCTTGCGCCGGCGGGCCGAGCCGCCAAAATCCGGCGATCCGGGGACTTGATTGCCCCGTTTTCGCCCCAATGTCCTGTCAAGGTCCCCATGCCAAGGCTTGTGAGAAGATCACGGCGGGCTTATAATCAGCACCACATGTTGTGGGTAGGAGTGTTAATGACCCAATTTAGAGTAGGTTTCCCAGTTTCGACTTTGGTTCTGGCTTTGGTTCTGGCGCTGTCCGCGTTCAGCCTGCGGGGACAGGCGGCGGGAGCGGTCTACGCCAAGGGCGACATGGCCATTGGCGCCACGGATGCGCCGGTGACCATCATCGAATACGCCTCCATGACCTGCCCGCACTGCGCGAACTTTCACATGGGGCCGTTCAAGGAATTGAAGGCCGAATATATCGATACCGGCAAGGTGCGCCTGATTTTCCGGGAATTTCCCTTGGATGCGCTTGCCTTGCAGGCCGCCAT
>JAYGEB010000226.1:0-2756 GCA_046582595.1 Alphaproteobacteria bacterium | reverse complement strand
ATCCCAATCCGGTGCCCCGCGTGGTCGGAAAAATCAAACGCAAACATGCCGTTGAGGTGGAGGCCGTGAAATTTCTGCGTGCCCACACCGACCGCCGGATCAAGATGACCGTGCCGGGACCCTTTACCATGAGCCAACAGGCACAAAATGACTTTTATGCCAGCGAGGCGGAATTGTCCCTCGACTATGCCGCCGCCGTGAACGAAGAGATCAAGGATCTATTCGCCGCTGGCGCGGATATCGTTCAACTCGATGAACCCTATATGCAGGCGCGTCCCGACAAGGCCCGTGAATTCGGGCTTGAAGCGCTGAACCGGGCGCTTGATGGGGTCGAAGGCGAAACGGCGGTGCATATTTGTTTCGGTTATGCGGCGATCATTCATGAACGACCGGAGGGCTATTCCTTTTTGCCCGAACTCGCGGGCTGTCCGGCGCACGGAATTTCAATCGAAACGGCGCAATCCGGGCTCGATTGTTCGGTGCTTGAGACCTTGGCGGATAAGAAAATTATTCTCGGCGTTTTGGATCTCTCGACGCACGAACTCGAGACGCCGGAGCAGATCGCGGCCCGCATCCGCCGCGCCATGCCCCATTGTCGGGCGGAACAGATCATCGTCGCCCCCGACTGCGGGCTGAAATATGTGCCGCGCGACGCCGCATTCGGAAAAATCCGTGCCATGGTTGCGGGCGCCGCGATTGTCCGCGATGAAATCACGTGATTTATCGCCGTTCGGTCCACGCAACCGCATTGGAGTAACTTGTTTGAATACGCTTCATGATTATCAGGTCGCGGCATTTCGCCGGGACGGCTTTTTATTTCCATTCGCCATGCTCGGTAAAAACGAAATACAGACTTGTCTGGCGGCGCTGGGGCGTTTCGAGGAAAGACTCGGATGCCCGTTGCCCCGGGCCGACCGCAAATGGAATACGATGGCCCACGCGCACCTGCCGTGGTTCAACGAGCTGGTGCGCGACCCGCGCATTCTAGATGTTATCGAGGATCTGATCGGTCCCGATATTCTGGTCTGGACCTCCACCTTCTGGATCAAGGAACCGGGCTCCCCGGCCTTCGCCGCCTGGCATCAGGATAACGCCTATTTCGGTCTGCTGCCCTCGGAGCAAGTATGTGCCTGGCTGGCCTTGAGCGACGCCGACGGCCAGTCCGGCTGCATGGAGGTGCTGTCGTGGCGGGGGGCGCCCCGCTTGCTGCATCATGCGCCAAACCAGTATTCCGATTCCATCAACCGGGGCAGCCAAACCGTGGTCGAGCCGTTCGATGCCTCGCAACCTGAAACCATGGCGCTCAAGGCCGGTTCATTCTCGATCCATCACGGCCTGTGCCTGCATTATTCAGGACCCAACTGGGCGGCTCACCGGCGCATCGGGCTGGGCTTCAACTATATGCCCGCGCATGTCCGCGTCGACGGTCCCGTCCGCATGGCGGCCATGCTGGTGCGCGGGCAAGATAAATGGGGCCACTTCGACCTGATCGAGCCGCCGGTGACGGAGTCCGACCCGGACAGCCTGGCGCTGCACGAAGACATATACGCCCGCTATGGCGCCAACTACCGGGAACAGATCGCGCGCCATGAGCGTGAATTCACGGCTTCCGAATAATGGGTTACCTTCAGTGAGTGGATTTGGGAGTATGTCGAGATGTCCATGACGATCCGCCAGATCGGCCCGTGCTTCGCCGGCCAGGTTACCGGGGTGGATTTGAGCCAACCGTTGCCGGGGGAAGACATCGCGGCCATTCACGCCGGCATGGATGAATACGCGGTCCTGGTGTTCCGCGGTCAGGGCCTGGACGATGAACAGCAGTTGGCGTTTAGCCAAAGCCTGGGCGAACTCGAACACGCCATCGGCACCGCCCTGCGGGAGCCCGAAGACTACCGCCTGCCCACCGTTTTTGCCGATGTCTCAAATCTCGACAAGCAGAACAAACCGTTTGCCAGGGAAGACCGGCGCCGGCTGTTCGCTATCGGTAACCGGTTATGGCATTCCGACAGTTCCTTCAAACCGACGCCGGCCAAATATTCCATCCTGAACGCCCGGTCCATACCATCAAAGGGCGGCAATACGGAATTCGCCGACATGCGGGCCGCCTACGATGCCCTTGATGACGAAACCAAGAGGGACATCGAAGAGCTGATCTGCGAGCATTCACAGGTTTATTCGCGGGAGAGAACCGGCTTCAAGGAATTTACCGACGAGGAGCGGGAGCGCTTCAAACCGGTGCGCCAGGTACTGGTCCGCCAACATCCGGTGACGGGCCGAAAGTCGCTTTACCTGGCCTCGCATGCCGGAACCATTGTCGGCTGGCCCCTGCCCGAGGCAAATATTTTTCTGCAAGACCTGACGGAACACGCGACGCAACGGCAATTTGTCCATGCCCACGAATGGCGGGTCGGCGATCTGGTGATCTGGGACAACCGCCAAACCATGCACCGCGCGCGGCCGTTTCCGGCGGACGAACCCCGCGATATGCGGCGCACCACCCTGGCCGGCGATGGCCCCACCGTGTAATACCAATCGACTAAACTTGTGACTCTCTCGCCTGGTGTTAATTGCGGCCCGGATGTGATTCTCTTAACCAACTGATTTGGTGGGGAGAATTGATATGGCGCTGGCAATTGTTTGGAGCGAACATTCGGCCGATGATCTGCGTGCGGCGGCGCGGCGGACGAAAGACAGCAGGCAGGCGCGGCGTCTGTTGGCGATCGCCCTGGTGCTCGACGGCGCGAGCCGAGGGGCGG
>JAYGEB010000049.1:0-3538 GCA_046582595.1 Alphaproteobacteria bacterium | reverse complement strand
TTCGAGGTGGACATGGACGATTGCGGCCCCATGGTTCTGGACGCCCTGATCAAGATCAAGAGCGACATGGACCCCACCGTGACCTTCCGCCGGAGCTGCCGGGAAGGCATCTGCGGTTCCTGCGCCATGAATATCGACGGCATCAACACCCTGGCCTGCACCAAGGCCTGCGACGAGGTAAAGGGCGATGTGAAGATCTATCCCCTGCCGCACCTGGAGGTGATCAAGGATCTGGTTGGCGATCTGACCAATTTCTATGCCCAATACGCCTCCATCAAGCCCTGGCTGGAAGCGGATTCGCCCGCCCCCCCGGATGGCGAACGCCTGCAAACGGAAGACGAGCGCCGGCAAATCGATGGCCTGTACGAATGCATCCTGTGCGCCTGCTGTTCCACCGCCTGCCCCAGCTATTGGTGGAACTCGGACCGCTACCTGGGCCCGGCGGTGCTGTTGCAGGCCTACCGCTGGCTGATCGACAGCCGCGATGAAAGCCAGGGCGAACGCCTGGACGCGCTCGAGGACCCCTTCCGCCTGTACCGCTGCCACACCATCATGAACTGCACCAACACCTGCCCGAAAGGCCTGAACCCGGCCAAGGCCATTGCCGAAATCAAGAAAATGATGGTGCAGCGTCAGGTTTGACCTATCCGGGGCGCCGGGCCGCGCGCTTCAGGAAGCCGTTCCCCGCCGCTCGCGAGGCCGGCGCTGGGAATTGTAGAGCCGGGCCAGGCGGTCCGGTGAAATGCCCAGATGATAGAGCGCGTGGATCACCATCCAGCCAAGCACGATGGCCACGGGCCGCCGTCCCGCGAAACGCCGCGCCGACGTGACCAGGGCTGGATCGTCAATGCAACAGGTTGGCCCCGCCGCTTCAAGGCGGCGCGCGAAGTCATAGTCTTCCATCAGGGCAATTGGGCGCAAGCCGCCAATGGCATCGTAGACGGCCCGGCGCACGAAGATGCCGGAATCGCCATAATAGATGCCGCGCCGGCGCAACCAGCCATAAAACCCATTGAGCCATCGGCTGAAGCCGTCGCCGCCGTCGAACGTCAAGGCAAAATTGCCGCCGACGATATCCGGCGAGGCGGCGAGTATCTCCTCGATCCGCTCCAACCCGCCGGCGGGGAAGCGGGAATCCGCATGCAGAAACAGCAAAATATCCCCGCCCGCCGCCGCCGCGCCCGCGACCAACTGCCGGCCCCGGCCAGGCGCGGAACCGAGGCAGACGACTCCCGCCCGGATTGCAATTTCGGCCGTGCCGTCGCTACTCCCTCCGTCGATGACCAATATCTCGCGGGGAACGCCCGGTCCGGCAATGGCCTCCAACAGAAGAGGCAAATTGACCGCTTCGTTGAAAGTCGGGATGATGATTGAGATCATGTTTTTTTCGTAATTAAAGGGGACAGTTTACTTAATTCGCCTTCGCCCGCGCCTTGTTCTCCGCCGCGGCGCGAATTAAGTAAACTGTCCCCTTTATTCTACCCGCAAGGCGGCGATGGCGTCCGCTAGGGCGAGCAGGCGGCGGGCGGCGACAACGTGCAGGTTCTCCACCAACTGGCCGTTGACAACGACCACGCCCTTGCCTTCAGCCTGGGCCTGCTCGAAGGCGGTAACGATGATGTCCGCCTCGGCGATGTCGTCATTGGAGGGCGCGAAGATGGTGTTGGCGGCGGCCAGTTGGCGGGGGTGGATCAGGGTCTTGCCGTCAAAGCCGAATTGCCGGCCCTGATGACAGGCGGCCTCGAAGCCCCGGTCGTCCTTCAGGTCCAGGTACACGCCGTCCAGGGCGGCCAGGCCATAGGCCCGGGCCGCCAGCAGGCACAATGACAGCGCCGTGGCGAAGGGCTCCCGGCGCGGCGTGTGCAGGGCGCCCAGGTCCGTGGCCAGGTCGGAGGTGCCCATGACCAGGCATTTGGTTTTGGCCGATGCGGCGGCGATTTCCTCCGCATGCAGGATGGCCAGCGGGGTCTCGATCATGCACCACAAATCCATGCCTTCGGGCAGGGCGGCGGCGGCGCGGACCTGGCCGGCGCCCTCGACCTTGGGCAGCAGCACGGCGGCGGCGGGCGAATGTGCGGCGGCGGCCAGATCGTCCGCATGCCAGGGGCTGCCCGCGCCGTTGATGCGGATCACCACCTCGCGCGGGCCATAACCGCCGGCCCGCAAGACCCCGACCACCTGCTCCCGCGCCGCCACCTTGGCGTTGGGCGCGACGGCGTCTTCCAGATCCAGGATCAGGGCGTCGGCGGGCAGCGCCTTGGCTTTTTCCAGGGCGCGGGCGTTGGAGCCGGGCATGTAAAGCACGCTGCGCCGGGGACGTATGGTGTCCGTCATGATCAGCCTCCTAGCGCCAGGCAAAGACCGCCTGTTCCACGTGATCGACCCGGATGTTGGCCCGGCCCCGCATGACCACTTCACAGAACTGGTGGATCACGGCGGCCGTGGGGGCATGCACATGGTCATCGCCGAAACGTATTTTCAACACGGGCCGGTCGCTTTCCGGAATGGTCTCGAATTCCGGCGAATCCGGGCGCAACAGATCGGACAGGGTGATCGGCATGATCTTCGCCACCTCGTCCGGGTTGGGCGAGAACTCGGCGCCCATGCCGGCCCAGATCACCACGGGCGTGATGACATAACCCGACCGGGTCGGATAGTCGTCCAGCAGGCCCAGCACGGCGTCCGCGCCCAGATGCAGGTTGATCTCTTCCGACAATTCCCGCAGGCCGGCCTGGATTACCGTCTCGCCCGCATCGACGCGGCCCCCCGGCAAGGCCTTTTGCCCGGCATGGGAGGATAGCCGGGGCGTGCGCCGGGTCAAAATGAACGCGGTTTGCCCGGTGCCGTCGTCGATCAGAGTCATGGTCACGGCGGCATGTTTCAGCCCCTCGCCCCCATGTTCCCGCCGTTCAAATTTTGCCAGGCGGTCCGCGAAGCGCCCCCGCGTTTGTTCCGTGTAGGGAAATTCCGTCGCCAATGTATCCGCCGTCATGGTCCTCAACCCAAAATTATTCCAGACCCGCACCATAGCCCGCCAGGCTCCGTCAGACAAATTAACCCAAACATAAAAATATCTGCATATATCGAATATTAATTGACTACGAGTAGACCGTCATCCTAGACTGCTCCCCGCGCCGATTTGAGTCAGCTTGCGGGCGCGAAAAAAATGCAGCTAAACCGGTCGGTACCAACCGCCCAGCCAATGCCGCGGCGGTTTTTTTGTTCAGTATCGGGCTGGCATGAACATGCAATGGAGACGATGGATCATGAGAAACGGCAAAAATCCCGAAACCCTGGCCCTGCATGCCGGCTACCGCAACGGCCCGGCCACCAGCGAAATCGACATTTTGGAACGGCGCGTCGCGGCGCTGGAAGGCGGGGCGGCGGCCCAGGCCGTTGCCTCGGGGCAGGCGGTGGCGGCCCTGGCGGTGCAAAATCTGGCCCGGGCCGGGGACAATATTGTCTCTTCCACCGATCTTCATGGCGGCGCCTGGAATTTATTCGCCTCCACCTTGAAGCGGCGGGGCATTGAAGTCCG
>JAYGEB010000033.1:0-17982 GCA_046582595.1 Alphaproteobacteria bacterium | reverse complement strand
CGCGGTCGCTGGCCGCCGCGCCCAGATGTTCGGCATACAGCACGGCATCACGGTCTTGAAACCAGTCCGCGGCGCGCAGATGTAAATTCCGCCGCCGTTCCGTGAGGAACGAGCCATGCACGGCATCCCGGAACAGCGCATGATAGAATTGGAAGGCGCCTTCGTACCGCCGGATCATGTTGAAATGCAGCAGATCGTCCGGTTGGTAGGCGCTATCGTTCATGACGTGGCGCATGGCATCCAGTGCGAACCGCTGCCCCAGCACCGAAGCCGCCTGCAAGGCGGCGCGGTCCCGCGCCGGCAAGGCGTCGATGCGGGCCTGCACCACGCTTTGCACCGAGCCTGGAATGATGGCGCCATCGTCGCCGCCGGGGCTGCGCAATAATTGCTCCAGGAACAGCGGGTTGCCCCCCGAGCGCTCGATACAGGCGGCGGCGCGTTCGCGATCGACCCCTTCGAAATCAAAAATAAAATCACGCGCCTCTTCCGTCGTCAGCGGTTTGAGGTCGAGTATCCGTGCGGGAGCGGGAGCGATACCGTCATACCAGGCGGCCTCCAGCGGATCGCCTTGCACACGGGAAGACAACAGCAATAAAATCCGGTGGTCTCCGGCGGCGACGGCCAGCGCGGTGAGATAGTCCAATAACGCCGGCTGGGCCCAATGCAGATTTTCGATCTCCAGCAACAACAGCGCCTGTTTCGATAGCCCCTTGACCAGCGTTACCAGTGCATCGACCCGGCCCCGGTTGCGCTGTTCATTGTCCATGGCTTCATAGAGGACGGCCTCCTCCGGGTTCTGCGGCAGGCTCAACAGATCGTTTAGATGCAGGCGCTGTTCAGGCCTGGTCAATCCCGCTTCCGCAGCCGTTTGGGCGGCGGCGGTTCGTTGGTTGTGTCCCGCGCCCGGCGTCAGATCCAACAGGCCGCGCAATAGAATCCCGATTGCGTCCTGGCCCTCGCCGACGCCAAAATCCAATACCTGCCCGCCATGATGGTGAAAGCCGGCCATCTGGGCGAGGCGTTGGAATTCATGCAGCAGACGGGTCTTGCCGATGCCCGCCTCGCCCCGGACAAACAATGTTAGGCCCCGCCCATCGCGCAGCGTGGTATCCAGGGCGCTCTGAAAGATTTCAAGTTCCGCCGCCCTGCCAACAAAGCTTCCCGCCGCGAAGACCCGCGCCTCGGCCATGCCGTTGACCCGCCAAACGGGTACCGGCTCGGGCAGCCCCGGCAAGGCCTGGGCGCCCAGGCTTTCGCCATCCAGCCGGTCATCGAGTTCATCCTGGACGCTGGCCGAGATCAAGGTCTCGCCCGCCCTGGCCAGGTCGGTCAGGCGGGAGGCCAGGTTTACCGTCTCCCCCGTGACGGTATATTCCTGATGCGCCGCGCTGCCCGTGGCGGAGGCGACCACTTGCCCGGCGGCGATGCCGACGTGAACCCGCAAGGGCGGCGCGGAGGGCGCGTTCGGGATCGTCCGTATGGGCCACCGGCGCGCCGAACACCGCCATTACCGCATCGCCGATATGTTTGTCGATGGAACCGCCGAAACTCTGCACCACGACATCGACGGCGGCAAAGAAACGGTTCAACAATTGATGGATTTCTTCCGCGTCGCGCTCCGCCGCCAATGTGGTGAAGCCGGATATATCGGCGAACAGCACCGCCACCTGGCGGCGCCCGCCCTCGGGGCCGTCCGGCTTGGTTTCGGAGAGGCCCTCGACCGGCAAACTTTCAATGGCCTTCAACAGCCGCTTGCGGTCGCCCAGCGGCAAGCCCAGTTCGCGCAGATCGGCCTCGTTCAAATCGGGCAGGACATCGAAATCAATGCGGTTGTCCGCGAACGTCTGAATCTGGTTCTCCAGGCCCATTTCGGTCAACCAGGTTGATATGTCCGGGTTCGTCATTGCCGGCCCTCGCTTCATGGCTTATGAAATATTGCCACAAATGTTGGGTTTGGAGTGCAAAGAATGACACAGGCGTTCGAGGGCATCAGGGTGATCGATTTCAGCCAGGTCCTGGCGGGGCCCTTCGCGGCGCTGCAAATGGCCCTGCTGGGGGCCGATGTGATCAAGATCGAGCAGCCGGGCCAGGGCGATCAAATGCGCACCATGATGGCCGATAACAAGGCGGCGGAGATGAAATTGTCGGCGGCCTTTCTGGGCGTTAATTCCAACAAACGCGGCATCACCGTCGATCTGAAGCACCCGGACGGCAAGGAAATTATCAAGCGTCTGCTGACGGATGCCGACGTGGTGATCGAGAACTTCAAGGCCGGCGTGCTGGAACGCCTTGGCTTTGGCTATGAAGCGGTCCGCGCGATCAAGCCCGACATCGTCTATTGTTCCATCTCCGGCTACGGCCAGCAGGGCCCCATGGCGGGCCAGGCGGCCTATGACGGCGCCATTTAGGCCGCCTCGGGCATGATGAACGTGACCGGCACGGCCGATACCGGACCCCTGCGGGCGGGTTACATGCCGGTGGATGTGTCCGCCGGCATCACCGCCGCCTTCGCCATTTCCTCGGCCCTGTTCCGCCGCTCCCGGACGGGTGAGGGCCAACGCCTGGATGTCGCCATGCTGGACAGCGCCATGACGCTGTTGAGCCCGGTGATCGCCAAATACCTCATCACCGGCGTGGAGCCGGAGCGGATCGGCAATGCCTCTCCCACCTATCAAGGCACCGCCGATACCTGGCCCACCAAGGACGGCCATATTCAGATGACCGTGATCACCGATGCCATGGCGGTGAAAATGTGCCATGGCCTGGGCCGGCCCGAACTGGCGGACGACCCCCGCTTCGCCGCCGTGCAAGGGCGGGTTGATCAAAGTGACGAGGTTAAGGCGATTATCGGCGAAATTTTCATGACCGATACCACGGCCCATTGGGTCGAACGCCTTGGCGATGCCGGCGTGCCGGTGGCGCCGGTGCATGATATTCCACAATTGGTCAACTTTCCGCAGATGGCGCATCGCGGCGTCCTTATGACCCTGCCGGCGCCGCCTGGAATGGAAGGTGAAATTACCGTTACCGGGTCCGCCTTCCACGCTTCCAACGGCGAACCGGAGGGCAAGACGGCGGCGCCCTTGCTGGGTCAGCATACCGACGAGGTGCTGGCGGAGTTGGGCTACGACGGCAATGCCATCCAGGCGTTTCGTGACAACAGCGTAATTTAGGAGAGACGGCCATGAAGATCGATGCGCAACTGGGCGGCCTATATCCACATCTCGCCGCCCCCATGGCCCGGCGCATGGAAGCCATGGGCTTCGATACGGTCTGGAGTTTCGAGGCCGGGCACGATCCCTTTTTGCCCCTGATGGCGGCGGCGGCGGCGACCGAGCGGCTGGGCATCGGCACCAATATCGCCGTCGCCTTTGCCCGCAGCCCCTTTTCCATGGCGCAGGCGGCCTGGGATCTGCAACAGGCCAGCGGCGGACGCTTTCACCTGGGCCTCGGCACCCAGGTCAGGGCCCATGTGGAGCGCCGCTACGATATGCCCTTCGAGCATCCCGCCGCCCGCCTGACCGACTATATCCGCTGTCTGCGGGCCATCTTCGACAACTTCCAGAACGATACCAAGCCCGATTACCAGGGCCCGTTCTACCGCTTCATCCTCAACAATCCCGCCTTCAACCCCGGACCCATCGATCACCCCCATATCCCGATCTATGTCGCCGGGGTGAACCCGCGCATGTGCCGCGTGGCCGGTGAAGTGGCGGACGGCTTCCACGTCCACCCCATGCATTCCATCGGCTATCTGCGCGACGTGGTGCTCCCGGCAATCGATGAAGGCGCCAAAACAGCCGGCAAATCCGTGGGCGATCTGGACCTGCATGCCTCGGTCTTCGCCGTCTTGGGAGACACCGAGGCGGAACGCAGCGCCTCGGCGCGGCAAATCCGCGAGCAGGTGGCGTTTTATGCCTCGACGCCGAGCTACCGCGCCCTCCTGGCCCATCATGGCTTCGATGACCTGGGCAAGCAATTGAGCGCGGCGATGCGGGCCGGCGAAATGGACAAATTGGCGGCGCTGGTGCCCGACGAACTGCTGGCCGAAGTGACCATTTCCACCGACCATGCCAGCCTTGGCGGGCTGTTGAAACAACGATACGGCGGCCTGGTCCAGCGCATCGCCGTCTATTTCCCCATTCCCGACAGCGACCCAGTGGAAAAATGGGCGGCGGTGGTCAAGGGTTTCGAAGCCGCCTGAATAGGTGCTCGTAATTCAGCCTTGATCAACGCCGCCTGAACAATCGGTATCCCTCGGATGAAGCCTGAATTACGATGGCCATGGTAGCAACGTTGCGAACCGGAATGGAGAAACGCCCATGTTTCTGAGCACGGATCAACAATGGCCTTATAACGCCTGGTACCATGCGGCCTGGGCCCCGGAGGTGGGGGACAGCCCATTGGCGCGCACCTTTTTGAACCAAGAGGTGGTGTTGTTCCGCGACGGCGATGGCAAGGCCAGGGCGCTCGAAGACCGCTGCTGCCACCGCGCGACACCGTTGCGCCTTGGCAACGTGGTTCCCGAAGGTCTGCGCTGCGGTTACCACGGTCTGGTCTTCGATGGCACGGGCCAGTGCGTCTCGATACCGGGCCAGGATACCATTCCCCGCACGGCCAAGGTCCGCGGCTATCCGATTTTAGAGCGGCAGGAAATCGTCTGGATCTAGATGGGCGATCCGGCATTGGCCGACGAGAGCAAACTGCAAGTCGATTTTCCCTGGAATGACGACCACGAAAACTGGCCGCATATCCACGATATGTACGAGATCAACTGCAACTACATGCTGCTGATCGACAACCTGATGGACCTGACCCACATACCCTATATCCACCGCAATACCATTGGCGGCGGCGATCAAAAGGGTCAGGTCAACGCCACCATGGACGTCACCGATACGGCGACGGGGGTCCATTATATCCGCTGGATGGAGGCGATCTTACCGCCGCCGACGTATGTGAAAGGCGCCGGTTTCGCCGAAGGTGAACTGGTCGACCGCTGGCAGGAATTTGAGTATGTCGTACCCTCGACCGTGGTGCAGTGGACCGGCGCGCTTGAAGCCGGGCGCAACGCCAAGGAAAACCGGATGCAGGCGGGCGGCTTCAATCTGCGGCTTTATCATGGCGCGACGCCAAAGACCGACGATAGCTGCTATTATTTCTGGACGCCGCTGAACGGGTACAAACCGAAGGATGCGGAGGCAACCAAAATCCTGCACAAGGAAATCGCCTTTACCTTCAATGAGGATTTGGATTTTCTTGAATCCCAGCAGGCTTCCATGGCGGCGACGCTGGACGGCGTTTTCGTCAACATCAAGCACGACGTCGCCCGCGTACCGGCCCGGCGCGCCATCGAAAGGATGATCCGGGAAGAAACCGAAGAAGCGGAGGCGGCTGAATAAAGCGGACGGGCGGCGTTTGCCACCACCCCAAGACCTTAACAAGACCTAAACAAGACCTAAATCGGAAACCGCTTCTGGACCCAGGGCACCAGGCGGGCCATCAGGGCGTTGAGGCTGGCGTTGCCGGCCTCGCCCTCGCCGTCCTCGAAATAGTGCAGGGCGTCGGGGAATTCCCAATGCTCCAGATCCGTGGAGGCCACGGCGGCCAGTATCTTGCGGGCATGGGCCTGGGGATAGACATCGAGATCGCGGCCGGCCTGGATCACCACCGCCGGCTCCGTGACCGCCCAGCCGGTCTTTTCGATATTGGCGTTCGAGGACAGGCCCGACCAGGTTGAAAGCCAGCCGTCCGGTGTCATCACGCTGGCGAAACCGGCGCGCTGGAAGTTCTTGATGTCGGGACGCGGGCTGATCAGGGAGCCGTAGGCGCGCTGGGAGGGGTCCAGGCTGTTATCGGAATAATTCAGGTTGGCCAGAGTGCGGTAGATCACCATTACGGGTTCGAACGCCTCTTGGTGAAGCACGTGCCGTCGCACCTCCCGTGGCAGATCGGCGAAGCTCTCGGCGCCGTGGGTCTCGGCGGCGGCGGTGGCGGCGGCCAGCAGTTCATGGGCGATGCCATCGATGCAGCGCACCCGGTCCAATTGCGCCTGGCGGTAGCGGGTGACGAATTCGGGCGTATATTGCGTCCACCCGGGCGCCGGTTTGAAGCCGTTGCCGGGATCGTACATGTCCAAGCCGGGGTCGGTCTTGAAGGGATCGCCTTCATCCAGCACGCTTGCGTCGATCACCTGGTTGATGATCAGGCCCTGCCCGGCATGGGCCGCCATATAGATCATGGCGTCGCGGGGATCAGTTCGGCCTGTTCCAATTGCGTCCGCCGCCCGCCGGGGCTGAATTTTATACGTTCCTCCGGCGCCGTCTTGGCCTGTGATTGATAGAATGAAAACAGCGAGCCGCCGCCCGAATTGCCCAGCAGGATGATTTTCTCGGCGCCGTGTTCCTTTAGCCAGACCATGTAGGCGGCGATATCGAGCAGCAGTTTTTCATGCAGACAATCCATATCGTTGTTCAAGGACCGCATATTGGCGCCCATGCAGCCATAGCCCGCCCGCAACAGGGCCGGGAAAGCATGATGCTCGGTAAAATCCACGCGGGGGTGGGCGGCGATGACCGCAACCTTTGGCGCGGGATTGTTCCCTGGCGTCCAGTAGGCGCCGCGGAGCCGGGCGCCGTCCATCGTGTCCAGACCAACCGGCACACCGACGGCAGCATCGATCGGTTCGCGGAATCTGATCTTGGTGCCACGCCAAAAGGTGTTGGCGATTTGTGCTTGGGTCATCGGCGCCGCCTCGATTGAGTTCGGAAAACTTGGGCAAAACTTAGGCAACATTCATGGTGCCGGCAAACCTTTCACCATTCAATGGCTTGCCTGCAACCGCCAATCGAACCTAGGTTAGGGGGAAGACTGGTAGATGAAGCAATTTTGAGCAAAATATAATGGCGAAAGATACCAAAGCGTCCCCGGCTGAAATCATCCCGGAATCGGCACTGGCAAAGGCCCGCGCCGTGGCGCCCCTATTGCGGGCGGCGTCGATGGAAATCGATGCCTCGCGAAGCCTGACGCCAAAGGTTTTGGCGGCCATGCACGACAATGAGCTGTTTCGGCTGACCCTGCCGGCCCGCGACGGGGGCGCGGAATTGCCTCTGCCGCAATTGGCCCAGGTGGCCGAGATCATCGCCGGCGCGGACGCCTCCGCCGGCTGGTGCCTGGGTCAGGCCTTCGGCTGCGCCATGTCGGCGGCGTTCATGGACGAAGCCCCGGCCGGGGAAGTGTTCGGCGCCAAGGAGGCGGTCCTGGCCTGGGGCGCCGGCCTTCAGGGTAAAATGGTGGCCACCGAAGGCGGCTACCTGGTCAGCGGCACCTGGCGCTTTGCCTCCGGCAGCCATCACGCCACCTGGCTGGGCGGCCACTCAAAGGTGTTCGAGGCCGACGGCAACCCGCGTCTGAACGAAAGCGGGGCTCAGGCAAACCGCACGGCGCTGTTTCCCCGGCACCAGGCCGAGATGGCGGACGATTGGCACGTCATGGGCCTGCGCGGCACCCGCAGCGAAGGTTACACGGTGGAAAATTTGTTCATCCCCAAGGCCCTCTCCATGGACCGGGAGACGGAGGCGGAGCGCCGGGTGAACAGCACATTGTTCATATTCCCCACCACCGCCGTCTATGCCTCGGTGTTTTCCTCCGTGGCCCTGGGCATCGCGCAAGGCGCCTTCGATGATCTGTTTGCGCTGGGGCTCGAAAAAAAGGCCCGCGCCGCCCGCACCGCCCTTAGGGAAAGCCCGGTGTTTCAGACCAAGCTGGCGGAGCTGGAAGCCCAACTTGGCTCGGCTAGGGCCTATAAGCACGCCATTTTGACGGAGATCTGGGACAAGGTGGATGACAGCGGCGAATTGGCCATGACCGACCGCGCCCGCATCCGCCTGGCCACCACCTATGCCATCAACCAGGCGACCTCGGTGGTGGAGCAGGTCTACCACATGGCCGGATCGACGGCGATTTTCGACAATGGACCGTTCGAGCAGCGTTTCCGCGATATCCACGCCGTTTCCCAACAGCTCCAAGGCCGCGCCACGAATTATGAAACCGTCGGCCGTTTCATGCTTGGTCTGGGCGTGGACACAATTGTCATGTAACGGGGGCAATGGCCAACGCCCGGCCCCTTGTCATTTCGCTGCGGGGCGAGCGATTTGACGAAGAAACGTCAGGGCTGGAACGGTATCAGGCCGGGTTTAGGAAAACCGCACCTTTGCCGTGCCCGGCGTGATGACCTCGCCGGCCTCGTTCTTGATGAAGATCTCCAGGTCCACCACGCCGGATGCCGTGTCGATGGCGGTAATGGCGCCGCCCGAGGTCAGGGTTTCGCCCAGGTAGGAGGCGCGGCGGTTGGAATAGTTGAAATTCGTCAGGGTTGCGCCGTCACCCATCCAGTTGACCACCGCCTGGTTCAGCCAATCGCCCTGCAGGGGCCCGTCGATCACCACGCCGGGGTGCTTTTCCACCTCGGTGGTGTAGGTCTCGTCATAATGGATGCGATGCGGGTTCCAGATCGCGGCGTTATAGAGAAACAGCGACACGTTGGTCGCCGTGTGACCGCGCTCCGGCAAGGCCTGGCCCACCGCCAGATCGGAAATATTGATCGCGCTCATCGGAAAATCCTCGTCTGTTGCTCTTCCAGGACCAGTTCGCCGCCCTCCGTCTCGACCCGCAGTTTGGTGACAACGAAAATCAAGGGGCCGGACTTGCCTTGCTTGGCAATAAGGTCATGCAGTGTTTTCGTGGCGATCAGCACATCGCCCGGTTTGACGGGGCGGTGAAATTGCATCTCGGTGCCGCCCGCCATGACCCGCTTCAAGGGCAACTCGGGCAGGAAACTTTCCACCGGAATGCCGTCCGGGCCCAACTGGTCCATGGGCACGACGGGGCGCAGGGCGCCGAACATGAACATGGCCGGGGCCTCGTCGCCGTCTAGGTATTTCTCCTGGCGTTGTTCCGTGGCAATTGCATATTTGACGATATCCCGGCGGCTGATCTCGATCCGCACCGGTTCCGCGCCGCGGCCGATCCAGGATTTCGCTTCCCCGCTGATTAACTCGCTCAATGTTGGTTCCTCCCTATCCGGCGACAATGCCGTCATCGTGCAGGCCCGCGATCTCGCCGTCGCTCAAGCCCAGTATATCCGCCAGGATCTGGTCCGTATGCTGGCCCAGGGCCGGGGCGGGCTGCACAGTTTCGCGCGGCGCGGCGCCAAAGTCCACCGGCGAGCCTGGCGCCAGATAGCGCCCGATGCCCGGCTGATCCACCTCCTCGAAGAGCGGGTTTTGCGTGGAACAGCGCCAATCCTCGGCCAAGGCCTGCCGCACGCTTTGATAGGGCCCCCATGAGACGCCGCCCGCCGTCAAGGCCGCCGCCAGATCGGCGAAATCCATCGAGCCGCACCAGGGCGCCAAAAGGGCGGCGATTTCCTCGGTCGCCAAATAGCGGTCGCCTTCCCGTTTCAGATCCAGGCCGCGCCGGGCCTCGATTTCCGCCACGCCGTCCGCAATGCCAGCGGTTTTCACCAGGGCCGGCCATTGCCGCCCCGTTATGGCCACGATCATCACCCGGCGGCCGTCGCGGGAGAGGAAATCCCGGCCGAAGGCGCCGAACAGATCATTCCCCCCGGCCGTGCGCTCGGTGCCATTGATTTGCGCCTCGCCGATAAAACCCAGGTTTCCCAAAGTCGCGAAGGCCATATCGGTCAGGGCGAGGGATATGAACTGCCCCTCCCCGGTCAGGCGGCGATGACGCTCCGCCGCCAGGATGCCGTTCACCGCCGCCAATCCGGTGGCGATGTCCCAGGCGGGCAGCACATGATTGACCGGCGCCGCCGCCCCCACCGCGCCGGTCAGGTGTGGAAATCCGGTGGCCGGGTTGACGGTGTAATCCACTTCCGATGTGCCGTCCCTGTTGCCCATGATGTTCAGCATGATCAGATCATCACGCCCGGCTTTCAGGGTCTGGTAGGATATCCAGCCGCTGGTGGGGAAATTGGTCAGAAAAATACCGTTGTTCTCGCCGGGCGTACAGATCAACCGCGTCAGCAGCTCCCGTCCCCTGGGGCTGCGGATATCCACAGCGAAGGATTTCTTGCCCTTGTTCAGACCGGCCCAATAGAGGCTGGCGCCGTCCTCGGTCACCGGCCAGCGGCGGTAGTCCAGACCGCCGCCCAGGGGGTCGAAGCGGATCACTTCCGCGCCCATTTGCGCCAAGGTCATGCCGGCGCTGGGGGCGGCGATAAAAGCCGAACCCTCGATCACCCGAAGGCCGCGCAACATGCCATTCATTGGCCTCTCCCGAATTCTAATAAACGAATTTAACCAATCACAAACCTACTTGATTTACATACTCGGACTCGCATCCATTAAATGATGTTCGGCAAGCTCCTGGGTGAGGTATTCAAAGGCGTCATCGACGGAGTCGGAGCGGTGAAACAGCTTCAGATCGGCGGCGCCGATGACGCCGAATTCCGCCAGGGCCTGAAAATCCACCACCCGGTCCCAAAATTCCTTGCCGTACAGCACGATGGGTACTTTTTTGCGGATCTTTTGGGTCTGTATCAGGGTCAGGGTCTCGAACAACTCGTCCAGGGTGCCAAAGCCGCCGGGCATGGCGATGATGGCCTTGGCCAGATAGGAGAACCAGAATTTGCGGGTGAAAAAATAATGGAACTCAAAGGCCAGGTTGCGGGTGACGTAGGGGTTGGAGAATTGTTCGAACGGCAGGGAGATATTCAGGCCGATGTTCAACCCCTTGGCTTCCGAAGCCCCCCGGCTGGCCGCTTCCATGATGCCGGGGCCGCCGCCCGTGCAGATCACGAAACGTTTGTCGTCACGGTCCAGGCCTTTTGACCATGTGGTCAGCCGCGCCGCCAATTCGCGGGCATCTTCGTAGTATCGGGACATTTTGACGGCCGTCTCCGCCGTGGCCACGTCGCCGCCCGTATCTTTCGCCGTTTTCAGCGCCTGGCGGGCCGTGGCGGCCGATTTTATCCGGGCCGAGCCGAAGATCACGATGGTATCGCGCACCTGTTCCCGGCGAAAGCGCTCCTCCGGTTCCAGATATTCGGCCAGGATGCGCAGGGGCCGCGCCGCCCGGCTGTTCAGGAAGGTCTCGTCACGATAGGCCTTGACGGGAGAAAATGGTTCGTCCGGCATTGCATTGTCCCCAAGTCTTGAAATCTTGATGGGCTTTTCACCCTGGCCGGCCATAACATAACCTGTATTGCGGTGATGGACAGCGTCCCCCTTGACCGGCCTGTGAGAGCCGTCACTGGCGCGGCTTGCCTCCGCGCCCAAATATAGGCCAGCAAGGAGAGGACCGTATGTCACAATTGAGCTATGAACCAAAGGCCCAAATCACCTTGATCACCCCCAACGGCCGGCGCATCCTGTCGGGCGAACTGTCCCGCTATCTGGTGGTCAGCGCCGTGGCCCTGGCCGCCGATGTTGGGCTGTTGTCACTGCTGTCCGCCGGTTTTGGCGCCCCTTACTTGATCGCCAACCCCATCGCCTTCGCCATGGGCGCCATGATCGCCTATTTCGGATCGGTGCATTGGGCCTTCCGGAACCGGAAATTGTCCAACAGGGGCGTCGAATTGCTGATTTTCGTGGCCATTGGCGTCGGCGGCCTGGCGGTCAACGAGAGCGTGCTGTGGCTGGGCATAGAGGTGGCGGCGCTAAGCCTGATAATGGCCAAACTGGCCGCCGCCGCGACCTCGTTCGGCTTTAATTTCGTGGTCCGCAAAATAGTTCTGTTCTCAACATAAGGGTTGCCCATGACGCAAGCGCGCACGGCCATCATCATCGGCGGCGGTCCCGCCGGACTGACCGCGGCGCTGGAATTGCTACGGCGCACGGACATCAAACCCATTGTCTATGAAGGCGCCGACAACGTCGGCGGCATCGCGCGCACCTTCGTGCATAAAGGCAACCGCATCGATATCGGCGGCCATAGATTCTTTTCCAAATCCGACCGGGTGATGGACTGGTGGTCCGGAATCCTGCCCTTGCAGGGCCGCGGGAATGGCGAAGACGGCGCTATCTCCTTGGGATATCAGAATAAATCCCACTGGCTGGAGATGCCCGCCGATGGCCCGGACCCCGAGGTGGTGGATGATGTGATGCTGGTGCGGGCCCGCAAGTCGCGCATTCTGTGGGGCGGCAAGCTGTTCGACTATCCCCTGTCGCTGAATTTCCGGACCTTGAGCAAACTGGGCCTGGGCGCCACCATGGTGATCGGCTGCAGCTTCCTGAAAAGCCAGATCGCGCCGATCCGCCCGGAGCAAACCCTGGAGGATTTCTTCATCAACCGCTTTGGCCGGCGGCTCTACAATACCTTTTTCAAGGACTACACGGAAAAGGTCTGGGGCGTGCCCTGTGCCCGGATTTCAGCCGAATGGGGCGCCCAGCGGGTCAAGGGCCTATCGCTCATGGGTATCGTCAGGCATGCCCTGGGCTCGATCTTCCGGGCCAAGGGCGGTTTGGCGCAAAAGGCCGTGGAAACCTCGCTGATCGAACAATTTCTGTATCCCAAGCATGGCCCCGGCCAAATGTGGGAGCGGGTGACGGAGATGATCTGCGAACAGGGTGGCGAGGTGCATACCAACGCCCTGGTTACCGGCCTGCGGCACGAGGGAGGCCGGGTGGTGGGCGCCACCGTACTGAATGGCGCGGGCGAGCGGCGGTCGGCGAAGGGTGATTTCTATTTCTCCACGACCGACGTACGGCAATTGATGGGGGCGCTGGAGCCACCGCCGCCCGCCGCCGCCCGCGAGGTCGCGGACGGCTTGATCTACCGGGATTTCATCACCGTGGGCTTGCTGTTGACGAACCTGAAGCTGGGCGGCAACGCCACCGGCCGTGATCTCGCGGAAAAGATGTCCGACAACTGGATTTACGTCCAGGAACCCGGCGTCAAGGTGGGCCGCCTGCAGTTTTTCAATAACTGGAGCCCCTATCTGGTGGCCAACCCGGATCATGTCTGGATCGGCCTGGAATATTTCTGCGACGAGGGCGATGATCTGTGGACCATGGACGATGCCGCGCTGTGCGCCTTCGCCATCGAGGAGTTGCGGAAAATCAACGTCATCGAGCCCGAGGCGGTGCTGGATCAAGTGGTGATCCGGGTGCCCAAGACCTACCCCGCCTATTTCGGCAGCTATGACCGATTCGATGAAGTGCGCGCGTTTACCGACGGCTTGGAGAATTTATTCCTGCTCGGCCGCAACGGCATGCACCGCTACAACAACCAGGATCATTCCATGCTGACGGCCATGGTCGCGGTGGATAACATCATCGCCGGCAAAACCGATAAAGCGAATATCTGGTCGGTCAACACCGAAGCCGAATATCATGAGGAGAAGTGATCCCTAATTTCGGCTCTATTTGATGCGCGGCATTCTTCTACTGACAATTTCCCTCCTGGCCCTGCTCACCGCCCAGTGGTGGATGGCGGGGCCCCATGACGGCGCCGTTTTCCGGGGCGAATTGCATGACGGCGACAGCTACATGCGCCTGGTCAGGGTCACCAGGCTGCTGCAAGGCGGCGACTGGCGGGACCAGGGCATCCCGCGCGCCAACGCCCCCCACGGCCATGCCCTGCATTGGAGCCGGCCCCTGGACGGCCTGTTGGTGGTGGGCGCGGCGGCCCTGACGCCCAGCCTTGGCGGCGGGGCGGCGCTGCACCAGGCCGGCGTCTGGCAGTCGCCGCTACTGCATGTGCTGACCCTGCTGGCCCTGCTTTGGGCCGCCCGGCCGCTATTGCCGCCATCGGGATTGCTCTGGCTTGGTTTGCTGTTTCCCCTGCAATTGCTGCTGGATTACCAATTCACGCCGGGGCGGCCCGATCATCATGCCCAGATCCGGGCCCTCGGCGGCCGCCCGCTGCTGTGGGCGGCGATCCTGGCGCTGCCCTTGGGCGTGCTAGTCTGGGCCGGCGTGGAGGGCCTGACCGCCGCCCTGGCCCCTGCCGGCGCAATGATGCAGACGACGGCGGTCCTGGTCTTTGCCTTCGGCTGGCTTCCGCTCTCGGCCCTGTTTTCCGGCGGTATTCCAAATGATCGGCGGGCGGATACGAAATGCCCCCAGGATGCCATGGCCCGGTATCTGGCGGCGCGGTTTACCGGGCAACGGCGCATTCTGTCGTACATGACCATCGGGCCGGCGATTTTGTACCGTGGCCAGCATGAAGTCATCGCCACGCCCTATTTCCGCAACGCCCAGGGGGGCCGGGATACGCTGGCTTTCTTCCGCGCCATGGAGGTCGAGACGGCATTTGAGATTGCCGACCGGCGGCGCATCGATCTGGTGCCGACCTGCCCACCCGACCGCGAAAGCCGCCTTTACCGCGCCGGCCGGCCCCGGCCCGTCTGGCCGCGGCCCTTGGAACTGCCCGCCGAGCTTGGCCAATGGTACCGTCTGTACCGGGTTCTGTTATGAGCCCGCGCCGCTATATTCTGCTCGCCCTGTTGCCGGCGCTGTTTGTCGTGGGCGGCCACGTTATTTTGCAGTATTTGGGCGGTTGGCAGGTGTTGGAGGGTCGCCTGATCGGCCCCGATGCCTATATGCGGCTGCTTCGGGTGCGGGAACTTTGGGACGGCGGCGGCTGGTACGACGCCGTCTCGGCGCGGGGCAACGCACCGTTTGGTGAAATTCTGCATTGGACCCGGCCCCTGGACGTTTTGCTGCTGGTGGGCGGCGCCCTGGGCGCCTTATCAATGGATTTCGAGACCGCTTTGTTCGCCTGGGCCGCCGTGATCGGCCCTCTTCTGCATCTGGTGACCTTGTTGGTGCTGTTGTGGGCCTGCCGGCCCCTTTTCGATCAGGTGTTCGATCCGGCGTCCGATCAGGCCAGCCTGGTGCGGTTGGGTCTGTTGTTCGCGGTGCAGTTCTTCATCAGCTTTCAATTCGCCGCCGGCCGGCCGGACCATCATGGTTTGAATACCATGCTGTTCATTGCGCAAATGGGTTTCGCCTTCCGCTTGAGCCGGGCCGGATGTGAGGCCAAAACCGCGCTCTGGGCCGCCCTCGCGGCTGCCCTTGCGTTGTGGATCAGCATCGAGGGCGGGCTGGGCGCCGCCATGATCCTGACCACCCTGACCGCCGCCTGGGTTCTGCATGGCGGCCCGTATTTGCGCCGATTATGCGGTTTTTAGGCTTTTTATGCCTGGCTCTGGTGGCGGCATTAGTGCTGGAACGGCCGCCCCACGATCTGTTGGCGCTGGAATTTGACCGCCTCTCCATCGTGCATCTGGCGCTGTTCGCCATTTTGGCGCTGTTTTCCCTGCTGTTTGCGGGGCTTTCAAGGTTCGGACCAGGGCCGGCCTCTCGCTTGGGCCTGACCCTGGCCGGGGCGGCGGGCACGGCCATGATCATGGGTTTGTGGCTGCCCGGTATTCTTGACGGCCCCATGGCGAAAATGGCGCCCCTGGTGCGCGAGGTCTGGTTCGCCAACAATGCGGAAGTCAGCCCGGTTTTGCGCTTTGACGATCTGCGCCGCACGGGCCCCAACGCCCTGGCCCACCTTGGTCTGGTCATCGTGGCGCTGCCGACGCTCTTGCAACTGCTGCGCCGAAGCCGGGGCGAGGCGCGGCTTAATTGGGCGGTTTTGGCGGTTTTCCTGTGTCTGACGCTGGCGCTGGCGCTGCGCGAGGCGCGCTGGGTCGGCTACGCCCAGATCTTGTCCCTGCCACCCTGCATCGCCTTGTTGCACTATCTGTTCGGGCGTTTCGGCGGCGGCGGCCTGGGCCGCGCCGCCCTGCCCATCGGAATGGTCATATTCCTGGCCACGGGGCCCTTGATCGGCGGCGGGCTGCTGCGCCACGCCCTGCCAATCGGCAAGACCGGCAAGCCGTGCGAGCTGCCGGAGATGGCCCGGTTTTTGGCTGAAAACTACCCAAACCGCCCCCACACTTTGTTGAATTTCATCTATTCCGGGCCGGAATTGCTGTACCGCATCCAGCACAAGGTGATCGCCACGCCCTATCACCGCAACACCGCCGGCATCGTCGATACCATTCGCTTTCTCGGCGCCATCGACGGAGGCGGCCCGAAAAACCTGGTAAAAAAGCGCGACATCGATCTGGTGCTGATTTGTCCCGGCGACCCGGAGGCGGACAACTACCGCCGCCCGGAAGGCGCCGCGACCCTGCTGATGCGATTGGAAGCCGGGCGGCCGCCACCGTGGCTGAAACCAATCGCCTTACCGGTCGCATTGAATGCGAAATTCAAACTCTTCCAAGTGACTCCAGGGGTGACCACCGGGGCGAAATAGGGCCGGAATAGGGGCCTTTTGACGCCGGCGCCCACCGCCCTTATGGTGGGGCCATGCGGGAATTCACCACGACACGGAAAAAGCCGGGCGAGGCCGCCCAGGGCCGCCGGGCCGGGGCCGGTGGCGGGCCGCGGAATTCCCCTTTTGTACCTTGCGCCGCCGGCGGCGGCGGCGATCAGGGTACTACTTTAAACTACCGTGTCATATTTTTAAATTTATCGTGTCCTGGCAAAGGGTTACCCGCCGACGGCCGCCAACCCGAAGATTGCGGTCGTACCACCGATTCGGGCATGCTTCGAAATTGCCGGCAAAAAAATCTGGCGCCTCCGGGGCCGCCATCATGGAGCGTCCGGCGAGGTTCCCAAATGCGAGGGTCCGGTCCGCTTCCGCCCGTCCATCGATCCCGTTTTAAAACAAGTCAGAGGATATAAAGAACCCATGGCCGAATTTGACGTCATCATCGTGGGGGGCGGCAATGCCGCCCTGTGCGCCGCCCTTTCGGCCCGTGAAAGCGGCGCTTCCGTGGTGGTGTTGGAGCGGGCGCCCAGGGACGAGGCGGGCGGCAACTCCCGCTTCACCGCCGGCGCCATCCGCACCGTCTACAACGGCCGCGACGATATTCTGGAGTTGATGCCCGACCTGAGCGAAGAAGAGCGCAACAACACGGATTTTGGCAGTTATACGGAGGAAAATTTCTTCGACGACATGGGCCAACTGACCGATTACCGGACCGATCCGGACCTGGCCGAAATCCTCATCACGCAGTCCTTTCAGACCCTGAAGTGGCTGCGCGGCAAGGGCCTGCGTTTCCTGCCGCTGTATGCCAAGCAGGCCTTCAAGGTGGACGGGAAATTCAAGTTCTGGGGCGGCTTGACGGTGGAAGCCTGGGGCGGCGGCCCTGGCCTGATCGAGGCCTTGACGGAGGCCTGCGGCCGCGAGGGCATCGAAGTCCGCTACAACGCCCGCGCCCTGTCCCTGCTCAAGGACGATGACGGCGTGCACGGCGTGCGCCTGCGCCAGGACGGGAAAACCCAGGAATTGAGCGGAAAATCCGTGGTCCTGGCCTGCGGCGGCTTCGAGGCGAACGCGGAGATGCGGACCCGCTACCTGGGCCCCGGCTGGGAATTGGCCCCCGTGCGCGGCACCCGTTTCAACACCGGCGACGGCATCGAGATGGCCCTGGCGGCGGGCGCCAGCCCGCGGGGCAACTGGTCGGGCTGTCATGCCGTGGCCTGGGACCGCAACGCGCCTGAATTCGGCGATCTGGCGGTCGGCGACGGCTTCCAGAAACACAGCTATCCCTTTGGCCTGATCGTCAATGCCGACGGCAAGCGCTTCGTCGACGAGGGGGCGGACTTCCGCAACTACACCTACGCCAAATACGGCCGGGAAATCCTCAATCAGCCGCGCCAGTTCGCCTATCAGGTCTTCGACCAAAAGGTCGTCCACCTGCTGCGCGACGAATACCGCATCCGGGAAGTGACCAAGGCGCAATCCGATACCCTGGAAGGTCTGGTGGCGCAAATGGAAGGCGTCGATGGGGCGCAATTCTTGCGCACCGTCGCCGAATACAACGCCGCCGTCCAGACCGACATCGAATTCAACCCCACCATCAAGGACGGCCGCCGCACGGAAGGCCTGGCGTTGGAAAAAACCAATTGGGCCAATACCTTGGATGAGCCACCCTACTAGATCGGAAGAGCGTCG
>JAYGEB010000429.1:0-1618 GCA_046582595.1 Alphaproteobacteria bacterium | reverse complement strand
GGTTGAGGAAGATGCCCAGAATCCCCAGCGTGAACAGGATGGCGGCGACGGTCAAGTAATGGGAAAGGCCGATTTCTAACATCAAACGCCCTTTCCCGTTTCGACTTTGACGATCTCAATCGAATCTTCGGCGCGGCGGTTGATCTGATCGGCGATACGTTGTTTGCGCACCCCGTCTCGGTGGCGGTGGGTGAGCACGATGGCGCCGATCATGGCGACCAGTAAGATCAGCCCCGCCGCCTGGAACAGGTAGATGTAATGGGTGTAGAAAATCTCGCCCAAGGCTTGGGTGTTGCTGACCTGGTCGACGGGAGGCATCGGCAGCGCTCCGGTCGTGGCGGTATCGGGCGCGCCCGCTTGGCCGCCGACGATGACCGCCAGCTCAATCAGCAACACCAGGCCGACCATGCCCCCCGCCGGAAAGTATTGAAGGAACCCTTGGCGCAGCTCGACAAAATTGATGTCCAGCATCATGACCACAAACAGGAACAACACCGCCACCGCGCCGACATAGACGACGACCAGAATCATGGCCAGGAACTCGGCCCCCATCAGCACGAACAACCCGGCCGCATTGAAGAAGGCCAGGATCAAAAACAACACCGAATGAACCGGATTACGCGCCGATATCACCAGCACCGCCGCCGCCACGGTGAAAAAGGCGAACATGTAGAATATCAGGGCTTCGATCATTTTAAGTCTTATTCAATACCTTTTCCCTTTTAGCGGTGCGCCGCGTCAACCCGAAGCCGTTCGGCCAGTTCGGTTTCCCAGCGGTCTCCGTTAGCCAGGAGTTTCTCCTTGTCGTAAAGGAGTTCCTCGCGGCTTTCGGTGGAATATTCGAAGTTCGGCCCCTCGACGATGGCGTCAACGGGACACGCCTCCTCGCACAGTCCGCAATAGATGCATTTGACCATATCGATGTCGTACCGCGTGGTCCGGCGCGACCCGTCGGCGCGGGCCTCGGCCTCGATGGTGATGGCCTGGGCCGGGCAGATGGCTTCGCACAGCTTACACGCGATGCAGCGTTCCTCGCCGTTGGGATAGCGCCTGAGCGCGTGTTCTCCCCGGAACCGGGGCGACAGCGGCCCCTTCTCGAACGGGTAGTTGATGGTAATTTTCTTGCGGAACATATAGCGCAGCGTCAGCGCCATGCCGGAGACCAGTTCGGTCAGGAACACCGTTTTTACATTGCGTCTGATGAATCCCATGCTTTCCCTCCCCTCAGCCCGATACCGGCGCCAGGTCGAATGCCACCACAATGCCGCCGACGATGACGACCGCCGCCAGCGAGATCGGTAAAAATACTTTCCAGCCGAGCCGCATCAATTGGTCATAGCGATACCGCGGGAAGGTCGCTCGCACCCACAGGAAAATGAACAATACCGCGGCTATTTTGAAGGCAAACCACACCGGCCCCGGGACCCAGTTAAACGGCGCCATATCCACCGGCGGCAGCCATCCACCCAGGAACAGGATCACTGTCATCGAGGCCATCAGGATCATGTTGGCGTATTCGCCGAGGAAGAACAGCGCGAAAGGCATCGCCGAATATTCGACATTGTAGCCGGTCACCAGTTCGGCCTCGGCTTCAGGCATGTCAAACGGATGGCGGTTG
>JAYGEB010000406.1:0-3270 GCA_046582595.1 Alphaproteobacteria bacterium | reverse complement strand
GTCGTTTCCGCGAGGGCCGTTATTGCCTGGCTGAAAAAGCTGGCGGAAAACTATGTCTCAACAACGCCAAGGTTCCCGGTGATGGTCCACGCGGGCGGTGCGGCTGGCATGGTGGCACAGGCCGGTCCGGCCCGAAGACTGCTGAGGGGAGGAGGCGAATTGGTGATGCTCAAAGATTGAGGTGGGCGAGGTGTCGTCTTGAGAAAGGCACAAACTAGGACAACGCATAACACCGAGTTTGCGCCTTGCCTCAACATTGAGGCGCAGGTGATTATGTCGGCTCTAGCAATAACCCGGCCTTACATCATGAGTAAGTTAAAGGATTTTCTGGAAGCATATAGGCTACTTGGAAAGCACGGCGATTATGACACGTCAATCGCTGGCGCTATCGGTGAAGCCTATGCTGAAGAGAGGCTAGGAATGGAGAAAGCCCCCTTCCGCCGGAGAATCACGGTCTACGACTTCTATCCTAGAGCCCTTTTCCAGCAGAGACAGCGCGGTGCAAATGCCGACGATACCAGCACCGATGACGGTCACGCGTTCAGCCATGAGCGGTCTTGCGGGACTCGTCCGTGGGCGCGACGAGAAGCTGGATCAGCGACTCAACGCTTCCATTGCGGATATCTTCCACGCTGGCGATGATGGCGTTGGCTCGGTCATCAGGGATTCGTCCTACGGCCAGCGCCCGGAACTTGGCAATCAAGTCGGCGCGCCCCGTCGGTCCGTCCGGTTCGCCCCACGGCCGTTCAATCAGCACCTCAAAGCGTCCGGACCGGGTATTGAGTGTTACCCGGGACGGCACGATTGCCGGGTAACCGGTGGCCAGTTCCCGGTCGCATACCACCGTTACCTTATTGGCGAAAGCCTGCGCCGCCGGATCATGGAGGTCGGAGGCCGCCATCGGCATCAGGGCGCCCTCCCCTTTGGTCGCGGCGAGACCGAGACAAAACGGCAGGCTGTATTGCGCACTTTCCGGAGACGGCGGATCCGCCAGATTGTTGAGGTTGGCGGCCTGGCGGAAGGTTTCGACATGGACGGTTTCGATGTCATTGGCCACCAGGTCATGCTGGTCCATCATTTGCAGCATGGCTTCCACGGCGGAGTGTACCCAACGGCACGCCGAGTAACGCTTGAAGTACGTTCTCATGATCTGAAAGCCGTCTCCGAGACCGGATGTGGCATGGCCGGGTTTGAACCGTTCATCGATATCGAGCGCATCGCGACAGCCTGAAAATCCGCGCGCCGCCAAATCCGCCGCGTTCAGGCCGACGACCACGGACCAGGGGATAGACTCCTTGACGTTGGAACCCATATCCGCGCTCAGGGTCAAATCCGCGATGCGCGGTCCGTGGTAGGCGGTAATGGCAAGGGCATGAGCAAGGTGTTCGGCGCTGAGGCCGCGAAGCTGCGCCGCCGCCACCGCCGCGCCAAAACCGCTCCAGTTGCCTGTATGATAGGCGGTCCGATGTTCCGACGCGCCAATGCGGGTGCAGACCTCGTAGCCGGCAATAACGGCGCCAAGCAACTCAAGCCCACTGGCGTTGGTTTCCTGGGCCACGGCCAGCGCCGCCGGAATAACCGCCGACCCCGGATGACCACAGGGACCGCGATGGCCGTCGTCCAAATCGAGGATTGAGGCGGCGGTGGAATTGATAAACGCCGCGCCGGTCGGGTGCAACTGGCTGGTACTGAACCAGGCGTCCGCGGGTCCGTTGCGGTATTGCGCCGAAGCGACGTCCATGACGCAGGCCGTGCCCTCGGCGTGACGCCCGGCAATCGCGCAAGCGAACACATCGAGAATACAAGTCTCGGTCTTGGCGATCACCTCATCAGGCACCTCGGCGGGATCGAGCGAAATGCACCAATGCGCCAGTAAGTCCGTGGTCCAAATTTGGCTCATGGCTTAGACCCCCCGCTGGTCAGGCACTCTCGGTTACGGCGTCGGTTTCCCGTTTGCGGGCCGTGATCTGCTGGACCACCACGGGCAGCGCCAATACCAGGGCGTACATGTCGCTGGTCAAGCCCGGCGCGACCATGAAGAGGGCGGCCACGGCAATCAAGATTCGGTACGGAACCGGCATGTGGGTGAGGAAGTAGGCGCTGACGGCAGTCGCCATCATGAACACGCCAAAAGCGCAGGTGAGCGTGGTTTCCAGGAATGCGCCCCAGGTGAAATATTCCTCGAGAACGATCAGCATCGCCGGCGAATAGACGAAGACCATGGGCACCAGCAGCTTGCCGATGCCCAGGGTGAATGCGGAAACGCCGGTCTTGAACGGATTGGCGCCGGCTATGCCGGCGGCGGCGTAGGCCGAGGCGCAGACCGGCGGCGTGATTTCCGAGATGACGCCGTAATAGAGCACGAACAGATGCGCCGCCAGCGGCGGAACGCCCAAGTCGGCCAGGGCCGGCTGGGCGACGGTGACCAGCATGATGTAGAGCGCCGTGGTCGGCAGCCCGGCCCCCATCATGATGCAGGTGAGGGCGATCAGGACCAGCGACACAAACAGTGTCAGGTCCGGCAGTGTCACCTCCACCAGGGGAATCCAGGCAATCAGGCCGATCAGGTTTTCGGAGATGGTTAACGCCCCGTCGGTGACCATGAAGCCGAGGCGGAAACCGAGTCCCGTCGAGTTGACGACACCGACGACGATGCCGATGGCGGCGCAGACGGCGCCGACGGCGAGGGCGTATTTGACGCCCGTGACACAGCCGTCGATGAGGTCGCGCACGGTGATCCGGTGCAAGGGGTTGACGAAGCCGACGACCAGCGCCACGGTGATTCCCCAAAACGCCGCCATATGCGGCGAGTAGCCGCTGAACAATACATAAATCAGCGCCACCAGCGGCAGGGCCGTCGGCCAACCTTTCTTGATGACGGCGGCCAGCTTTGGAATTTCTTCTTCCGGCACACCCTTGAGGCCCAGTCGTTTGGCCTGGAAGTGAACGATGCACAAGACGCCGACGTAGTGCATGGCGGCCGGCACGGTGGCGGCGATGACGATAGTGGTGTAGGGAAGTTCAAGGAATTCCGCCATGATAAAGGCGGCAGCGCCCATGATTGGCGGGGTGATCTGGCCGCCGGCGCTGGATGCCGCCTCGACGCCGCCGGCCAAGTGACCGGGGTAGCCCATTTTTTTCATGTTGGGGATGGTCAGCGAGCCGGTCGACACCGTGTTGGCGATCGAGGACCCCGAGATGGTGCCGAAGAAGGCCGATGAAACGACGCTGACCTTGGCCAGACCGCCGGTGTAACGGCCGGCGATCACC
>JAYGEB010000367.1:0-4168 GCA_046582595.1 Alphaproteobacteria bacterium | reverse complement strand
GCCGATGGCGGCGGCCATGCGCAGGACGACAACGGGCCTTGAACGCCACTTGGGCAGTTCGGACAGATCGGCCCGCCAAATGAAGCGGTCCAGCTTGCCGCCCAGGGTAAGCGGGCCGGATTTGTCATGCGCGCTCATGGGATTATTCTAGCCCATCGGCGTCATTTTCCGAAGCTGATGGAGGTGCGCGTGCTCAGCTCGAGTAAGGAGAGGCAGTCAATATCGTTGTTATCCTCGGCGTGGCAGCCGGGCACGTCTTTCAACAGGATGCGCGAGATGCCGGCGCAACTTGCCCCGTGCAGTGGAAAACTTGCAATGGTGGTGCGGCCACGGGGCACGGGCGCCAGGTCGATGAGGATGCGGTCGAAGATGACGCCCTTGCCGTTGAAGAGGACAAGATCCAGGCGAAAACGATCCAATGTCCGCTCCAGATGATTGCCGATCAGGACGGTGGCGAGACAGCCGCGCGGCCCGTCTTCCATTTTGTTGAGTTCCAAATTGAGGTTCCCGGCTGCGGCGGGGCGCGGCGCCAGCCAGAGGCAGAGAGCAAACAGAAAGGCAAAATAAGTGGCGGCGAGGCGCATGGCCGGGTTCCCAATTCCTTGCTGGACGGACTTTACGCCCCATGCCTAGCTGATCGCCCCATATGCGTGCAAGTCTTGTTTGCCGGAGCGTCAGAGCATGTTCATTTGCAACATGCCCGGACACTTAAATTAAAGAGCAATTGAACCAATCCCTTGGGTCGTGATGGCGATCCGATCCACGCTGCATGGCACGGGGACAATTCAACGTCTTTATCGGGCCCGACCCGGCAAACCAGGGTGATAAACTCTAGTGTTTGCGGCCCTGGATCGCCAGCGAGCCTTTTTGGAGGGGTCTTCGTTTCGCCACGCCGGGGGATGACGCCGTGTCGAGTAGCGTGTTTCCGATCAATTGAAAATTTTTTCTCGCCAAATATGAAAAGGGAGGCGCCCCGCGGGACGCCCCCCAATCCGAATTTTGTCTTTAGATTTGTCGGAAGCCGTCTAGGTCGCGCCCATGTTTTTCATGAAATCCTGGAGGTAGCCCTGCAGTTCGGTCGATTTTCCCGCCAGCTCCGTGGAAGCTTCGAGGACTTCCTTGGCCGCTTGCCCGGCAGAATTCGAGGCTTCGGACACCTGGACGATATTGGAGGAAACCTCCTGCGTCGCGGCGCCCTGTTCCTCCACGGCGGAAGCGATGGCGGTCGCCACTTCATGGATCTCGCCAATGGTCTTGGCGATTACCCCATTGGCCTCCACGGCCGACTTGGTGGCGCTTTGAATCTGCGAAATCTGGGCGGAGATTTCCTCCGTCGCGCCGGCGGTCTGATTGGCCAGGGATTTCACTTCCGAGGCGACAACGGCGAAGCCCTTGCCGGCATCGCCGGCGCGGGCGGCCTCGATCGTGGCGTTCAACGCCAGCAGATTGGTCTGCCCGGCGATGTCCTGGATGATGCCGACCACGTCGCCAATCTTCTGGGCCGCCTGGTTTAGGCCTTCAATCATCTCGGATGTACGGTTGGCTTCCTCGACGGCGCTATTGGCGATGTCCGCGGAATGGCTGACCTGCCGGGAAATATCATCCACCGAGGACGACAGTTGCTCGGCCGCCGAAGCCACCGCGCCGGCCCGTGAATTTGCCTGCTCCACGGATTCCTGCATGGCCCTCGATGTCGTGGACATCTCCTCGGCGGCGGAGGATACGGCCTCGGCCACCGCGGTCACATTGTTTGCCAGATTGATGTTCTGGGTTACCAGGCTCCAGCTTAACATCGGGCCCATGTAGTTGCCGTCGGTATCGTTCAGGGCCGACACGCTCAGGTCCAGCGACTCATCGCCCAGTTTGATCAAGGCGCGATGGGGCAAATTTTTGGGATCGGCCAACAATTGACGCTGATGCGCGGGATTCTTATGGAAAATATCAATGCATTGCCCCAGCAGTTTGTCGGCCGGAACCGGCAGCAAATGATTCAATGGCGTCAGGGTTTTGATGGAGGTCTGATTGATGTAGGTGATTTCGAGGGTATCCTTGTCCGCCAACATTACGTTGATGGGCATTTGATCCAGCTTCTGCATCAACTTGGCCGTTTCCGCCTCGTGCTTCACTTGTGCGGTAATCACCGACCAGGCGACGGCGGCGGCGATATAGTTGCCCTGCTTGTCATGTACGGCCGAGACGTGCAAATCCAGCCATTCGTCGCCCAACTGAATTTTCGACCGAATGGGCAGATTGGCCGCGTTGCCGAGAATTTTGCGCTGGTGCTCGGGATTCTTGTGGAAAACATCAATGCATTGTCCCATGATATCATCCGCCTTGACCGGCAGCAGATGCTCGATTTCCTTCAGCGTCTCGCGCGATTGCCGGTTCATGTAAATAACCCGCAAATCAGCGGGATCACAGGCCATGACGGCGGTAGGTAACGCGTCGATCATTTCTTCAAATGCGAGCTTACCATCCGTCTCGGTTTTTTTGCCGGAAAAGCGGCTTAGCGCGGCGATGCTCATGATATATTCCCCATCTAGAGTTGTCCTAATCCAAAAAATTCATGCGAAGGCGGCATAAAACCCTAATTCCGCCCGCATTGTCGAAACCATGATCGGAACGTAGATGAAATTCATTTATTTATGGTAAACGATCAAAATGAGATTCAACGCGGACGGCGGTTCACTTAAAGTGCCGGACACCCCATCGCATGGACGTCGATGCAACGTTCGTCGAATATCTTCCAACGCGCTCTTGGTCCGTGAAATTTATACCTTGCGCCGAATCAAAAATGATATCTCCGGCCCTTGTCCGCCTTCCGCTCGAACGGTTTCGATCAGGGCATGGCCGCCGGATCGGCAAAAAGCGGGGAAATCCATGGCCGCCGCCGGATCGGTGCAGTGGACCCGCAGCAAGCCGCCCGGCGCCAAGGCCATCAGGGCCTTGCGTGCGCGCAGCACCGGCAAGGGGCAAATTAAACCCCTTGCATCCAATTCGCACACGTGGCTTTTCGCACCGTCTTTCATGGCGATAGTGTAGCGTACCCCGGTCAACCGTGGAAATAACACTGCTCGGGCAGCCGACACAATACTGTGTATTGTCCGCGCGGCGGGGCCGGGGCCATAATCAGGGTATCAACCAATCCAATATAGGATGTATCGATGAACGGCCTGGATATCAGCTATGCCGGCGCCTTGGGGGGCGGCCTCCTGAGCTTTGTCTCACCATGCGTATTGCCATTGGTGCCGGCGTATTTATGTTTTCTTGGCGGCACTTCGCTGGAACAGCTTTCGGGGGATGAAACGGCCGAGGGCGGGGCCGCCCGCCGCGTGGTAATCTCCGCACTTTTATTCATATTGGGGTTTTCCACCGTTTTCGTGGCCCTCGGCGCCTCGGCCTCCGTGATCAGCGGAATCTTGTTGGATCATAAATTGATTCTGGGCCAGATCGCCGGCGTCGTCATCATCATCTTTGGTTTGCATGTGATGGGATTATTGCGTTTGCCGTTCTTGAACATGGATGTGCGTCTGCATTTGCAAAACCGGCCGGCCAGCCTTACCGGGGCCTACGTGCTTGGCTTGGCCTTCGCTTTTGGCTGGACACCCTGTATCGGCCCCATCCTTGCGACCGTTCTGTCGGTCGCCGCGCGGGGCGATAGCCTGTGGTACGGCACCTCGTTGCTGACCGTGTATGCCGCCGGTTTGGGTATTCCATTTCTTTTGGCGTCTTTTTTGGCGGCGCCGTTCATGCGCTGGATGAAACGTGTGCGTAAGCATATGCGGCGAATAGAATTGGCGACGGGAACGCTCTTGATTGTTACGGGAATGTTGTTTTTGTTTAATTCTTTCGAGATTTTGGGATTTTGGCTGATCGAATTTGTTCCCATTCTCGGCGAAATTGGATGAGAACTTCAGGAGGGATAATAATAGTCAAAAACCGATTGCAATAATTTGCCGGCTGTTCTATCTAACGGCATAGGGGACATTCCAGGGCTGTTCAGTTCTCGGGACGATAAGCTTCGGGCTATCGCCCCGCGAGTCTAGGTTCGGGTTTTCGGTCTGAAAACGAGTCTACCCAGGGGGGCAAAAGCCTGAATCTATATAGGGCACCTTTATACGAGGGTGTCATGGTACCATTTTCCAATCTTCTGACGGCCTTGCAGGAC
>JAYGEB010000170.1:0-1902 GCA_046582595.1 Alphaproteobacteria bacterium | reverse complement strand
GCTTCGGCGCGCCCTATTTGGCGGTGGTCGGCAACAATTCGCACATGAACCAGATTCGCTATGGTCAAATGGCCAAATACGGCCAGCAACGGGGCAACGTGGGCAACTTTCTCGGCGACGTGCCATTTTCCAAATTTGCCGAGATGATCGGCGGCCATGGCGAGGAAGTGCGCGAGCCGGACCAGATCCAGCCGGCCCTGCGCCGGGCCCGCGAAGAGATCGCCAAGAGCGGCAAATGCGCCGTCATCAATGTCTGGATCGACCCCAACGAATATTCGCCGGGCACCAAAAACCAGACCATGTACAAATAGCCCTATATTAGGACGCGAAAATGACCGCACTCGAAGGCGTTAGAATCCTCGATTTCACCCACGTGCAATCGGGCCCGACCTGCACCCAGCTTCTGGCCTGGTTCGGCGCCGATGTGATCAAGGTCGAGCGTCCCGGCGTGGGCGACGCCACCCGCGGCCAGTTGCGCGACATTCCGGATGTGGACTCGCTCTATTTCACCATGCTCAACCACAACAAGCGGTCGATCGAGTTGAACGGCAAGAACGAGACCGGCAAGGCCGTGTTGGAACGGCTGGTGAAATCCTGCGACGTGCTGGTGGAGAATTTCGCCCCCGGCGCCCTCGATCGCATGGGATTTTCCTGGGAGCGCGTACATGAACTAAACCCGCGCATGATCGTGGCCTCCATCAAGGGCTTTGGGCCGGGGCCATACGAAGATTGCAAGGTCTATGAAAACATCGCCCAATGCGCCGGCGGCTCGGCCTCCACGACCGGTATGTTCGGCGATATTCCCATGGTAACCGGCGCCCAGATCGGCGATTCGGGAACCGGTTTGCTGCTCGCATACGGCATCGTGACCGCCCTGTTCCAAAGAGAACGGACCGGATTGGGACAAAAAGTCTCGGCCTCCATGCAGGATGGGGTTCTGAACCTGTGCCGGGTGAAACTGCGGGATCAACAGCGCCTCGAGGCGGGGCCGCTGGACGAATATTCCCAGTTCGGCGAAGGCATTCCCTTCGGCGTCGCGGTGCCGCGGGCGGGCAACGATTCCGGTGGCGGCCAGCCGGGGCGCATCCTCAAATGCAAGGGCTGGGAGAGCGATCCCACCGCCTATACCTATTTCATAACCCAGGCCGCCGCCTGGAAAAATGTCTGCGAGGTCATCGGCAAGCCGGAGTGGAAGGAAGATCCCGATTACGCCACGCCCAAGGCCCGCCTGCCGCGCCTCGCCGAGATTTTCGGCGCCATCGAACAATGGACCATGACCAAGACAAAATTCGAGGTCATGGATATCTGCAACGCCGTCGATATCCCCATCGGGCCGATCCTGTCCTTCAAGGAACTGGCGGAAGAGCCATCATTGCGCGACACCGGCACCATCGTCGAGGTTGATCATCCGGCGCGCGGCAAATATCTTTCGGTGGGCAATCCGGTGAAACTGTCGGCTTCGCCGGTCGAGGTCACACGCTCGCCCCTGCTGGGCGAACATACGGAGGAGATCCTCGGCGAGGTTCTGAAATACTCCGCCGAGGAGATAGAGACGATCCGCGCCTCGGGCGCCGTCGGGGACGCAAAGCCGCCGGCCGCCGGTTAGAGTATTTTCAATGAATGATCTCTTCCGGCGAATTTGAATTGACGATACAGTTGGAGGATAACCTGGAGAATTTTCGGTAAACATCCGACTATAAGGGAGGTACACATGCCTAATACCAGACATCATAAGTCATGACACGTTTGCCCATTCGCGTCGCGTTATGGAGGTGATTCTGTCGGGCGTGGCGATGAAATCGGCCCAGGCCTCGCAGCAGGCATCGACGATCTCTTCGTAGGTTTGGAAGACGCGGTGTGCGAGTTTGTTCTGGCGCAGGTATTGCCAGACGTTCTCGACCG
>JAYGEB010000051.1:0-11877 GCA_046582595.1 Alphaproteobacteria bacterium | reverse complement strand
TCAACTCTCCATTACCGTAAATGATTATTTAGCTATCCCGTTTGACGCGGATCGGGCCCATCATGCCAGAGTCATAATGACCGGGTACGTTGCAGGCGAATTCCAACTCGGCCACCTTCGTGAAACGCCAGATCACCTCGGCCTGTTTACCGGACTCCAGCAGAACGCTGTTGGGATCATCATGGGCCATCATCGTCTTGCCGCCGCCATGATCCATGTTCATTTTTTTCTCGTTGAATTCGGTGGCCGTGATCATGCCGTGCTCCATCATCATGGCCATTTCGCCTTGATGGGCGGCATGCATGCCGGCCGTGGCAATGTTGAATTCGTGTAAAAACTCGCCCTTGTTGGCGATCACGAAGCGGATGGTTTCACCTTCCTTGACCTTGATCTCTTCCGGTTCAAAGAAATTATCGTTCATGGTGATGACGATGGTGCGGTCAACCCTCGCCGCGACGCCGGGTTCTCCGATGGCCACGGCATTGCCATGACCTTCCGAATTGGAACCGGCGGCGAATGCGCCGCCAACCATCGGCCCCGCCGCGAGAACCGCGAGTGCGGAAATAGCGGCCACTTTGAATACTTTCGAAAACATATGATCTCTCCTATGCGCGGCGCTATCGGCGCCGGCGGGTTGCTCGGCCGGAGGCTGACAAGACAGCCACGGCTCCATTTCCAGTTTGGTTTGAGTTGAGGTCTTGAGTTGAGGTCTTGAGTCGACAGGCGTACCGGATGGCGGGCGGCTTCGGTGGAGCGAAAATCCCGCCGGCGGCGCGCCGAATTATCAGGCGCGTTCCGGCGGCGGCAACAGCGGTAAGAGCTGCAATCCCGTGGCAAGGGCCTGATTTATTCGATACGAAGCCGCTTTCGCCTCGATGGCCAATTTGCCCTGGCCATCGGCAGGGATCACCGGCAGGCCGGGCGCGCAATGGCCAGCCTCGGCTTGGCAGCCATCGAGATTGGCATGCACAAGCACATGATTGGCGGCGGAATTCGAATCCGCCGGACGCTGTAGACCCGGCTCCGCCGCCGTCCCGGCACCGGCCACGCACGTGGCGCCATCGCCCATTGCCCGCAGCGGCAAAAAAACCACCACAAGAGCCAAAAATAGGGGCACTGCCAAAATGAATTGCCGCACGTCGTTCACCGGTTCCATGACTTCATACGGGCGATATGGTCCTTCCACTTGGTGGAAGGGCAAGAGGCCCACATTCGAATTCGGTCAAATAAAAATGGAATCCTGTTTAGAAGGCATTTTTCGAAGAAACCGGCGCGGCAAGCCCGCGATTGACGCACCATGATTGCCGGGGCGGTCTTAGGTTAATTCGTCCAGCAAAGCCGTCGCCGCCAACAGATCGGGCGTATCAAACCCTTCGGTGAACCAGCCATGGATCGGGGCCAGCAATTCGCGCGCCTCGGACGCCCGGCCGCCAGCGTGCCAGTGCCGGGCGATGGTCGTCGCCGTGCGCAATTCAAAGAACCGCGCGTCCTGCCGTCGGGCCAGATCGAGAGATTTCGTCAGCGGGTGGGCTTCATCGATCTGGCGGCCGGGATTCTCGGCAAGTTCCAGCCGCCCGAGTTGATGCAGCAACTCGGCTTGGTGCCAGCGCTCGCCCGACTCGTCGCAATAAACCAGGCCGCTTTCAATATCCCGCCGCGCCGCCTCGAAGTTCCCATCGGCGAGTTCGGCTTCGCCGAGGACCGCAGCGTAAATACCACTGTTCGCCATAAGTTGGCTTTGCGTCGCCATATCCACGGAAACACGCAGCTCCGCCTTTCCCTCATCCCGGTGGTTCAAGAGAATTTTTGCCCAACCTGAAGCCGTCATGGCCCCCAATTGCCACATCCCGGCCATGGCGCCCTCGCCCATTTCGTTGAGCCGGCCCGCCCGTTCGAGGGTTTCTTCCCCTTCGCCTCGCAGGCATAACAGATAGCAGGTAAAGAATTCCGCATAGCAGAGCCATTGCGGCGCCGGTGCGATCGTGGCCTCGCGGCGTCCCTCCGCGACGAGTTCCAAGGCCCGGTCGCCATGCCCGAGGCTTTGCTCCGTCAGCGCCAGCAGGCACTTGTTGTTGGTCTGAAAATCATCGCCAAATTGAGCCGTCATGCGGGCCCGGTCATCGGGGTTAAAATAGGCGATGGCGCGTTCGAAATGGTCGCGGGATTTAAGAAAATCTCCCTGCACCTGAAACATATAGCCTTGCATGTGCTGATCGACCAGCTTGCCCAGAATATCGTCCTGGCGGTCCGCTTCGCGGCTCAGCAGCGCCAATACCTGCCAGGCGGCTTCAAGGCGTCCGCTGACGGCATGGTAGGCGGCAACATTGCGCACGGCGCCGAAGAAGAATGGATGATTGGGGGTCTGTTCGCACAGCCGCAGGACATCCTCGACACGGTCCGCCAATTCAGGAGCCGTGTATCCATGCCAACGCATGATGGCGTTGACATGATAGGCCCTGAGCGTGAGTTCGCGGTTTCTCCGGGACTCGGTGTCCGGCAATTGCTCAATCTGTTCGATGCCTTTTTCCAAGTGCGCCTTGGCTTCCGCGTTGGCGGACCTGTTGAACGAGGCCTCGCCCGCCTTCAACCAATAGTCCACGGCGCGGTCGGCATTACCCGCTTCGCTCAAGTGCAGGGCCAGAAGTTCCGGCTGCTCATCCGGTAAATCGGGCCACAGTTGTTCCAGCTTATCGGCGATTTTTTGATGCAATTGCCGACGCTGGCTGATCAGCATCCCCTCGTAGGCGGCATCGCGCACCAGGGCATGCTTGAACTGATAGCTTTCGTTCGGCGGCGTGCCCCGGCGGAACACCAGTTCCGAGTTGACCAGTTGCTGCAGGGCTTCGCTCAACTCGTTGCCGCCCATGGGCGCGACGGCTTCCAGAAGCGGGCGGGAGAATTCCCGGCCGATCGCGGCCGCCACCTGTGCCACTTCCTTGACCGGCGATAGGCGGTCCAGCCGGGCCACGAGCGAATCCCGCAAGCTGGCGGGAATACCCAGCGCCGGCAGGGTGCCGGTCAGCTCAAATGCCCCGTCGCGCTCCTCCAGCAGACCCGACTCCAGCACGGTTTTGGTCAATTCCTCCACGAACAGCGGCTCCCCGTCGGTGCGTTCGACGATTTGCGACAGGACTTCCGCCGGTAGATCCCTGCCGCCGGTAACGCGGGCAATCATGGCTTCACGATGTTGCCGCGACAGGCGGTTCAAGGTCAACATGGTGACATGCTGATGGCTGGGCCAGGATGGAGTGAATTCGGGCCGGCAGGTCAGCAACAGCAGCACCGGCAGATTTTCGATGAAATCGATGGCGCGGCTGATCTGCTCCAGACTGCTCGGATCGCCCCAGTGCAAATCCTCGGCGATGACCACGACCGGACCCTTGCCGCTTAGGGCCCCCAACTGCTGCTGCATCGCCACATGGGTTTCCTCGAGCTGCCGTTCCGGGCTCATGCCCAATGGCGGGTACCGATCCTCTATCGCCAACCCCAGCATCGCCCCAATCAGGGCGGCGGTTTGCCCCTTCGGACGTTCGCAATCCAGCAGCAGGTTCTCTAATTTTTCGAGTTTTTCATCGTTGCCGTCGCTCGCCGCGAAGCCAGCCGCATGTTCGAATTGCGCCGAATGAGGGTAGAACGGGCTGTTCTGGTGATAGGGGGAGCACTGATAGCGCACCACGGCGGCCTCGCCGCCGATGCGTTCGCGCAGAACATCGACGATTCCGACTTGCCAATACCCGCCTCGCCCGACAGCAGCAATACCTGGCCTTCCCCGCCCCGCGCCTGGCCCCAGCGGTCCAGCAGCAAGCCGATCTCCGTCTCCCGGCCAACGAAGGGCGTCAAGCCGGTGACGTGTTGGCCCTCGAAGCGGCTCTCAACGGCGGACCGCCCCCTCACCCGCCAAACCTGGACCGGATCGGGCAGGCCTTTCAGCTCGTGGTGGCCACGGTCAGCCAGGTCAAAATTGGCGCCGACCAATTGCCGCGTTGCCGCCTCGATCACCACTTCACCCGGTTCCGCCAACTCCTGCAGGCGGGCCGCCAGGTTGGGTGTTCTGCCGCTGATCGCATCGGTTTGATAGGACACATCGCCGGACAGATCGCCAACGACCACTTGTCCCGTGGCGATACCGACCCGCGCCGCCAGCGGCGCGCCATCGGGCGTTTTAACCGACACGACCGCGCCGACCGCTGCCAAACCGGCAAGTACCGCGCGTTCCGCCTGATCCTCGAAAGCACGGGGCCAGCCGAAATAGGTCACGATGCCGTCGCCCAGATAATTGGCGACATGGCCGTCGTGAGCGGTAATTACGGCGGCCACGGCATCCTGGTAGGCGCGCATCACCTCGCGCATGTCTTCAGGGTCGAGGCGATCCGACAGCGCCGTCGAGCCGACAAGGTCGCAGAACATCACGGTGAGTTGCCGCCGCTCCGCCGTCGACGGCTGACGTTGGGGCGCGTCTTCGACGGTTGCCTCGGTCCGAGTTCCCTCCAGCTCTTCCAGGGCCCGCAATAATGTCTTGCGGTCGCCCATGGCGGTGACGCCAAGTTCCCGCAGATCATCCTCTGAAAGATCGGGCAGATGCGTCAAATCGAGCCGGTTTTCCTCGAACGCGACGGCATATTCGCCAAGCCCAAGTTTTTCCAACCAACGCCGGATACCGTCTGCCATGGAAATCCATCCCCTATGCGCCAGATTGTAGCAAATAGGCGGGCGCTGAAAAGAAGATTCTCGGTGCCGAAAACCGCTTAGTTAGGGTGCCGGCAAATTCAAAAATGGCACAATAACTGCACCAAATTCGTCACTCCCGCGAAAGCGGGAGTCCATGGCTGCCGCACGCCATATCATTTAAGGAATTGACGAATATTCCTATTTCGAACTCAGCATGGATTCCCGCTTTCGCGGGAATGACGATTTTGGTGCGATGGCCGTCGCGTTGAATTGATTTTCGCCAGCCTGTTAAACGACCTTCAAGGCCAGCAAACTTTCCCCCGTGTCCTTGACGGTTTCGTCCATGGGCCGGGTCCGCCAGTTCAGGTCTCTTCGGATGGCTGTAGAATCGTAATTTTTATGCTGGTCCAGTTCGGGCACGATGCGGCCGACGGCCTTATCGAACAAGGCGACCAGCCGGACCACGAAATTCGGCAGCACGCGGGTCCGCACCGGGTAGCCCCTGGGTCCGAAATCCCGGTTCAACTGCGTGGCGATTTCAACCAGCCACCTGAATTCGGTGTTGCAGATATAACGGTTGCCCGGAGCCTCCGGCGCCGTCATGGCGGCAATGTGGGCGGTCGCGACGTCGCGCACATCGACCAGCCCCATACCGAATTTGGGGCAGCCCGGCACCTCCCGCGCCAGAAGTTTGCGCACCACTTCGATGGAGGCGCTGCCGTCGGGATCAATCAGCGGGCCGATCACCAGAGAGGGATTGATGGTGACGAATTCGAACGCCTGATCACCGGGCAGAACGTTGACGAAATCCCAGGCCGCCCGCTCCGCGATGGACTTCGAGGCGGCATAGGCGCCGATCTCCGGCTTCACGACGCTCCAATCGCTTTCACTAAAGTCGGTCTTGCCCTCGTGGCCGTAGCCGATGGCGGCCACGGAAGAGGTCATGACCACCCGTTTCACGCCGGCCCGCGAGGCCGCGCCCAGGGCCCGCAAGGCGCCGTCACGGGCGGGAACGATCAGCTCGTCATGGTTTTTCGGCTCCACGATCGGCAAGGGCGAGGCTATATGGAGGACGTATTCGCAGCCCGAAAAGGCTTCGTCCCAGCCCTCGTCCGAAGTCAGGTCGGTGTGAGTAAACTCAAGGTTTGATGTTTCCGTATGCCGGGCCAGCGCCGCACGGATGGTTTCGCCCCGCGCCATGTCGCGCAAGGTACCCCGCACCGCATAGCCAAGGTCGAGCAATTCGGCGATGACATGCAGGGCGATGTAGCCGGAGGCGCCGGTTACCGCGACCTGGGTTGGTTCCGCCAACGGCCTACCCCTGATCGGTCAGGGCCGCGATGATTTCATCCACGTGGCGCGCGGCCAGTACCTGCAATTCATCGTCCGTGCGGTCCTGGATCGGATGCGGCACCCAGATGTAGGCCGGGTCGAAACCCAAAGCCTCCGACTGCACCGCCGCCGCCTCGACAAATTCCGTGGTGGCGACACCGACCACCGGAATACCCCGGCTTTCCAAATTCAGCATATCATGCGTACAGCACGAAGTGCAGGAGCCTCAATCAGCCAGGCCTTCTACGACCACATCGACCTCTTCGACGATGGCCTGTTCGATGGCCTTGGGCGCGGTCCGCGCCACCGTGGGCTTGCGGTAACGCTTGACCGCGATACCCCGGCCCTCCAACAGCGTGGCGACCTCCTCGACGAACACATCGCCGCGAACCTTGGAAATATCCAAGACCCCGACGGTCAAACCGTCCAGGGACTTTGGCCGCGCCAGACGCGGCCGAACCGCTGGCTCCCGCTCTCCCGTGGGATCCAATAGGCTATCCAAACTCATGTCTTTACCTCCTTTGTTACGGGTCGGCTGGATTCCGGCGTGCCCGGCGTCCAGCCCGCGATAATAGCGGAAAATTTGCCCGCGCCACCACCCGCGCGGACCACCAGCAGGCCATCGGGCAGCAGTTTGCGCACGGTCTTGCCGGCCAAATTCGGGTTCACCCCTTCGGCCATGCCATGGCTGCCGCGGATGACCCCATCGGCGGGAACCACCATGCGGTCCATCAATTCGGCGTGCAGACGCGCCTTATCCCAGCCGCCCTCCATCAAGGTCCGTTCATGTTCGGGACAGACCACCAGTAGGCAATCCGGGCCGGGGAATTTGTTGATATTGTCCACGGCCAGCAGACAGGTGGCCATGGTCTGTACCAGTTCTTCGGGAGACCGCGCCTTATCGTCGATCACCCCCTGCAGGCCGTAGCCGGCGAAAACCGTCACGGCGTTGGCGCCGGCGGCGAGACCGCGGTCGACGGACAACGGTTCCCAAGCGGAGCCCTCTTCGTCCTCGCAGAAGCAATAGCTGAGCTTGCCGGGATTGCCCAGGGTGGCCCGGTCGACGCCCTGGGGCTTGCCGCCGCCGATGTTGCGCACGGCCAATTGCACCGCCCGGCCGATGGTGGCGTTGGCGCGGTTGCCCTGACCGAGCGCATTGCCCTTGCCGTTCATGCCGATCTGCCCCGCGATGGGGCCGTTGACAATAACCACCGGGCCAACGAACCGCGTCGTGGCCAAGGTGCCGTGCAGGCAATAATCCTCGTCCAACACGGCCTCGATGGCGGCCAGGACCACGGGCAGGTATTCCGGCCGGCAGCCGGCCAGAACCGCGTTGATGGCGACCTTTTCCACCGTGCAGGTATCCAGGTTCGAGGGCATCAGCCCCAGCACCTCGTCCGCCGCCCTGGTGGTGCCTTCCAGCATGGCCAGCACCCGCGCTTGGGTTGGCGGCACCACGGGCAGGCCGTCGCTCCAACCCCTCTCGAAACAGGCCTCGATGGCATCCTCTTTTTCGCCGAGGGGCACCAGGCGCGAGATCATGGGGGTATCGCCGTGGCGGATGCGCAATTCGGCCAGGCGGTCCTGTTCCTGGTTCAAGGCGCCGCAGCCGGGCTTGAAATCCGGCAGCTCCGCGCCCAGCCCGGCCGTCCCCGTCAGGCTTTCCCAGGCCGCGCGGTCCCAGCCGTAAGTACGCTCGATCTCTTCCCCATCCTCGAAGCGCACCAGCGTGGGCACGATTTCCACGTCCAGGCGGTAGGAAGCATCCAGGGCGGTGTCATCGGTAACGCCGTCAATACCTTCGGGGAAGCTGGGGTCGTCCTGGCTATAGACCGTCAATTCGCCCTGCTCGCGAAGCTGCTGCAGCACCGGCGCGACCATGACGCAAGTCGGACAGTCCCGCTTGACAATGGCCACCAATCCGTTCTCCAGCATCGCGCGCACCCCGTTTCATGTTCCACCGCATCTTAAGAAGAAATTATCGATAGACCTACCCCCCATTTGCCTGCAAGCTGATTTTCGAATGAATAAAAAGATCACAACATTGGGGAGCAAACGATGAAACTCTACTACGATCCAAGAACCGTGAATTGCCGCAAGGTTCTGGCCGGCTTCAAGCTCATGGACATCGACTTCGAGACCGAGGATATCGATTACTTCGCCCAAGGCCAGCAGTCGCCCGAGTATATGGCGATCAATCCGAACGCCTCGTTGCCGGCCCTGACCGACGGCGATCTGAAGTTATGGGAATCCAACGCCATTCTGCAATATGGCGCCGACAAGGCCGGGGCCGCCTCGGCCTATCCGGCGGACCTGAAGGTGCGCGCCGACATCAACCGCTGGCTGCTCTGGGAAGCCAACATGTGGTTCCCCTCCTGCTATGTCTATCTGGTGGAAAACGTCGTCAAGCCGATCCTCGGCGCCGAACCCGACCAGGCCATTCTGGATGGCGAGGCGGAGCGGTTCCACAAACTGGCCGGCATCCTGGATGCGCAATTGGCCGGCCGGGACTGGGTCAGCACGCCGGACCCCTCCATCGCCGATATTGCCCTGGCCGCGCCCATGCATCTGCACGGCCAACAGAAACTACCGCTGGAGAACCACGGCAACATCCGCGCCTGGATCGCCCGGCTGGAGGAGCAGCCCTGTTGGAAGAGCACGGACGTGGCGCCCCTGCTGGGGCTTAGCTGAACACGGCTGACCTTCCGGGCGGCATGGCCGAGGCCGTCAGCAAGACGGCGCTTTACGACGGCTTGTCCGGGTTGCCGCCGCTGGTCGAGCAAGCGGTGGCATTGTCGCGGCGCATGGGTTTCATATCCTCCTGCGCACCCGCCCAGGGGCGCCTGCTGCAAGTGCTGGCGGCGGGCCGGGATGGCGGTTTCATTGGCGAGACCGGCACCGGGTGCGGCGTCGGCCTGGCCTGGATGGTCAGCGCCGTCGGAACATCGACCCGTCTGATCAGCATCGAACGGGACCAGGAGCGGGCGGCGGCCTGTCAGGGGCTTTTCACGGCCTGTCCAAACGTCGAGGTACTGCACGGCGATTGGCGCGGGATCATCACCCATGGCCCGTTCGACCTCGCCGTCCTCGACGGCGGCGGCGGCAAGGGAGACAATCCACCCGCCGACCCGACCGAACTTCTGGTTCCCGGCGGCACGGTGGTCCTGGATGACATGCACCCGGACCTGCTGGCCACGGAATTCCGCGTCCACCCGATCGCCGGCGCCATCGTCGGAACCCGGCGTGGAACCGTCTGAAGCAGTCGCAGTCTTCCTTCATTCCTGAACGGCCGCGACGGCGGCCCAGCGCTTATGCGCCGCCCCCGCTTCGCCGTGCGCATCAGCGCACCCCGTGAGCGAAAACAACCCTACGGGTCGCGGCCGCCCTGGCTTTCGATCTTCTCGTTCATCCGCCGCATGCCCTTGAGCCAGCGTTCCAGGTCGTTGGTCTTGTAATTCATCCAGGTCTGGGCGATCTCGTCCGTGAGGATCAGGAAGCGCTCTTCCTCGACCGCCCCGGCCACCTGTTCGGCAACCTCCTCGGGCTCCTTGATGGGACCGGCGGCGGTGCGGGCGAAGGGTTTGTCGGTATCTCCCAGCATCGGCGTCCGCACGCCGAGCGGCGCCAGCAGGGAAACCCTGATGCCCTGATGATGATGGGCGACGGAGAGATATTCGGCCAGGCCCACCACGGCATGCTTGGACACGGTGTAGGGCAGGTTTCCGGTCGACATCAATATCCCCGCCATGGAGGCGGTGTGCAGCAGATAGCCGCCGCCCCGTTCGATCATGCCCGGCAGCACGGCGCGCACCGCATAGACATGGGCCATCAGGTTGACCCGCCATTGATCGGCCCAGACGGACAGATCCGTATTGAGGATCTCCCGCCCCGAATTGATGCCCGCGTTGGAGAAGAAGATATCGATGGCGCCATATGCCTGTTCCACCTCACTGACCAGGGCATCGATCTCGCCTTCATCGCCAACATCGCAGCCGATGCCAAGGCCGCCGAACTCCGCCGCCACCGATTGGGCGCCATCGCCGTTCAGATCAGCCACCACCACCTTGGCCCCCCGCGCGGCGAAGTTCCGGCAACAGGCCGCCCCGATGCCCGAGGCGCCGCCGGTGACGACGGTCACCTTGTCCTGAAATTGCATCGTGAACTCTACTTTTTACAAGCCAGGAAACGCACGCCGTCGCCGCCAGCCTGTTCGGCGTGAGGAATATTGGCATCCAGGGAAAAGGTATCGCCAGCCCGGCAGGTCACCACGCGGTCCGCCAAGGTGACCGACATTTCACCATCCAAAACCAAACCGAGGCGCCGAAATCGTGGGTGTGGGTGTCGTCGAAATGATTTGGGGTCCATTCCCGAAGGCCAACCTCGCCATAACCGTCTTGCTTCATCTTTTCGCGAAAGGCAGCTTCGTCCATTGGTCTCTCCCCTGAATAATAAATCCCGAAATGGTAATCGGCCATAGCCTAACCCGGCCCGCTTCGGTGTACAATCAGGGAGAAAATCAGAATGGGAGACGAGCCATGAAATTCGGCGTCAGCATGCCAATCCGCGGGCCTTTGTGCAACGCGGCCGATATCCGCACTCTGGCCGGACGGGCCGAGGCTTTGGGCTACGACTATTTGACGGTGTCGGACCATATCGCCGTGCCTACGGAAATAGACTCCTCCTATCCCTATTCAGAAACCGGGGATTTTCCCTGGGCCGAGGGCGGCGACGTGGAATGCCTGGAGCAGTTCACCCTGTTGTCCTGGCTGGCCGGCATCACCGATAAAATCCGCCTGTTGACTTCCGTCACCGTGGTGCCCCACCGCAACCCGCTGTTCATGGCCAAATCCCTGGCGACCTTGGATCAGTTGACGGGCGGGCGTATTGAGTTCGGCTGCGGCGCCGGCTGGCTGCGCGAGGAGTTCGAGGCCCTGGGCCTGCCGCCATTTGATGCGCGCGGCCAGGTGACCAACGAATATATCGAAGCCATTAAGGCAATCTGGACCCAGGAACGCCCGGTCTACGACGGCGAATTCGTCAAGTTCGACAAGATCGGAATGGACCCGAAGCCGGTGCAAGACCCGCACCCAGCCATCTGGATCGGCGGCGAAAGCGGTCCCGCCATGCGCCGCACCGTGGCCGTGGGAGATGTCTGGTATCCCTTCGGCTCCAACCCCAAGTTCCGCATGGATACCCTGGCCACCTACAAGGCGCGCGTCGAACGCCTGCATGGCCTGGCGGCGGACGCCGGGCGCGACCCCGCCACCATCGGACTGGCCTACAACTGCGCCTTCCACTCCACCCAGGAACAACAGCACCAGGACGGCGGACGCCTCATTTGCACGGGCAGCGCCGGGCAGCGGGCCGAGGATATCAACGCCTTTGCCGAAGCCGGCACCACGTCGATGATCATGAACCTGGTCGCCAACGACCTGAACGAAATGCTGGACCGCATGGAAGAATTCGCCACCGGCGTTATGCCGCAAGTCATGGGCTGAAGGAACCGGGCTTCTTAAGGAAATGCGGCGAAACTTTGCTATTGCGTCCGCCGGACGAATGGCCTTGCGGCCCCCTTCCTCCCGGTGTTCCGTTCCGGATTGCAAGATCGCGATATCAACCATAATACGAGGATGATTCCATATTGTGTGAACGCAAGAAATGGTCCAGAATATGGCAAATTAGGAGTTTGTTGTCATGATGGGTTTTCGCGCGTTTAAGACGGCGTTAATTGGTGGCGTATTCTTGTTTGCGGCTCATGCTAGCCCGGTTTTGGCGGATCAACCGCCGGAGGAAGATGCGTCGTTGGCTGGGGACGGCACGCGGTTTTCCGATCCCGACCGTTTGATCGAAACGGTGATGCTGGAAGACCAGGCGGAA
>JAYGEB010000043.1:0-4428 GCA_046582595.1 Alphaproteobacteria bacterium | reverse complement strand
CGCGGTAGCGCTCGGCGAGGAAGGTGAACAGGACGCCGCCATGGACCATGCCGTTGGTGTTGTCATGCACCGCCCTGGAATGAAAGCCGTTGATGAAGCCGCCGCCGGACCGGCGGTGGTAATATACCGGGCCGCACAGTGCCGGAAAGGCACCCTGGTCGGGGAACGGTTGAAAGCCCTGGGGCGCGGGCGGGCGTTCATCGCCGGGCGCCTCGGGGCTGGGTTCGGCCCCGGCGCCCTGGCCCGGCTCAAACGGCGCGAACAGTTTGCAGCAGCCATCGGCGGTCATCAGGGTGCGGTGCCCAGTGAACAGGCGCACCCGCAAAAATACCAAGGTGCGGGTGACGGCGACGAATTCGACCTCGCCCTCGACCAGGCAGTCCAAGGGGCCGGGCGCCAGATATTCGACCTTGAATTTCAGGGTCGCGCACATCCGCTTGATGCCATGGACGATGGCATGGCCGGTGATGTGATCGGCGAAGCTGAACAGGGCGCCGCCGTGAACGATGCCGTTGGCGTTGGCATGCCTCTCGCCGGTGTAAAAGGCATAGTGGAAACCGCCCTCGGCCTTGGCCCGGACAAAAAAAGGCCCGATGGCATCCGCGAAGGGACCGCCATGGCCGAAGGCTTCGAAACCTTCCGGGATCGTCCTTGCGGGCCGGTTCATGTCAATTCCGTCAATTCGTCCGCCGCCCGGCGCAGCCGCCGCGCCAGTTCCCGCCGCCGGTCTTGGTCCAGTTGCGCCGCCAGCCCGACGGCGACGACGGCCCGGGCGGGCCCGCTGGTTGGTTGGCGAACGGGCGCGGCCAGGACGATGATGCCGCGAATATAATTGCCGTCGTCCATGGCGTAGCCGTCCCGGCGGGCGGCTGCAATCTCTTCCAGCCAGGTTTCGAAGGCGGGCGGGTTCTGCCAACGCAGGGCCTTGAAACGGCGGGCCAGTTCCGCCCTGTTCCAGGTGCTTTGCGCCGCGACGCAGCGTCCGGTGGCGGATATGAGGGCGGGAAAATGACTGCCGATATTGACGTGAATGCTAAGATCCAGGCGCGAGCGGGCCAGGGCGGCCACCACCATGTGATCATGGCCGTCCAGTTCAACCGCCACCGCCGTGACATCGAAGGCCTGGGCAATGCTCTCCAGATGGCCTTGCGCGGCCTGGACGAAGCCGCCGCCGCTCAGCATGTCGCGGGCAATACCCAGGATCCCGATGCCCAGGCTGTAGCGCTTCGTATTGGCGTCGAACTTCACCAGGTCCTCATGCGCCAGGGTGCGCAGGATATGCAGCACGGTGGAGGGGATCAGGTCCAAATCGCGGGCGATGCGGTTCACCCCCATGGGTTCCTGGCCGCGCCCCAAATGGCGTAGAATACCGGCGGCCCGGCTGACGGCCGTTACCGGTTTCGCCGGTCCCGGTTGCCCCGTGGGAGCCATCTGTTGGCGGTTGTGCGTACTGTTGGCCATCATGATCCAGTATTGTCTATGGACAATTTTATTGTGTATTGACAACCTTGTCCAGTTCCATGATGGTGCCCGCATTCAATTCAGGTTTGCCGCATGCCCTTGATCACCGAATACACCTCTTTCGCCGATGCCCAGGCGCATTGTTCCAAGGAACGGCTGTGGGAATTGTTCGACGGCAACCGGGAAAGCATCAATATCGCCCATGAATGCGTGGACCGCCATTCCCGTGGCCGTGTCGCCGTGCGCATCGCCCAGGCGGCGGGCGGCTCCGAAGACATCACCTTTGGCGAATTATCCGATTGGTCGGGCCGCTTCGCCAACTACCTGGCGGGCCGGGGCATCGGGCCGGGGGAACGGGTGGCGCTGATGGTGGAGCCGTCCCTGCCGTTTTATCTGGCCCTGTATGGCGCCATGAAGGCGGGCTGCGTGGCGGTGCCAATGTTTACGCTGTTCGGGCCCGGCGGCCTGCGCGCGCGGATTGACGACTGCCAGCCCAGCCTGTTGCTGCTGGCGCCCGAGAAGGCGGCACTGGCGGCGGATGCGGGCTGCGCGGTGGTCATCGCGGATGATGATTTCATGGCGATGCTGGAAAATCAGCAAACCGCGTTTGAAACCGCGACCGCCGGCCGGGACATGGCGATGTTTCAATATACCTCCGGCACCACGCGGGAATTGCCCGAGGCGGTAAAACACCGCCATCAATCCGTGGTCACGGTCATGCTGGCGGCGCTCTATGGCACCGGCCTGCGGCCGGGCGATCGCTACATGTGCCCCTCGTCTACGGCCTGGGGGCACGGCCTGTGGCACGGCACGCTGGCCCCCCATGCCCTGGGCATCACCACGGCCAGCTACGCCGGCAAGTTCGATCCCGAGCGCCTGATGGCGGCGTTGGAGGAATTCGAAATCAGCAATCTTTCGGCGGCGGCGACCCACTACCGCATGATGAAAAACGCCGGCACCGCCAACCGCTATAATTTCAATCTGGAAAAACTCAGTTTCACCGGCGAGCCCATGGACACGGATACGGCTGAATGGGCCAGGCAAACCTTTGGCCAGTATCCGGGCAGTTTTTACGGCACCACGGAGGTGGGCGTGGTGCTGGGCAGCTATCCCGGCGCCGATGATCTGCCCGCCAGGCTCGGCGCCCTGGGCCTGCCCATGCCGGGCCAGGAGGTAGCGATCCTGAACCCCGACGGCGTCCCCTGCGCGCCGGACGAAGTCGGCGAGATCATGGTGATGCGCCCGGGCGGCTGGTTTCCCACCAAGGACCGCGGCCATATGGATGCGGAAGGCTATTATTTCCATGGCGGCCGAACCGACGACGTGATCATTTCCGCCGGCTGGACCATGTCCGCCATGGAGATCGAGGATACCTTGCTGAAACACGGGGATGTTCTGGAGGCCGCCGCCATCGGCGTGCCGGACGAGGTTCGCGGCCTGGTGGTCAAGGCCTTTATTGTCTCCTCCCGGCCCGGCGACGATGCTTTCGCCGCGGAATTGCAAAAATTCGCCCAGGAAAATCTGAGCCGCCAAGAATACCCACGCATCGTGGCATTCACCAACGAATTGCCCAAGACACCCGCCGGCAAGGTCAACCGAAAAATACTGCGCGACCGCGAAGCCGCCGCGCGGGGGGAGTAGACAGATGACGGATGAAAGCAATATCGGCGAGACCGGGGGCCGGTTCCCGAAAATCACCGAACGCGGCCTGGAAGAGTTGCAAAAGCGCGTCGGCGTCAAGATCGAGAGCATGCCGGAGCCCTGGTGTCATGAGGCCACCCGCGACAATATCCGCCACTACGCCCATGGCATCGGCGACGACAATCCCCTGTGGTGCGATCCCGCCTACGCCAACCGGACCAGGTTTGGCGGCCTGATCGCCCTGCCCAGTTTCCTCTTTGCCACCAACCGGATCATTTCCGGTTACGTTGGCGGCCTGCCAGGCATCCATGCCATGTGGGCGGGCGCCGATTGGACCTGGCACAAGCCGTTGCAGCGCAACGATGAAGTCCATTGCGAAGCCTGGCTGAAGGAATTGATCCCCCACGACACCCAGTTTTCCGGCCGCGCCATCCAGCAGATCTATCATGTGGAATTCTACAACCAGGACGGCGACAACGTCGCCAGCGCCGATAGCTGGTGCTTCCGCACCGAGCGGGACAAGGCGCGCGAGGCCGGCACCAAATACCAGGCGGCGGAAAAAGGCCAGCTCACCTACAGCGATGACGAACTGGTGGATATCTACCGCCACTATGCCCTCGAAGAAGTGCGCGGCGGGGAAACCCGTTATTACGAAGACGTCGCGGTGGGCGAAAAACTGCCCATCATGCTCAAGGGCCCCATGACCGCCACGGGCTTCATCTGTTACGCCCAGGGCTGGGGCGGGCTGTACATCCGCGCCAACAAGCTGGCCTGGCAACAAATCCGCAAACATCCCGGCCTGGGCATCGCCAGCCGCTTCAACATCCCCGATTGTCCCGAACGGGTGCATTGGGAGCACGCCTTCGCGACCGAGGTCGGCGCGCCCGGGGCCTACGACTACGGCCCCGAACGGGTCTCCTGGCTGACCCACCACCTGACCAACTGGATGGGCGACGACGGCTTTCTGGCCGGCCACCGCAGCCGCATCCGCCGCCATAACCCGGAAGGCGACGTGCTGTACATCAATGGCGAGGTCAGCAACAAATTCATCGACGGCCAGGGCCGCCACTGCATCGAGATCACCCAGGAAGCCCGCCAGCAGGACGACGAACTATCCATCCAGGGCACCGGCACCGTGGTACTGCCCTCGCGGGGATAGGCCCGCTGTTGGCATGGATGCCTGATCCAGACACAAGAATTATGGTGACATGACCGATTTTCGCTCTCAAAAGAGGGCGAAAGATCGGATCGTGTCTCCCTAATTCGCTCTCTCAGGGCAGACACCATCCAAGAACAACGTCTATTTTTTTGTAAACTGTCACCGCA
>JAYGEB010000459.1:0-18623 GCA_046582595.1 Alphaproteobacteria bacterium | reverse complement strand
ATCACCCATAGCCAATGGGTGCCCACGATGTTTATCCGCATGCTGAAACTTGATGCGGCGGTCCGGGCCGGACATGACCTTTCAAGCCACCGGGTCGCGATCCATGCCGCCGCGCCCTGTCCGGTGGCGGTCAAACGCCAGATGATCGAATGGTGGGGCCCCTTGATCCACGAATATTATGGCGGCACCGAGTTGAACGGCCTGACCGTTTGTAACAGCGAACAATGGCTGGCGCATCCGGGCACCGTGGGCAGCGCCATATTGGGCGTCCTGCATATCTGCAACGGGGCGGGAGATGACCTGCCCGTGGGCGAGACGGGGTTGATTTTCTTCGAGCGTGACGAGATGCCGTTCCGCTACCACGGCGATCCGGAGAAAACCGATGCGGCGAGGCATCCCAAGCACCCGTTTTGGACCAAGCTTGGCGACCTGGGTTATCTCGACGAAGATGGTTTTTTGCACCTGACGGACCGGGAAAGCTTCATGATCATTTCCGGCGGCGTGAATATTTATCCGCAGGAGATCGAGGATTGCATCGTCATGCACGCAAAGGTCGCCGATGTCGCCGTCTTCGGCGTGCCGAACGCGGATTTCGGCGAAGAGGTCAAGGCCGTCGTGCAGGCGGCCCCGGACATCGAGCCGTCGGATGATCTGGCCGCCGAAATCCTGGCCTATGCGCAACGGCATCTGGCGAATTACAAGGTTCCCCGTTCGATCGATTTCGAAGCCGAACTGCCCCGCCTCGATACCGGAAAACTTTACAAACGTTTGTTGAAGGACCGCTATTGGAACGACAAGAATGGCAAGATGGTGTGAGTTTCATGCCTGAACCGACGGAGGAACAGGCATTATGAGCGCGGATGAATTCCAATGGCAGCCCGGCGGCCTGGGCACCCACGGCAAGGGCCTGACCCGGCCTGAATGTGTGTTGTGCCTGGCCGATGGCACGGTGGTCACATCGAATGGCGCTGGCGGGGTCAGTGTAATCGGAACCGGCGGCGATCACCGGGACATATTGGGCCGCCGCGAGGGGCCTCCGGTGGCCACCAACGGCTTTGCCTTGACCAGGGACGGTGATTTCCTGCTGGCCGACCTGCATGGGGAGGGCGGCGGCGCCTGGCGCTTGTCAAAAAATGGTGATTTGAGCCCATTGCTCGTGGAACTGGACGGCGTGACCCTGCCGCCGGCGAATTTTGTTGGCGTCGATCACCGGCAACGCATTTGGATCACCATTTCCACCCGCCACGACCCCCGCGCCCTGGCCTATCGGGTGGACGTGGCCGACGGCTATATCATTCTGATCGATGGCAAGGGGCCGCGCATTGTCGCCGACGGGGTGGGATATACCAACGAAGCCATCGTCGATCCCACGGGCGAATGGCTGTATGTGAATGAAACCATGGCCCGGCGCACCTCCCGCTATGCCATTCAAGGCGACGGCCTGGGCCGGCGCGAAACCTTCGTGGAATATGGCGCCGGCACCTATCCCGATGGGCTGGCGTTCGATGAAGAGGGCGCCTTCTGGATGACTTCCGTGGTTTCCAACAGGGTTATTCGCGTGACGACGGATCGGCAACAGCGCATCGTGCTTGAAGAAAATGATCCCGCGCATCTGGCCATGGTCGAAACGGCGTTTCAGGCCGGCAAGATGGGCCGCGAGCATCTGGACAATATCCAGACGGAGGTTATGCAAAGCATCTCGTCCATCGCCTTCGGCGGGCCCGACAGGCGCACCGCGTATCTAGGCAACCTGCTGGATTCCACCCTCTATACCTTTCGAAGCCCGGTGCCGGGCGCCGAACCTTCGCACTGGCGCGTGCGCCTATGAGGAACGGCAAGGCAGCGGGAATGCTTTAATCTTCGAAACTGGCGCTACGGCGGAGCATGGTGAGGAATTCACGACGGGTGGCGGGGTTTTCGCGGAAGGCGCCCAGCATGCGGGAGGTCGCCAGGGCGGCGCCCGGTTTGTGCACGCCGCGCGTGGTCATGCATTGGTGCGAGGCTTCGATCACCACGGCCACGCCCAGGGGCTGGAGAACCTGCTGGATGGTATTGGCGATCTGCGCCGTCATTTTCTCCTGAATTTGCAGGCGCTTGGCATAGACCTGCACCAGGCGGGCCAACTTGGATATGCCGACAACCCGGTGATCGGGCAGATAGGCGATGTGGACCCGGCCCAGGATCGGGGCCATGTGGTGTTCGCAATGGCTCTCGAAGCGGATATCCCGCAACAGGACCATTTCGTCGTAGCCATCGACCTCTTCAAAGGTGCGCTGCAAGATCTCGACCGGGTCATCGTGATAGCCGGCAAAATATTCCTCATAGGCACGCGTCACCCGCTCTGGAGTGCCGGCCAAACCTTCCCGGTGCGGATCATCGCCGGTCCAGCGGATCAGAATGCGGACGGCTTCCTCGGCCTCGGCCCGGCTGGGCCGGCGTTCCTGGGCGGCGCGCCGCTCCGCCGCCAAGGTTTCCGCCAGCTTTAGGTCGGTATTCAGTTTCTGTTGTTTATTCATGGCCGTACTCTTGTTTCCGCTTTCGCCAATGTAGGCATCGGGGTCAAAAGGGCAAGTGCCCTAGCTAGAGACCGCCCGCCGTGGTGATGAAATCCACCACCACTTCCAACCCCTCGTGGGTTTTAAGATTGGTGAAAACGAACGGCCGGCCGCCGCGCATGCGTTCCGTGTCCCGGCGCATGACCTCCAGATCGGCGCCCACATACGGCGCCAGGTCGATCTTGTTGATCACCAGCAGGTCGGAGCGGGTAATGCCGGGGCCGCCCTTGCGCGGGATCTTCTCGCCAGCGGCCACATCAATAACATAGATTGTCAGATCGGCCAGTTCAGGGCTGAAGGTGGCGGCCAGATTGTCGCCGCCCGACTCGATCAGGCAGATTTCCGCCTTTGGAAAGCGACGGCTCATTTGCGCCACCGCCGCCAGGTTGATCGAGGCGTCTTCGCGGCTGGCGGTATGGGGGCAGCCCCCCGTTTCCACGCCCATGATCCGCTCCGCCGGCAGGACGCCGGCGCGAGTCAGGATCAACTGATCCTCCTTGGTATAGATGTCATTGGTGATCACCACCATGTCCCGCTCCCCGCTCATGCGGCGGCACAGCCCCTCCAACAACGCCGTCTTGCCGGAACCAACGGGGCCGCCGACACCGACGCGCAAGGGCCCATGTTCGGGGGATAGATCTGAAATCGCACTCATGATCGAAATAACCTCGTGTATTGGTTTTCATGCCGCATGCTGGCCCAGTCCACCATGAGGGCGGCGGAACCGATGTCTGCCAAAGTTGCGTTGCCGGCCTCGTCCGCCGTGGCGAGCACGGCGGCTTCCATGGCGGCTTGGGCCAACTGACCGTCCGTCTGTCCCAGGGGCACCAACCGCAGGGCGGCGTTGATCAGATTGGCGGACCAGGCTTGCAGGAAAAGATGCAGGGCGGTGATCGGATCGATGTCATGGGCCTTGCAGGCCATGGCAAAGGCAATAGCCAGGGTTGGTGGGACCGCCAAAATTTTGACCCGTTGCCGCAAGATATCATTGGGCCAGGCGCGCGACACCATGCCAAGGAAAGCCTCGCCCATGGATAAACCTTCCAGGGCCAATTCCGAGGTGCCGAACGAGGCCGCCGCCAGCTCCGCGATCTCCGGGAAATTATCGTCCTCCGCCCGTAAGGCCAGGGCGAGAAAGATGGCTTCGTTGCGTCCGCTGCCGTGGCGCAGATCGGCTTCCAGCCAATCCACCAGGCTCTCGCGGTCCTGCACCAGGGCAACCTCGACGGCATATTCCAGGCCGTGGGAATAACTGAAGGCGCCAATGGGGAAGGCGGGCGACAGCCAGCTTTGCAGGCGGAGGAGGTGTTCCGGTTTAGTGGTCATGACCATGGTCATCGTAGGCGCCGCCCTCGGGCTGAAAGGGCGCGGTGATACTCTCCACTCTCGCGCCCATGCCCCGCGCCAGGGCCTCGATCACATGGTCGGGGCGGATGCGCAGGCGTTCCGCCGTGACGTCCGTGGGTAGATGCCGGTTGCCCAGATGCCAGGCCATGCGCACCAAGGCGAGCGGTGTCGGGCAGCGGATTTCCAGCAACGGCTCGGGCGCGGCGCGGACCGCCAGCCAGCGGCCGTCGCTGATCCGCAGGCCGTCGCCGTGGGCCATGGCCTTGGCCTTGGGCAGATCGAGCAGAATGTCCTCGCCTCCGTCGGTGCGCAAGCGGATGCGCCGGCGGTGGCGTTCGTCAAACGCTAGCGTGACGCCGTCCTCGGCCAGTTCCGCCGGCCAGTCATGGGCGTTGAAATGAGCGATGGCGCGTTCCATGGCAGCCTCCCTAATAAAGAAAATAGCGTTGCGCCATGGCCAGAACCTCCGCCGGCTCGCAGGTCAGCAGGGTGCCGTCGGCGCGGACCTCATAAGTTTCGGGATCGACCTCGATCTTCGGCATGGCGTCGTTCAGAACCATCGCCGCCTTGCCGATGCCGCCCCGTGTATTGCCCACCGCCAGCACCGGCTTGGCCAGGCCATGGCTGCCGGCGATATCGCCATCCAGGCCCGCCTGACTGACGAATGTCACGGCGGAGGCGGCTAGCGCGCCGCCGAAGGCGCCAAACATGGGGCGCGGGTATTGCGGCTGCGGCGTCGGGATGGAGGCGTTGGGATCGCCCATTTGCGCCGCCGCTATTGTGCCCATCTTCAAAATCAGGTCCGGCTTGACCCCGAAAAACGCCGGTGTCCAGATGCACAGATCGGCCAGCTTGCCGACCTCCACCGAACCTACATGTTCCGAGATGCCCTGGGCGATGGCCGGGTTGATGGTGTATTTCGCGATATAACGCCGGGCGCGCAGATTGTCGTTGTCGCCGGTTTCGCCGTCCAGGGCGCCGAATTGTTTTTTCATCTTGTCGGCGGTCTGCCAGGTGCGGATGATGACCTCGCCGACCCGGCCCATGGCCTGGCTGTCCGAGGCGATGATCGAGAAGGCGCCCAGATCGTGCAGGATATCCTCCGCCGCGATGGTCTCCTTGCGGATGCGGCTTTCGGCGAAGGCCACGTCCTCGGCGATGTTGGGATCCAGATGATGGCAGACCATCAGCATATCCAGATGCTCGTCCACCGTGTTGCGGGTATAGGGCCGCGTGGGGTTGGTGGACGAGGGGATGACGTTGGCCACGCCACAGAGCTTGATGATATCGGGCGCATGGCCGCCCCCCGCGCCCTCGGTATGGAAGGCATGGATGGTGCGACCCTTGAAGGCGTTGACGGTATTCTCCACGAAACCGGATTCATTCAAGGTATCGGTGTGGATCATCACCTGCACGTCCATGTCATCGGCGACGGACAGGCAACAATCGATGGCGGCGGGGGTGGTGCCCCAGTCTTCGTGCAGCTTCAAGCCGCAGGCGCCGGCCGTCACCTGTTCCACCAGCGCCTCGGGCAGGGAGGCGTTGCCCTTGCCGAAAAAGCCCAGGTTCATGGGAAAGCCGTCGGCGGCCTGCAACATGCGCCGGATATGCCAGGGCCCCGGCGTGCAGGTGGTGGCGTTGGTGCCCGTGGCGGGGCCGGTGCCGCCGCCCATCATGGTGGTGATGCCAGAATACAGCGCCTCCTCGATCTGCTGCGGGCAGATGAAATGGATATGCACATCCAGCCCGCCGGCGGTGATGATCTTGCCCTCGCCGGCGATCACCTCGGTGGACGGCCCGATGATGATATCGACGCCGGGTTGGATGTCCGGGTTGCCGGCCTTGCCGATACCGCTGATACGGCCATCGGTGATGCCGATATCGGCCTTGACCACGCCCCAATGATCCAGGATCAGGGCGTTGGTGATAACCGTGTCCACGGCGCCCTGGGCGCGGGTTATCTGTGATTGGCCCATGCCGTCGCGGATCACCTTGCCGCCGCCGAATTTCACTTCCTCGCCATAGGTGGTGTGATCCTGCTCCACCTCGATAAACAGCTCGGTGTCGGCCAGGCGCACCTTATCGCCAGTGGTGGGGCCGTACATATGGGCATAGTCGTCGCGGTTCATTTGGGCTGGCATGGTTTAGCTCTCCCCATCCAGGGCGCCGTTCACGGCGCCGTTGAACCCATGTATCTGGCGGGTGCCGCGATAGGGCACCAGGGGCACTTCGCGGCGCTGCCCCGGTTCGAACCGGATGGCGGTGCCGGCGGGGATGTCCAGGCGGCGGCCGCGGGCGGCTTCGCGGTCGAACGCCAAAGCGCCGTTGGTCTCGAAGAAATGATAATGGCTGCCCACTTGCACGGGCCTGTCGCCGGTATTGGCGATGGTCAGGGTGATGGCCTCCTGGCCCTCATTGAGAGTCAATTCGCCGCCTTTCGCGATAATTTCGCCAGGAACAAATTTGCCAATCATGATCGTCGCCTCAACGAATGGGGTGATGCACGGTGACCAGCTTGGTCCCGTCGGGAAAGGTGGCCTCGACCTGCACGTCAGGCAGCATCTCCGCGATGCCTTCCATGACCTGAACGCGGGAGATGACGCCGGCGCCCGCCGCCATCAGATCAGCCACGCCGCGGCCGTCGCGGGCGCCCTCGACCACGAAATCGGTGATCAGGGCGACGGCTTCGGGATAATTCAGCTTGACGCCCCGGCCGAGGCGGTTGCGGGCGACCATGGCGGCGGTGGCCACCATCAATTTGTCTTTTTCCCGTGGGGTCAGAAACATTTGGTTCCTCCTCGAAGATGATCGTCAACAGGCCCAGACGCGGGGCAGGGGGCGGGGTTGGCCGTGCAGGACGGCGCGGAAAGACGTCAGAAATGTTTCCACGTCCCGTCTGAGGCCAATGCCGTCGGGACCGAGAAAACGGCAGACTAACAAACCGGGGCGTTCACTCACGCCGGCGCGGCCCGTGGCCTTCAGTAATAGCCGTCTGGCCGTCTCCAGATGCGCGGACGCGTCCGGCGCGACATAGATCAAGGTTGCAAGCGCGCGGGCGCCATCGAGCAGGGATGGGCGCTGGGCCAGGGTCTCAATATCACCGCGTAGGCGAAAATCGTCCGCCCATATCAGCCTGTCGTCCCGGCGCAGACGCCAGCGGTCGTGCACGGTGGCGCTGTCCAGCCGTTCGCCGCTGGCCAGCCGGCCCAGCAGCAGCCAATCCAGGGCCAGCAGCCGGCTGCCGCCATCGATTTCGATATCGGTTTTGCGCGCCAGGGCGGCGCCGTTGAACAGGATGCTCTCCTGCGGCAGCCATTCCAGGAAGGCGCCGGTGGTAACCCGCAGGCGGTTGTGGACATGGGCCGCGGCGCCGCGGGAGCGGTAGACTTTTTCTGCCGCCTGGGTGGTCACGGTAACTTCCGCGCCGTCATGGGTGGCAATGGCATAGGCCAGGCGGTCGCCGTCGGTGATGCCGCCGGCGGTATTCAGCAATACGGCTTCCACGTAGCCATCCCGGCGGCGGGGCAAAAGCACCCGGCAGGGGTTTGCCTGGTACAGCTCCACCAGCCGGCTTTCCGGGCCGGAAAATGAGGCCCTGGCGTCTCCCGAAAGACGTTGCAGGCGTTGCGGGGGGGGCGGTGGATCAGACCGTGAGATAGCAGCGTACATCTGCCTCCACCATATCCGACCTTCGGCCCGATAGCACCACCTCGCCCCGGTCCATGACGATGTAGCTGTCGGCCAGATCGCGGGCGAACTCGAAATATTGCTCCACCAGCACGATGGCCATCTCGCCCCGGTCTCGCAACAGGGCAATGATGCGTTGGATATCCTTGATGATGGAGGGCTGGATGCCTTCGGTGGGTTCGTCCAGCACCAACAGGCGCGGCCGCATGGCCAGGGCGCGGGCGATGGCCAGTTGCTGTTGCTGCCCGCCGGACAGATCGCCGCCCTGGCGGCCCAGCATGTCTTGCAGGGCGGGGAACAACTTGAACGTCTCGGGCGGCAGGCGCCGTTCGGTTCGGGGCAGGGCGGCAAAGCCGGAGCGTAGATTTTCATCGACCGTCAGAAATGGAAAAATCTCCCGCCCCTGGGGCACGTAGGCGATGCCGGCGCGGGCCCGGGCGTGGCTGGGGGCTTTCGAGATATCCTTGTCTTCCCACTCGATACCGCCGCTCCGGATGGCCTGTTGTCCGACGATGGCGCGGAGCAGCGATGTCTTGCCGACGCCGTTGCGGCCCAGAACGCAGGTCACTTCACCTAGCTTGGCGGTGAGGGAGACACCGCGTAGGGCCTGCGAGGCGCCATAAAAAAGATCGATGTTTTTGACCCGCAGCATCGTCTAGCGCCCCAGATAGACTTCGATGACTTTTTCATCGTTCTGCACGACATCCAAGGCGCCCTCCGACAATACGGAGCCTTCATGCAGAACCGTGACCCTGGTGCCCAGGGCGCGGACAAATCCCATGTCGTGTTCGACCACGATAATTGTGCGGCTTTTGGCGATGTCCCGCAGCAGCTCGGCGGTTTGTTCGGTTTCCGCGTCCGTCATGCCGGCGACCGGTTCATCCACCAACAGCAATTCGGGCTGCTGCATCAACAGCATGCCGATTTCCAGCCATTGTTTTTGCCCATGGGACAATTCGCCTGCCAGGCGGGCTCGATCCGCCGTCAGGGCGATGGTCGCCAAAGTCTCGTCAATGGCGGCCCGTTGTTCGCCGGACAGTCTCGCCACCAGGCAGGCAAAGGGGCCGCGCGGGGCCTTTTGCGCCAGTTGCAGATTGTCTTCGACGCTGTGGCTTTCGAACACCGTGGGTTTTTGAAACTTGCGGCCAATGCCCAGGTTGGCGATTTCCGCCTCGTCCCGCCTGGTCAAATCGATGTCGCCGCGGAACAGGGCGATGCCCTTGTCGGGGCGGGTACGCCCGGTGATGATGTCCATCATGGTGGTCTTGCCGGCGCCGTTGGGGCCGATGATGGCCCGCATTTCGCCTTCCTCGACCACCAGGCTTAGGTCATTCAGGGCCTTGAAGCCGCCGAAGCTGACGGAAATGCCGTCCAGATACAGCACATCGCTCATGACCTGCCCCCTGCCCGGATGGGCCAAGGAAACTTGACGCTGCCGGCGATACCCTTGGGCAGGAACAGGGTGACGGCGACGAACAGGCCGCCCAAGGCGAATAGCCAAACCTCGGGAAAGGCCGCCGTCAGATAGCTTTTCGCCAGGTTCACCGCCACCGCGCCCAGGGCCGCGCCGAACAGGGTACCCCGGCCGCCGAGAGCAACCCAGACCACGATCTCGATAGAGTTGGCGGGGGCGAATTCGCCGGGATTGATGATGCCCACTTGCGGCACATACAAGGCGCCGGCGATACCGGCCATGACGGCGGAGATGGTGAAAACGAAAAGTTTGTAATGTTCGACGCGGTAGCCCAGGAACCGGGTGCGGCTTTCCGCGTCGCGAATACCCACCAGGACCTTGCCCAGCTTGGAGGTCACGATGACCCGGCAGATCAGGAAACCGCCCAGAAGGGCCAGGCCGCTGGCTACGAACAAAGCGGCGCGCGTGCCCTGGCCCCGCAGATCGAAGCCCAGAAGTTCCTTGAAATCGGTCAAGCCGTTGTTGCCGCCAAAGCCCATGTCGTTGCGGAAAAACGCCAGCATCAGGGCGAATGTCATGGCCTGGGTGATGATGGAAAGATAGACGCCGCCGACCCGGCTGCGGAAGGCGAACCAGCCAAAGACGAAGGCCAGGGCGCCTGGTACCGCCATCACCATAACCATGGCGAAGAAAAAGTTGTCAAAGCCGAACCAATACCATGGCAATTCCCGCCAGTTCAGAAAGACCATGAAATCGGGCAGCTCGGCATTGCCATAGACGCCCCGGTCGCCGATCTGGCGCATCAGATGCATGCCCATGGCATAGCCGCCAAGGGCGAAGAAGGCGCCATGGCCCAGGCTGAGAATGCCGCAAAACCCCCAAATCAGGTCCACCGACAGGGCCAACAGGGCAAAGGACAGATACTTGCCGAACAGGCCGACGGCATAATTGGGTACGTGCAGGGGGGAGGTGTCGGGCAGGGCCAGATTGAGCACCGGCACGATGATGGTGGTGGCCGCCAACAGGATGGCGAAGATCTTCGCGCTGGGGTTCAGGACCATGGCCTAGCCCTCCACCGCGCGGCCCTTCAGGGCGAACATCCCCCGCGGCCGTTTTTGGATAAAGAGGATGACCAGAACCAGGATCAGGATTTTTCCCAGCACGGCGCCGGTATGGGGTTCCAGGAACTTGTTGGCGATGCCCAGGGTTAGCGCGCCGACCAGGGTGCCCCACAAATTGCCGACACCGCCGAAGACCACGACCAGGAAACTATCGATGATATAGCTTTGGCCCAGGTTGGGGCTGACATTGTCGATCTGGCTCAAGGCCACCCCGGCCAGGCCCGCGACGCCGGAGCCCAGTCCGAAGGTCATTGCGTTGATCCAGTTGGAGCGGATGCCCACGGCGTTCGCCATGGCCCGGTTCTGCGTCACCGCCCGCATGCGCAGGCCGAAATCCGTGTAACGGATGATCAGGGTCAGGGCCAAAAGCACCAGGGCGGCGAAAACGATAATCCAGATGCGGTTGTTGGTCAGCGCCAGGCCGCCGGTGATCTCGATGGAGCCGCTCATCCACCCTGGCGCGATCACTTCCCGGTTGGTGGGGCCGAAGATGGAGCGCACGAATTGCTGCAGTATCAGGCTCAGGCCCCAGGTCGCCAGCAGGGTTTCCAGCGGCCGGCCGTATAGAAAGCGGATCACGCCGCGTTCCAGGACGATCCCGAATAAACCGGCCACCAGGAAGGCCGCCGGAATGGACAGCAGCAGCGACTGCGTTACGGCATCGGGGTAATAGGAAAGCACGATGGTCTGCACCACATGGGTGGTATAGGCGCCCAGCATGACCATCTCGCCATGGGCCATGTTGATCACGCCCATGACGCCAAAAGTGATCGCCAGGCCGATGGCGGCCAGCAGCAGAACCGAGCCGAGGCTGATCCCCTGGAATAGATTTTGCAAAATGTTAAAAAATGCCAGGCGCTGTTCGATGCTGGCCGCCGACTCTTGCACGGCCGCCAACAGATCGCCTTGGGCCTTTCGCGCGGTATTGGCGAGCAGGTCGCGTACGCCCTGGTCGGGGAAATCAGCCAACATTCGTGCCGCCGCCAGTTTTTCCCCCTCCGAGCCATGACGCAGGCGGGCGGCGGCCAGGGTACGCGACAAGGCCTCGCGGATGGTTTCGTCCGTCTCTTTCAAATAGGCCTTGGACAGGGCGGGCAAGCTGTCCCGGCGGGTGGATTTGAACATGGAACGGACGGCGGCAAGCCGCTGTTCGGGATCGTCGCTGAACAGGGTCAGGGCACCAAGCAGGCCGCGGAGGACGCCGCGCAGGCGGTTGTTGACGCGAATTTTCCTGGACGTCCGGGACTTTGCGGGGCCGATCTTCTGGCCGCCGAGCGCATCGAAAAAGAACGTCTTGCCGTCGATCTTTTTGACAATGACCAAGACGCCGTCGGATTTACGTTTATGCAGGCGGCCTTCCAGCAGGGCCGTCAGGGGTGCCACGACGCGGGCATCGCCCGTGGCCGCCAGTTTCTCCACGGCGGCGATCTTGGCCTTGAAACTCTTGGCCTTCAGACCGTCCAGCAATGCCGCCGTCTGCCCGGCGCGGGCCGGCGTTAAAATGGCGGATGCCGCCAGGATCAACAGCAAGAAGAGGAATATCCGTCGCACCGTCTTGCCTCTGGTCAATTCACGAAATAATTAAAAAAGGAAAAGGGAGGCGGCGCCATGCACGCGGCACCGCCTCCCCCAGGGAAGTCAGTTGGTGTAAACCGGCTTTTTGCAGTTGCCGCAGACCCAAGGGTAGGTCCAATCGGCGGTCAGGGCCGCGCTTTCGGGAATGAAGTCGGACCAGGCATCGCCCACCACTTCTCCGTCCGTTTGCCAGACCACGTCGAATTGGCCGTCCGCCTGAATCTCACCGATCAACACGGGCTTGGAGAGGTGATGGTTGACATTCATCACCGCCATGCCGCCGGTCAGGTTCTTGACTTTCTGGCCGTACATGGCCTGGCGCACCGCATCCACGTCCGTGGTGCCGGCCTGCTTCACCGCCTGGACCCACATCTTGAAGCCGATGTAGGTGGCTTCCATTGGGTCGTTGGTGACCCGCTTCGCATCGCCGATGAAGCCATGCCAGGCCTTGATGAAGGCATCGTTCTCGGGCGCATCGACCGACATGAAGTAGTTCCAGGCCGCCAGGTGGCCGACCAGGGGCGTGGTGTCCAGACCGGCAAGTTCTTCCTCGCCGACCGAAAAGGCGATGACGGGGATGTCTTCCGCCCTGATGCCCTGGTTGCCGAGTTCCTTGTAAAACGGCACGTTGGCGTCACCGTTGATGGTGGAGATCACGGCGGTCTTGATGCCCTTGGAGGCGAATTTCTTCACCGACGCGACGATGGTCTGCCAATCGGAATGGCCGAAGGGGGTGTATTCCTCCATGATGTCGGCATCCGTGATGCCCTTGGCATGCAGGAAGGCGCGTAGGATCTTGTTGGTGGTCCGGGGATAGACATAGTCCGTGCCCAGCAGCACGAAGCGCTTGGCCCCGCCGCCGTCCTCGCTCATCAGATATTCCACCGCCGGAATGGCCTGCTGGTTCGGCGCGGCACCAGTGTAGAAGACGTTGCGGGAGCTCTCCTCGCCCTCATACTGCACCGGATAGAACAGCAAGCCGTTCAGTTCCTCGAACACCGGCAGCACGGACTTGCGCGACACGGAAGTCCAGCAGCCGAACACCACGTCGACCTTGTCGACCTCGATCAACTCGCGGGCCTTTTCCGCGAACAGCGGCCAGTTCGAGGCCGGATCGACGACCACCGCCTCGACCTTTTTGCCTAGCAGACCGCCGTTTTTGTTCAAATCGTCGATCATCATCAGGACCGCGTCCTTCAGCGTGGTCTCCGATATTGCCATGGTTCCCGACAGGGAATGCAGCACGCCGACCTTGATGGTGTCTTCGGCGGCCAATGCGGATGTCGCGGCCGTCATGGCCGTGGCGCCCACGCCCACCGCCAGCGCGGCTGCGGCTAGAATGTTAAGGGTATTACGTCTCGTTATCATCGCTTTGTCTCCATAAGAGGTTGTCTTGCACCACCCCATGGAATGCAAACAGCGTGCCAGTTTGGCGATTATTTTGAGATTCCGCCTAAGCCGTTGAAATCTACCCGAAATTTCAATGTCTATGGTGGGCACCGGAGAAAATAAATTTGCCTAAAAATTAGCCGTTTCAAATAAACGACAATAAAATAAGCACCTAAACTGCCGCTTGCGTAGGCGCTTTGCCTGGTCAATATAGAGCATCGGCCGGCTCCGTCCGTCCGTACGTACGAGGTTGTCTTGCACCACGGGATAATCTCGGGACACCGTGGCATTTCATGCCACGGTGTCTGTCATTTTTCAGGTCTGCGGCACTCCGTTCGAACAACGGGATTGGTGTCCACCATCCAAAGTGGGATGTTCAGGTCATTCTTCTTGAATTTAGCCTATTCTAATAGAGCGAAAATCAGTGACATGATCCGCTCTTTCCCCCTTTGAGTGAGGGGGAAAAGCGGTCACGTCACCGCTATTCTTGCGTTCGTTTCGACGGGTGGTTTCCCGCCCGCGCCGTTGTGTCAAGCCCAGCCGAGGGCGCGCAGGCAATGGCCGTCGTTCCAGATTTTGGTCATGTGGCGGATCTTGCCGCCGTCGAATTTCATGACATAGACATAGTCGGTGGCGACTTTATTGCCGGTTGCCGGGACCGGGCCGCCCTCGCCCGTATGGGTGCCGCTGAAGATGGCGGCGGCGACCACCGTGCCGCGTTCTTCATCCGTGGCGAAGGCCCGTCAACTCGTAGCTGCCGTCGGGGATGGGGCCGAGCAATCCCTGCACCCAGTCGGCATAACCGGCGACAGAGGTGATGTCGGCCAGGGCATCCGCCTGGCAAGAGAACGTCGCCCCGTCATGGCACCAAGCCTGGCAGACTTCGCCACCCTTGCCGGTTTCGCGGGCATCGAAAAAATCACGTGCCGTCTCGGAAATCGTCATCGTTTCAAGCTCCCTGGGTTTGGCGGATCGATGTTCTATTGGCATTCCGTGGCCGAGCCGTGGCGCCGCAGGAAATCATGGATTGTTTTGAAGGCGGGCGCAAGGCTGTTCAGGGCGGCGGGCTGGGCGTTCTTCTCGAATGTTTGCCCATTCCGAGAGAGCGAAAATCGGAGACACGTAACAAGTACATGTCACCGCTATTCTTGCATTTGTTTCGAGGGGCAAACCCGCCCATCTATTCCTATCGCATGGGGTTGACGTCGGCGACGCCCAGGATCATTTGGCCGAGGTTCTCGTAGGCGATTTCACTGACCATGAGGTGCTGGGCGGCGACGTTCATGTCGCGCAGGCATTGTTGCAGGATGTTTTTCCGGTAGATCGCGCCGCCGCCTGAATAACGGAACGCCTCCGTGACCACGTCCAGGGCGACGTCCGTGCAATGGGTCGCGACCGCACGCATCTCGCCCTGCAGGCGGTTTGAGGGAATGTCGCCCGCGCACACCGTCCGCCAGGCCGCATCGTTGATCTCGATCGCCAGGGCGCGGGCGGCGCGCAGGCGTAGTTCGGCCCGGCCGAGCATCTGCTGGATGGCCGGACGGGCGGCCAGGCTGGCATTGTTGGCGGTATAGCCGCGTGATTTCGCCACTTCCCGTTCCCTGAAGCTGGCCAGCGCGCGCCGGCCGACGCCAATGGCGAAACCCGCATGTTCGTTGGCGACAAAGCCCGGATGGTCGATGCGATAGAGCGGCCCGCCGCGCAGGGGAGGGCCGTTCTGGCGCTCCCAGCTAAATTCCTCGGCCACGAACAGGCCGGCAACGGAAAAATCGCAACTGCCCGTGCCTTCCAAGCCGGCGACCTGCCAGTTGTCGTGGATTTGCGCCGAGGCGGTTGGGAACACCATCATGCGCACCTCCGGTGTCTCGCCGCGCATGACGGTGGCGCCCGCCGCGATCCATTCGGAATGACGCACGCCGCTGCCGAACGGCCAGCGCCCGGACAGCAGATAACCGCCATCGACAATTTCCATTCTGCCGATGGGCATGGCGACCGCGGCGCACATTGGTATGCGGCCGCCAGGAAACATTTGCTCAACCGCCTCTTGGGGCAGAAAGGCGCCCGGCATGCCGACGGAGGTGGAACCAACCATGGCGCACCAGCCGGCCGCCGGGTTGGCATGGGACAAGGATTCGATCACCAGGATCTGGGTCGTCGGGTCCGCCTCCGCGCCGCCAAGGGCGGTGGGCAGTTTCAGACGGAACATGCCGGCATCTTCCAAGGTCTTCACGGTTTCCGCCGAGAGCGTGCCCCGCGCCTCGTCAACCGGGGTCTGGGCGACCAGGACATCGGCAATGGCATCGACCGCATCGAGCAGGCGTTGCCGGGTCTCCGCAATACCTATCGCTGGCGCATGGTTCATGGGGTTCCTCAATCACCCGCGCCGGCATAGCCAATGGCCTGAAGCGCCTCGGCGATATGATCCAGAATGGCCGGGTCATCGATGGTGGCGGGCATTTTCCATTCCGTGCCGTCGGCTATGGCGGCCATGGTGCCGCGCAGGATCTTGCCGGAGCGGGTTTTGGGCAGGCCGGCGACCACGGTGCAGGTCTTGAAGGCGGCGACGGGGCCGATTTCGGCCCGCACCTTGGCCACCAGTTCCTGGCAGATGGCGCCCGGATCGCGCGCCACGCCGGCTTTCAGCACCACGAAGCCCAACGGCACCTGGCCCTTCAGGGCATCGGCGACGCCGACCACGGCGCATTCCGCCACGTCGCCGTGGCCGGACAAGACTTCTTCCATGCCGCCCGTGGAGAGGCGGTGGCCGGCGACATTGATGATGTCGTCGGTGCGGGACATGATGTAGAGATAGCCGTCTTCGTCCTGAAAGCCCGCGTCGGCGGTTTTGTAATAGCCGGGGAATTCCGCCATGTAGGATTCGATGAATTTGTCATCCGCCCGCCACAGGGTCGGCAGGCAGCCGGGCGGCAGGGGCAGCTTGATGACGATGGCGCCGGTCTCGCCGCGGGGCAGCTCCCGGCAGCTTTCATCCACCACCCGCACGTCATAGCCGGGCACCGCCTTGGTGGGGGAGCCATATTTAATGGGCAGGGCGCCCAGGCCGATGCAGTTGGCGGCGATGGGCCAGCCGGTCTCGGTCTGCCACCAATGATCGATCACCGGTTTCTTGAGCTGCCGCTCGGCCCATTGAACGGTGTCCGGGTCGGCCCGCTCGCCGGCCAGGAACAGGGTGCGGAATTTTGACAGATCGTATTTCGAGAGCAGCACACCGTCCGGGTCCTCCCGCTTGATGGCGCGGAAGGCCGTGGGGGCCGTGAACAGAGCCACGCAGCCATGCTGCTCGATCACCCGCCAGAAGACGCCGGCATCCGGCGTGCCCACCGGCTTGCCCTCGAACAGGATGGTGGTGGCGCCGTGGAACAGGGGCGCATAGACGATATAGGAATGGCCCACCACCCAGCCCACGTCCGAGGCCGACCACCAGACCTCGCCGGGATCGACGCCGTAGATATTCTTCATGGACCATTTCAGGGCCACCAGATGGCCGCCATTGTCCCGCACCACGCCCTTGGGGATGCCCGTGGTGCCGGAGGTATAGAGGATATACAGCGGGTCCGTGGCCAGCACGGGGACACAATCGGCGGGCTGGGCGGCGGCCATGAGCTCGTCCCAGTCATGATCGCGGCCGGGGATCAGTTCCGCCGTCTCCATCTCGCGTTGCAGAATGACGCAGGCGCCGGGTTTGTGGTCGGCCATTTCGATGGCGCCGTCCAGCAAGGGTTTATAGGCGACAACCTTGCCCGGCTCGATGCCGCAAGAGGCCGAGACGATGACCTTCGGCAGGCTGTCGTTGATGCGGGTGGCCAATTCGTTGGCCGCGAAACCGCCGAAGACCACGGAATGCACGGCGCCGATGCGGGCGCAGGCCAGCATGGCGACGGCGGTTTCGGGCACCATGGGCATATAGATGATGACCCTATCGCCCTTTTCGACGCCCAGGCCCCGCAGCATGCCGGCGCATTGCGCCACCCGCGCTTGCAGCTCCCGATAGCTGATGGTGGCCATGCTGTTGGTGATGGGGGAATCATATATGATGGCGGCCTGATCGCCGCGCCCGGCTTCCACATGCCGGTCCACGGCGTTGTAACAGGTGTTGGTCTGGGCGCCGGTGAACCAGCGGTAGAAGGGCGGGCGGCTGTCATCGAGAACCTTGTCCCAGGTCTTGATCCAATGGACATCCCCCGCCGCCTCGGCCCAGAAGGCCTCGGGGTCTCGGCGCCAGGCGCCGTATGTTTCATCGTATCCCTTGGCCATCGAATTTCCCTCTCTCGCGGCGCGGGTTTATTGCCTTCCCCATTATGAGCGTTCGCTCTGCCCCTGTCATGATCCTATCACGGACCACTAGGGCACATGCACGGGGAGTAGGGTGCCGGCAATGTCGAAATTGTCCAGACCCTTGGGCGCCTTTAACACCGCATTGGCCCGCAAACAAAGTTCGCCGTCGATGGCGTATGGCTTCCCCGGACACGGGCCGTTACACTCCGCCCCATGTCGGAAGCACCCCAACGCAGACTGGCGGCGATTGTATCCGCCGATGTGGTCGGTTATTCGCGCCTGATGGGCGCGGACGAGGCTGGCACCCATGCGCGCCTTCAAGCCCGGTTCGGGGATTTGGTTCAGCCGAAATTAATCGAGCATCGGGGGCGGGTGGTTAAGCTCATGGGAGACGGTCTGTTGGCCGAATTCTCCAGCGTGGTCGATGCCGTTAATTGGGCTGTTGCCGTGCAGACGGAGGCCGCCCAACTCAACCATGGCGAAAGCGATGACAAGCGCATCGAGTACAGGGTCGGCATCAATCTCGGTGATGTGATCGTCGATGGCGACGATATCTTCGGCGACGGCGTGAATGTGGCCGCCCGCCTGCAGGAAAGCGCCGAACCCGGCGGTGTCGCGATCTCCGATATCGTACAGGGTCAGATTCGCGACAAGCTGGACGTGGATTTTTCCGACAGTGGCGATGTCGAGATGAAGAATATCGCCCAGCCCGTGCACGTCTGGCGCTGGCATGCCATCGAACGGGGTTCCGCGCCCCATGCCGCCGCTGAACAGGGCGCGGCGCTGCCTCTGCCCGAGAAGCCCTCCATCGCCGTTCTGCCGTTCGATAATATGTCCGGCGATCCGGAACAGGAATATTTTTCCGACGGCATTAGCGAAGAGATCATCACGGCGCTGTCAAAATTCCGCTGGTTCTTTGTCAGCGCCCGCAATTCCACCTTCACCTACAAGGGCCAGGCCGTCGAGATTACCCAGGTTGGGCGCGAATTGGGCGTGCGCTATGTGCTGGAGGGCAGCGTACGCCGGGCAGGCGGCACGTTGCGCATCAATGCCCAACTGACCGACGGACAAACGCGTAATCACCTCTGGGCGGAGATTTTTGACCGGGATCGGCAGGACATTTTCGCCCTGCAGGATGACGTAATCGGGAAAATCGTCGATGCGTTGAAGATAAACCTCACCGCGGATGAGAAACGCAAGCTGGCCAATTTACCGACCGACAATCCTGAGGCTTATCAA
>JAYGEB010000288.1:0-12203 GCA_046582595.1 Alphaproteobacteria bacterium | reverse complement strand
CTGCTGCGGCAAGCCGTTTTTCCGGATTGAGGCCAAGTTGTTGCGCCACGCGCCGAATTTGCTCCGCCAGCGCCTGACGATTGTCACCGTTTTCTGGCAGCGCCCGATATAAATCAAACCACGCGTCATAGGCTTTTTGCGGCCGACCCCCCTGCAAATCCGCCAACGCCAGGAAATAGCGGGCCGCCAGGTTGCCCGGGGCCAGTTCCCCGGCCTTGGTAAATGCCACCAACGCCTCCGGTGGAATTGTGCCGCCGGCGCCCTTGGTCAGAACATCGCCAAAAGCGATGAGTAGACCTGCGTCGCCATCGGACAGCATCACCGCCTTGCGAAGAGCATTTGCCGCTTCATCGTATCGTCCCAATGCGGACCGTGATCTGCCCAACAAGGTCCAACCGTCCAAATCATCCGGTTGTTCTTGAAGCCGCTTGGCCAGACGGGAGACCATATCCCTGATTTCATCGTTTTCACCACCGCTCAAGGTTTGCGGCGTGTCGGCGGCGACATTGCGTGCCGCCAACGGCTGATCGGGTTGAGAGGGCTGGCCAATCTGGGAATAAAGCAGCAAGGTCAGGGCAGGCAACAGCAAGGCTATCAGGACGGCCGTCAAGGCCGATGGCGCGATAGGACCGGCGGCGCTCTTGGCATGATCGGCCGCTCGCAAAATGCGCCGCTCAATCTCCCGCTTCGCTTCCCCGGCCTCGCGTTCCGTCAAGGCATCGGCCGCCAATTCGGCGTCAACTTCGCGCAATTGATCGCGATAGACCTCCAGATCGTGATCCAGCCGGTCAATCGCCGCCTTGCCAGGCCGCAGCAACGGCCAAAGCATCGGCAGAACCACGACAAGCGTCAGGCCGCCAATTGCGATCCACAAGTTCATCGATGGTCCATGCCATCATCCAACAAATCCTTCAGCCGGACCTGTTCTTCGGAACTCAAGGGCGCGGTCGTCCCAGCTGTCAAGCCAGCCCGGCGGCGGTACCACAAGGCGATAAAGGCCATGGCCAACATGAGGAATACAGCCGGCCCGATCCATAAAAGCACGGTTCCCGCCTTTACCGGGGGCCGCAAAAGAACCCAGTCGCCGTACCGTTCCACGACATAGCGGATCGTCATCTCGTCACTGTCACCCGCCGCAATCCTTTCCCGCACCAAATTACGAAGGTCACGAGCCAGCGAAGCGTTGGAATCTTCGATCGATTGGTTTTGGCAAACCAAACAACGCAATTGCTTGTGAATGGCCCGGGCGCGGACCTCCTGACGCGGGTCATCAAGTGGTTTGTCAACGGCGACGGCCAAGGCCGGCGCGGACCAGCCAGCCAAACAAATAAACAGTATCAAGCTTCGCAAACAGGCCATTAACATTTCACGGTGCCGCCTTGCCGCAGCGCATTGATGGCGGGGAGTAATTTTTCGTCCAGATCCCGTTGCATGACCGGCCCGATATGTTTGCAGACAATGCGCCCCTCGGCGTTCACCAGGAAGGTCTCGGGCACGCCGTAGACGCCCCAATCAATGCCTACCCGGCCCTTCAAATCCGCACCGACACGGTCATAGGGATCGCCATAACGATCGAGCCAACTCATGGCCGCGGCGCCCTCATCCTTGTAATTGAGGCCATGCACGGGCACGACGCCGCTGGCTTGAAGTTTCATGAACAAGGGATGTTCGACGCGGCATGCCACACACCAAGAGGCGAAGACATTGACCAAAGAGATTTCGCCCTTCAAATCGGCGGTCTTCAGTCCTTTTGGCCGGCCAGGCAATGCAGCTAATTCAAAGTCAGGCACCGCCTTTCCGATCATCACGGAGGGGATTATTTTCGGCCGCAGGCCCAGGCCAACGAATAAAAATCCGCCGATGACGAGCGCGACCACTAGAGGGAAAAGCCGCAACCAGGAGGTACGGCGCGGAATATCTTCTACAATTGGTTCGCTCACGCCACCAGATCCTATTTGCCGGCCATGGATTTTGCGGCGGTTAATGGTTTGGCGGCCAGCCTGCGGCGGGATGGCGCGCCGACCCGATGCCGTCGGTCGCTCAACGAAACAAAACCGCCAAATACCATGATCAAGGCGCCCATCCAGATCCAATGGATCATCGGTTTGTTGTAGAACCTTGTCGACCAGACACCGTCTCCCGTGGAATCGCCAATCACCGCGTACAGATCGCCGCCCCAGCCCGTGCGGATCGCCGCCTCGGTGGTATCCATGGGCGGATTTTGGTATTTGCGGGATTCCGGCTCCAACAGGGCGACATCAACGCCGTCGCGGCTAACCTGAAAGGTACCTCGGACGCCATCATAGTTGGCGCCTCTGAAAGGCGCCGCGCCGATGAATTTGAACGAATAATCGCCAACCGCGACAGATTCACCCGGGCGCATGATCTGCAATTTTTCCACCTGCCAAGCGGACGACGCGACGATGCCGATAATAACCAATCCGGCCCCGGCATGGCCGAAAGTCGTGCCCCAGGCGGAGCGGGGCGAGCGCACCAGGCGGCGCAGACTTTCCCCAATGGGAACGCGGAAAAGGCGTACGCGATAGGCCGCCTCCTCCAGCGCGGCGGCGATCATCCAAACACCCAGCGCGATCCCGGGAATAGCCAGCCAGGGACCATCATGGGCCAGCATCAAGGTTAGAAGCAGGGCGGCCATCGAGGCCATGATGGCGAATTTCAAGCGCTGTATCGCGCCTGCAAGATCAGAACGTTTCCACCGCAACATTGGCCCAATGGCCATGGCGATCAATGCCGGCACCATCAGTGGCCCGAAGGTGGCGTTGAAATAGGGCGGCCCAACAGTGATTTTCTCGCCGGTCACGGCATCAAGGAACAAAGGATAAAGGGTTCCCAAAAGAACAGTCGCGCAAGCGGTGGACAAAAGCAGGTTGTTCAGCACCAGCCCTCCTTCCCGGCTGACCGGCGCAAACAAACCGCCGCCCTTCATGGCCGGCGCCCGAATGGCATAAAGCGTGAAAGAGCCGGCGATAACAACGATCAGGAAGCCCAGTATATACAACCCCCGCGCCGGGTCGGTTGCGAAGGCATGAACCGAAGTAAGAACTCCGGAGCGGACCAGGAAAGTGCCCAGCAGGCTCAAGGAAAATGTGATGAGTGCCAACAAGATGGTCCAGTTCTTTAAACTGTCCCGCTTTTCCACCACGATGGCCGAATGCAACAACGCGGTGCCGGCCAGCCACGGCATGAAGGAGGCATTTTCCACCGGATCCCAAAACCACCAACCGCCCCAGCCCAGTTCGTAATAGGCCCACCACGAGCCAAGCGCGATGCCCAAGGTCAGGAAGCACCAGGCAGCCAGGGTCCAGGGCTTGACCCAACGGGCCCAGGCGGCATCGACACGGCCTTCGATCAAGGCCGCGATGGCGAACGAGAACGCCATGGAAAAACCAACGTAGCCGAGATAAAGAAAAGGTGGATGAAAGGCCAGGCCGGGATCCTGCAGCAGCGGGTTCAAGCCACGGCCGTCGATGGGCACGGGAAATAATCTTTCGAACGGATTCGAAGTGAATAATACAAAGATCAGAAAACCGGTGCCGATCATAGCCTGAACGGACAGCACGCGGGCGCGAAATGGAGCCGGCAAATTGCCGCCAAACAGCGCCACGGCCGCCCCGAACAGTGTCAGGATTAGCAACCACAACAGCAACGAGCCTTCATGATTACCCCAGACGCCGGAGATCTTGTAGAGCAGCGGCTTGGCCGAATGAGAATTTGTCGCGACGTTCAGAACGGAGAAATCCGACGTCACATAGGCATGCATCAAGGCGGCAAAGGCGACCGTGACCAGCAGGAATTGCACCAATGCCGCCGGCCGCGCCACGGCGATCCAGCCTTGATCGCCGCGCCAAGCGCCCAGCAATGGGATCGTGGCCTGCACAAGGGCGACCGCCAATGTCAGTACCAACGCGTAATGTCCCAGTTCCGCTATCATGCGCGTGTCCTCTTCCCGCTATGTAGTTTCGCGTAATGGCCGCCGCAAGGTTTCCATGGGCACTCAATACAATCCGGTCATTTATTATGCTACCCGGTTGGGCAATGGTTGCCCGGAAAAATGGGCGATCAGGTTATCAATCGTCAGATTTCCCATGGCCGTCCTCGTTTCGACCGTTGCGCTGGCGTGATGCGGTTGCAGGACCACATGATCGAAGGGAAACAGCGCCTCGGGTACATTCGGTTCGTCCGCGAACACATCCAGGCCGGCACCGGCGATGGCATGATCCGCCAGGGCGGCCACCAACGCGGCCTCGTCCACCACGCTGCCGCGGGCCATATTGATCAGATATCCCTTCGCGCCAAGTGCCGTCAGCACTTCGGCATCAATGAGTTTTTCGGTCGCCGCGCCGCCGGGGCAGGTCAAGGCCAGCACGTCGCAGGCCTCGGCAAGGGCAACGGCGCTGGCGTAATAGGGGTAGGAAACATCGTCCCGTTCGGAACGGTTGTGATAGGCGATGGACATGCCGAATGCTTCGGCGCGGCTGGCCAGTTCCAGTCCAATGCGCCCCAGCCCGACAATGCCCAGGCAACGGCCCCGGGGCGAATCCGTGAGGTCCATGAAGCCCTCCTTGACCCATCGTCCGGCCCGGACATAACGGTCACCAACCACTATTCTTCGCAAGGTCGCCAAAATCAACCCCATGCCCAGATCCGCCACGCAGTCGGTCAGCACCTCGGGTGTGTTTGTCACCGCGATGCCATGTTCCACGGCGTAGGCCGTATCGGCCCCATCATAGCCGACGCCAAAACAGGCCACGATCTCCAGTTTCGGCATGAGCTTCATCATGGCCGCATCGACCTTGGCGAAACCCGGCATGGCGATGCCCCGGATACGGTGCAGATTTTCGATGACTTCGGGCGGGCGATCGCTTTCATGCGGTATCACGATCAAATCAAATTCCCCGCGCGCCCGGTCGACAATCCAACTTGGTATCGGCTCGATCAACAGCACGCATTGTTTGCCACCGCCCGCGTCACTTGCCATCGACGTTCCCCTGCCATTGTCCGGCTTTCTTCAAGGCTTCGGCGACCTCCTTGGGCATGTAGGTTTCGTCATGCTTCGCCAATACCTCGGTGGCGATGAAGGTGCCGTCCGGCGCCATGCTCCCCTCCGCGACGATGCCTTGTCCTTCGCCGAAAATGTCGGGTAACAGGCCGCGAAACCGCACCGAAACAACTTCCACATTGTCCGTCACCCGAAAAACATGCGTGACGCCATCCTTTTCCCGGCCCAACGAGCCTTCTTCCACCAAGCCGCCGATCCGCAGCCGGCGGTTTGGAGGTATGGGTTGTTGCGCCATTTCGCGCGCCAGGTCGCTTGGAGAATAGAAAAACACGATATTCTCCTCGAACGCCATCAGCACCAGCGCCGCCGCCGTGGCGAATATCAGCATAAATCCGCCAACACTATAGAGGCGGCGCCGCTTCCGGGTCATTCCGCGATATCCTCCCGTTGCCGGCGGCTGCTTCGCAACGATGCCAAGACCTGTTCCGATTTACGCCAGCCCCGCATGCCGGCGATCCACATAAACGCCATGACGGCCAGGACAATTCCGAAGGCCGGCCAGATATAGCCGCCATACCCCCCCATTTCCATGAATTGCATGAGTTTTTCCATCAGCTTGCCCGCTCGGCCAGGCGCAGCGACCGAATACGCCGTAAGTTCAGCTCCATGCGGATACGGGCGAGCAGCAAGGCCACGAAATAGGCCTTGAAGGCCAGCGCCATGATCAACAGCGGCCAAAGCATGGAGGGATGGATCGCCGGGCCATCCATGCGCAGGACGCTCGCGGGCTGATGCAGGGTATTCCACCAATCCACCGAAAACTTGATGATCGGCACATTGACCGCGCCCACCAGAGCCAGAACCGCCGCCGCCTTGGCCGCCTTTTGGCTATCTTCAATAGCCTGCCACAAGGCCATGTAGCCGAGATATAGAAACAGCAGGATCAACACGGACGTCAGCCTGGCATCCCAGACCCACCAGGTTCCCCACATGGGCTTGCCCCAGAGCGAGCCGGTAACCAACGCCAGAAAGGTAAAACCGGCGCCGATCGGCGCCGAAGCCTTCGCGGCCAAATCCGCCAGCGGGTGTTTCCAGATCAACGCCACCGCGCTTGCCACGGCCAGGAAGGAATAGCAGAACATGGCCATCCAGGCGGAAGGTACATGCACGAACATGATGCGCACGGTATCGCCCTGCTGATAGTCCGCCGGCGCGGCAATCAATGCCAGGTACAGGCCCACGGCCAGCAACACCGCCGCCAAACCGCCCGCCCAGGGCTGAATGCGGCCGGCGAGGCGCGTGAAGCGCGTCGGATTGGCGAAATAGTGCATCGACATGGGCTGAGGTTTAGCCCCCCCTTGGCGGCGGCGCAAGCGCTTGGGCAATAACAAATAGTTGTGGCAAAATGATGCCCAAATTCCTTATTCCAACGATAGTTTCACTGCCGCCGCCGCCGCCCAGGGGCAAAGCGGCAGACATGCCACGGTCAGCGCCGCCAGCAGCAATATATGAGGCTTGGCATTCAGTCCGTGGACCGCCGCATCAATCGCGGAAACGCCGAATATCAAAACCGGGATATAGAGGGGTAAAACCAATAACGACAGCAATACGCCGCCGCGCCGCACGGTCAGGGTCAAGGCCGCGCCGATCGCGCCAATCAAACTCAACGCCGGCGTACCGATCAGCATGGTCAACATCAGCGCCGCAAAGCCTTCTTCATTCATATTCAACAGCACCGCCAGGATCGGAGACGCCAGCAGCAACGGCAGGCCCGTGGTCAGCCAGTGGGCGATTATCTTGGCAAAAACAACGCCGCCCATGGGCAATCCGGACAGGGCCAATTGCTCCAAACTGCCATCCTCGAAATCGGCCTGAAACAGCCGGTCCAATGACAGCATGGCGGCCAGCAACGCCGCGACCCAGAGGACGCCGGGGGCGATCCGCGCCAGGATGGCCGGCTCCGGACCAATGCCTAGGGGAAACAGCGTAACCGTGAGCACAAAAAATACCAATGCAAGAAATGTCGCCCCGCCTTGGCGCACCGCGAGGCGCAGATCGCGGGCAATGACCGCGGTCAACCGTATCATCGCGGCGTCATTTGCAGCACTTCGGCATCGTCCAGACCCAATTCGATGTGGGTCGCGGCCATGACCATGCCGCGGGCGGCGCGATGCTCGGCGATCACCCGTTGCAGGCAAGCCGTGCCATCGGCGTCGAGAGAGACCGTGGGCTCGTCCAGCAACCATAGAGCCGCCGGAGAGGCCACCAACCGCGCCAAGGCCGTGCGCCTGTGCTGCCCGGCGGAAAGGTATTGTGCCGGCGTTTCCGCCAGATGGGAAATGCCGAAAGCCGCCAAAGCCGCATCAACGCGGTCAGTCGCCGCACCTCTGACTTCCGGCCAGATGGCGACATTCTCGCGTACCGTCAACGCTCCCTTGACGGCATCCTGATGGCCGACGAAATGCAGTCTGACGCGGTGTTCTTCAATATCCTCGGAAATATCATCGCCATTCCACATCATTTGGCCGTCCACCGCCGGCAATAACGTCGCCGCGATCCGCAACAGGGAGGTTTTGCCGCAACCATTCGGGCCCCGCAGGATCACGGCCTGGCCCGGCGCGAGGGAGAAGTCGAGGTTGGAAAATATCCGCCGCTCACCCCGTTCACAGGCAATGCCATGCCCCTCGAACATCAATCCTTGCCCTCGTCCTCGGGCAATCGGTGGCGGTTCATGGTTGGCAACTGGAGGACGGAAAATATCAGCGTCAGGGGCATGATGCCAAAGACCTTGAAATTGACCCAATTATCCGTGGTCGTGTTGCGCCAGACGATTTCGTTCAAGACCGCCAAGACGACGAAGAACAGCGCCCAGCGAAAGGTCAAAATGCGCCAACCCTGATCCGTCATGGAGAACATGCTGCCCATCAGGCTTTTCAGGAATGATTTGCCCCACAACAGCCCGCCCAGAAGAATCACGGCGAACAATGTGTTGACGATGGTTGGTTTCAGCTTGATGAATAGTTCATCTTGCAGAATCAAGGTCAGGCCGCCGAAGATCAGCACGAACAGGCCGGTCACCAGGGGCAGCGTCGGCAATCGCCGTTCCAGCATCCAGGTGATCGACAAAGAAATAAAGATCGCCACCATGAACACGCCGGTTGCCCAAAATATGCCGGCCTGGGCGTTGGCGACGAAAAACGACACCAATGGCCCGATCTCCAAGGCGAGTTTGAGCAAGGGGTTCGAGGTGGAAAGGTTGCTTGCTGAATTTGACATGGCGAACATATAACCTGGATCGCGGAGAACTGAAACGGTGCGGGAATAGACCGCCAGAAAAGAGTTGCTTACATGAGTGATGACGCGAAACGGATGGAGGCGGCGGTGGCGGTCGAATTGGTCGAAGATGGCATGTGCCTTGGCATCGGCACCGGTTCAACGGCGGAGCATTTCATAAACCTGCTGGGGCAAAAAGTGCGGGCCGGATTGTCGGTCTCGGGCGTCGCCACGTCGGAACGCAGCGCCGCCCTGTGCCGCCGGTTGGGAATTGCCCTAACCAATCTGGACGACACACCGGCCCTGGATTTGGCGGTGGATGGCACGGATGAGTTTGACGGCGCCTTGAACCTGATCAAGGGCGGTGGCGGCGCGCTGTTGCGGGAAAAAATTGTCGCGGGCGCCGCAAAACGTTTCATCGTCATCGCCGATGGCGGCAAACGGGTCGATGTTTTGGGTGCGTTTCCGCTTCCCATAGAAATCATTCCCATGGCGCGGCAACCCATATTCCAGCGGCTAACGGATCTGGGCGCGGCCGTCACATTGCGTCTTGATGCCGCCGGCGCACCGTTCAGGACCGACGAAGGTCATTGGATCCTCGACGGAGATTTTGGCCCCACAATTTCCGACCCGCCCGCCTTGGCGAGTGACATTTCGACCTGGCCGGGCGTTGTTGAACACGGTCTGTTTTGCGGCATGGCGGAACAGGTCGTAATGGGGTCCGGGGAGCGGGTGACGATCATCACCTCTAAACCTGTTGGAAAGCCCATTTGATAACGGTGTTGTCGGCCTCATCATTTGTCGTTAGGACAATTTGCTGGCTGCGCCGAACACGGTCGCTGCGTCCCAAATAGACACTGTCTTCCATGGCGATTTCGGCGCCACTCGCGCGAAACCTCCAACCCTGGCCATCGCTCAGGCGCAACAGAACGGCGGAACCGCCGCGCAGCGCGGAAGCCTTTACGTCCGGGTGCAAATGAAACCGCACCACGACGGCATTGCCGCGCTTGGCGGCTCCCCTCGACCCATCCGCCTCCAAGCAATCTTCTCCGCGAATATCCGCCCCCGAGACATCAAGGTACAGGCGGCGGCGATGCGTTAGCCCAAAGCGCTGGCGATATCCATCGTGATGCAATTCCAGCCAAATGTTGCCGCGTTCGTCTTCGCGGCGCTGGCAATGCAGGCGCGAGGGGTCGGGTCCAAAGCCACCATCGGGGGCGATTGGCCAAGCATTGGCGTTGGCGACATGCAAGGTTGAATGGGCGGCCGTGGCCCGCGCCGCTTCCCGCCAATCGTTCTTGCGCTGCCGCCCGCTGCCGCAGTTTACGATCAAACGGTGCTTGCCAATGGACAGTTCGAACCCGCCGCCACCGGCATGGGCGGTCCGGCCCCAGGGACCGCCCGGCGGCGCGCCCGTCTCGGCAAGCAAAACGGTGCTGCCCGCCGTCAGCCGTTGAAAACCCGATTGTGTCGCACTGAGCAGTGCCTCGCTCTTCAAGCCCGCCTTTTTCAAGACGAAATCGATACTATCGCGGTCCTCTTCAAAGCCGCCATTGAACAGCGCCAGGCCGCCGTCGCCATGGCGCAGCCCGCGTAGTTGCGGCACCACGAGGGCGACGGTGTCTTGCAGCCACGCCGGGATTGGCGTCCCATGTTCCTCGATGGCGTCGCGCAGCGCGATCAGGTGCCTCAGTGTCACCAGCAGATCGGACGGCGCCCGGCTATAGTAGCCGCCATCGGACAGTATGAGATGCTCGATCAGGGCCTCGATCCGCCGCAAATACTTTCCCACGGCATCATCTTCTCCGGGCAGCGCCATGGCGCCATAGACCAGACCGAGTAATGCCGATAGCTGTTCCGCGCCGAAGGCGGCGTCGCCGGCTGTTCGCTGCAAATGCAGCCATTGCACGGCCACCGAGCCGATATAGGCATCCGCGAACACCTCATCCCCATCTTGCAGCAGAAAACGCCCGTGCCCCAGCCAAGACGTCAAGCGCTGGCCAACCACCCCCGGCGCCCACGTGACGGGATCGATACCGGCGCATAAATCGATCCAGGAACGAACCAGCCGGCGGGCCAGCGCGTGGGCTGTGTCACCGTCCGAAGCCGCGAAATGGCGCAACCATTCAAATCCGTGTAATTCAGCCAGCCATTCAATGTCGTCGGGCCGCAGGCGCCACGGCGGCTGGTTCGGCGCGCTCGCCTCGCGCCCGGCAAACCGGTAACGGCCCTGGAACAACTCATTCGCCCGGTCCAAATCGCCTGGCCACGGATCCTGGGGCAGGAAGGTCAATTTTTCGATCTGGCGCCGTTCCAGAGTATAGCGATACAGCCGGGTTCGATAACCAGCGTTCTTCAGCCGCCTCCAGCTATCGTTCATATCAATGAGCGGTCCCGGCGCTACGAGGAACCGGTCCGCAAGGCGCTGATATTGGCTGCGTATTGTTTGGCGCCGCCGGTAAATGTTGCCGTGCCGGCCACCAGCACATCGGCGCCCGCCGCGATGGCATCGGCCGCATTGGCCTTGTTGATGCCGCCATCGACTTGCAGATCGATCGTGCGCCCGGTGGTATCGATCAGCGTCCGCAATCGGCTGATCTTTTCCAGCTGACCGGAAATAAACGATTGCCCGCCGAAGCCCGGATTTACGCTCATCACCAGGACAAGATCCAGATTATCCAATAACGGTTCGACAACCGAAACCGGCGTGCCTGGGTTTAGGGCCAAACCGGCCCGGACGCCTTGATCCTTGATCAGTTGGACCGTTCGATGCAAATGCGCGCCAGCCTCCGCGTGGACGGTGATGATATCACCCCCCGCGGCAACGAAATCCGGGATATAGGGATCAACCGGGCTGATCATCAGGTGCACGTCGAACGGCAAATCGCTGTGCGGGCGAAGGGCGGCGACCACGGCCGGCCCGATCGTCAAATTGGGCACGAAATGGCCGTCCATGACGTCAATGTGGATGTAATCGGCGCCGGCGGCGCTGACCGCCCGGACCTCTTCGCCCAACGCGGCAAAATCTGCGGAAAGAATGGATGGCGCGATACGGGTGGTTTGTTGCATGGCCGTTAGGTAGCAGTTTGCCCGGCCAGTCGCAAGTTGGGACCCGCGACATGCTCTAGCCGTCCCGAACCAGGCGGCAGGCATAAAATCCATCCATTCCGCCTTGGTAATGCGGCAAGGTACGCATGTCGCCGCTGCCGGTAATCAACTCGTCAAGTCCGAAAAGTTCCGCGCTCTCGACCGGGGCCCGATGGACCGGCGCGCCGGACGCCAAGAGGGCCTCTATCCGCCGTTCGCCCTCCTCGGGCAGTAGGGAACAGGTGCAAAATACCAAAATCCCGCCCGGCGCCAGCATATCCACGCTGGCCCCCAGCATTTGGTCCTGTAGTTCAGCCGCCTTGACCACCTCGCCGGCGGTGCGCAGACGCCAAATATCAGGGTGCCGGCGAATGGTGCCGGTCGCACTGCACGGTGCATCGAGAAGTATTCTCTCAAATGGCTTTGACGGCCGCCAAGATAAGATGTCGCCAACCGTGGTCTCTGCCCGCAGGCCCAACCGATCCAGGTTCGCTTGCAGCAACGCCAACCGTTTCGGCGCCTTGTCGATCGCCGTCACCCGCGCGCCCAAGGCCGCCAGTTGGGCGGTTTTCCCACCCGGCGCCGCGCACAGGTCCAACACCTCCCGCCCCGCCACGTCGCCGAACAGGGCGACGGGCAGCGCCGCGGCCGCGTCCTGGACCCACCATGCCCCCTCCTCGAAGCCAGGCAACGCCTGGATGACGCCGCCCGCCGGGCGGCGCAGCGATCCTGTCGAGAGTATTTCCGCGTCCAATTTCCGCGCCCAATCGCCAACGTCTCTCTTAAGCGTCAGGTCCAGGGAGGGCTCGGACAACATGGCCCC
>JAYGEB010000272.1:0-2114 GCA_046582595.1 Alphaproteobacteria bacterium | reverse complement strand
GGTGATCCTGTTTTACCGCGAGATCGAGCCACATATAGGCTTCGATCAGATCGCGTTCGACCGCTTTCGCTTCGATATACATCATGGAGAGATAATACTGGGCATCCGCGTAGCCCTGATCGGCGCCCTTGCGGAACCAATAAATCGCCAGGGGGATGTCCTGCTCGACCCCGGTTCCCTTGAGGTAAATCTGGCCCAGGTTGCAGCATGAGGGGGGATAGCCCTGCTCTGCTACGTTGAGGAGGTAGTCGTGACCGCGCCCGGCGTCCACGGTGATGCCGTCCTTCCCCCTCAGATACATCAAGCCGAGCAGGTCGAGGGCCTGGGGGTAATCGACTTTCGCGGCCGCGGCAAACAGCTCGATCGCCCGGGGCTCATCGCTCTCGACGCCGCGGCCCGACCTGTACATCAGGCCGAGTCGATAGCAGCTTGGTCCGTGACTGCTCTCGGCCGCCTTTCTGTAAAAGCCGGCGGCCTCTTCGTAATCGGACACCATTCCGACGCCGTTCTCGTACATCAGGCCAAGCGCGTAGTTGCCGCCCGGATGATTCTGCGCCGCCGCCAGTCTGTACCAGCGTATGGCTTTTTGCGGATCTTTCGTCAGGATGCGGCCGGTCTCGTAAAGCTGGCCCATGATGCACTGGGAATCGCCATACTGGGCATCGGTCGCCTTCTGGAACCACATCTGCGCCTTGGTATCGTCGAGCGGCACGCCCCGGCCCTCCAGGTAGAGCAATCCCATGCTGTGATAAGCCGCCGTATAGCCCTTGTCGGCGGCGGTATTGAAGAGACGCCGGGCGGCGGTGAAATCCTGATCGACCCCCTTGCCCAATTCATAGAGCAGGGCCAGCCGGTAGCAGGAAGGCGGATGCTGCCGCTTGGCGGCTTCCGCATAGAGCTGGGCGGCGCGAACGTAATCCCGCTTCTCGCCAACGCTGCTCTCCATCAGGAGCGCCAGGGAATATTGCCCCTGCAGGCAGCCCTTCTCGGTCGCCTTGATGTACCACAGCATCGCCTGATTGATACTGATCTCCATGCCCCGGCCCAGCTCATGAAGCTTGCCCAAGGCGCTGTAGGCCTGCGGATTGCCGTGATCGACCGCGCGGCCGTACCATCGCGCCGCCTCGCCATAGTTCTGCTCGACGGATTCGCCGTTTTCGAACATCACGCCGATGTTGTATTCCGCCTTGGCATGGCCCTTATCCGCCGCCATGCGGTACCATTTGAACGTGGCGGCCGCATCCCGGGCCAGGCCTTGTCCCTTGGCGTACATGATGCCGAGATTGACCTGGGCCTCGACCGCGCCATTGTTGGCAAGTGGGACCCATTTCTCGAGGGCTATATCATAGTCGCCCGCACGGTAAGCGACGATGCCCAACTTGAAATCCGCCTTTCGATCGTTTGTCGATTTATCCAGCTTTGCCAACATTTTTTGAATTTAGCGCTGAATTAGTAAAAATCGCTTTAACGCTAATTGGAATGACTCCGGGGAATGAAATTCAGCATTGAGCCCCGGTAGGATATTGCTTCATCCGCCGTGAATCCGGCCTTTCCACTCACCGCCTCGACCGGACCAATGGCGGATCGCCGAATCGATCGTCATGGCGGCATAGAACAGCGCCGCGACCGGCATTAGAACCGCGGCCCACGGGGGTTGACGGTAAAGCCCGAGGATCGGCCCATAGGCCCCCGCCATCATCAGGCAGCCGGCCAGGCCGAGCCCCGCGAGGGCGTTCTCGCCGATCAGCAGACCGCCGGCCAGCGCGGCCGGTGGAACCATATAGATGACCGCCATGCCGGCCACCGCCGCCGCCAGCAAAGGCGCCGAATAGCCGAGCTGGAAGAAGGCGGCGCGGACCACCATGGACCAGATATCCGCGAGTCGGCCATGCGGCCGGATGCTCAGGCTGGTCGTGGTGAGGCCCAGCCAGATGGCGCCACGGCGTTTGATCAGCCGCGCCAGGGCGCAATCGTCGATCAACGCGCCGCTGATCGCCGCCATGCCGCCCGCCGCGGCCAGGGCCTGGCGGCGAACCAGAATGCAGCCGCCCGCCGCCGCCGCCGCCCGATGGTCTCGGTCGTTGACCCAGGCGAAGGGGTAGAGCTTCTGGAAG
>JAYGEB010000270.1:0-2134 GCA_046582595.1 Alphaproteobacteria bacterium | reverse complement strand
GGTGATCCTGTTTTACCGCGAGATCGAGCCACATATAGGCTTCGATCAGATCGCGTTCGACCGCTTTCGCTTCGATATACATCATGGAGAGATAATACTGGGCATCCGCGTAGCCCTGATCGGCGCCCTTGCGGAACCAATCGATCGCCAAGGGGATATCCTGTTCGACGCCGGTTCCCTTGAGGTAGATCTGGCCAAGGTTGCAGCATGAGGGGGGATAGCCCTGCTCGGCCGCATTGAGGAGGTATTCGTGACCGCGCCCGACGTCCGCGGCGATGCCGGCCTTCCCCCTCAGATAGATCAAGCCGAGCAGGTCGAGGGCCTGGGGGTAATCGGCTTTCGCGGCCTCGGAAAACAACTCCTTCGCTCGGGGTTCATCATTGTCGACGCCGCGGCCCGACCTGTACATCAGGCCGAGACGGAAGCAGCTTGGTCCATGGCTGACCTCGGCCCCCTTTCTGTAAAAGCCGGCGGCTGCTTCGTAATCGGACGCCATGCCGATGCCGTTCTCGTACATCAGGCCGAGCGCGTAGCTGCCGCCCGGATGATTCTGCGCCGTCGCCAGCCTGTACCAGCGCATGGCTTTTTGCGGATCTTTCGTCAGGATGCGGCCGGTCTCGTAAAGCTGGCCCATGATGCACTGGGAATCGCCATGTTGGGCATCGGTCGCCTTCTGGAACCACATCTGCGCCTTGGTATCGTCGAGCGGCACGCCCCGGCCCTCCAGGTAGAGCAATCCCATGCTGTGATAAGCCGCCGTAAAGCCCTTGTCGGCGGCGGTATTGAAGAGATGCCGGGCGGCGGTAAAATCCTGATCGACCCCTTTGCCCAATTCATAGAGCAGGCCCAGCCGGTAGCAGGATGGCGGATGCTGCTGCTTGGCGGCTTCCGCATAGAGCTGGGCGGCGCGAACGTAATCCCGCTTCTCGCCGACGCCGTCCTCCAACAGGCGCGCCAGGGAATATTGACCCTGCAGGCAGCCCTTCTCGGTCGCCTTGATGTACCACGGCATCGCCTGATTGATACTCATGTCCTTGCCCCGGCCCAGCTCATGGAGCTTGCCCAAGGCGCTGTGGGCCTGCGGATTGCCGTGATCGACCGCGCGGCCGTACCATCGCGCCGCCTCGTCATAGCTCTGTTCGACGGATTCGCCGTTCTCAAACATCACACCGATGTTGTATTCCGCCTTGGCGTGTCCCTTATCCGCGGCCAAGCGGTACCATTTAAACGCGGCGCCCGAATCCCGGTCCACGCCTTGTCCCTTGGCGTACATGATGCCGAGATTGACCTGGGCCTCGACCGCGCCATTGTGGGCAAGCGGAACCCATTTCTCGAGGGCAATATCATAGTCGCCCGCACGGTAAGCGATGATGCCCCGCTTGAAATCCGCCTTTCGATCGTTTGTCGTTTTATCCAGCCTTGCCAACATGTTTTGAATGTAGCGTTGAATTAGTAAAAATCGCTTTAACGCTAATCGGAAAGATTCCGGGGGATGAAATCCAACATTGAGCAGCCGGTTGGATGGGGCGCTCATACCAGGCTATTGGTTCATCCGCCATGCATCCGGCCTTTCCACTTACCGCCAAGACCACGCCAATGGCGGACAGCCGAATCAATCGTCATGGCGGTATAGAACAGCGCTGCGACGGGCAATAGAACCGCGGCCCACAGGGGTTGATGGTAAAGCCCGAGGATCGGTCCATAGGCCCCCGCCATCATCAGGCAGCCGGCCAGGCCGAGCCCCGCGAGGGAGTTCTCGCCGATCAGCAGACCGCCGGCCAGCGCGGTCGGCGGAACCATATAGATGACCGCCATGCCGGCCACCGCCGCCGCCAGCAAAGGCGCCGAATAGCGTAGCTGGAAGAAGGCCGTGCGGACTACCATGGCCCAGATATCCTCGAGTCGGCCATGCGGCCGGATGCTCTGGCTGGTGGTGGTGAGGCCAAGCCAGATGGCGCCATGGCGCTTGATCAGCCGCGCCAGGGCGCAATCATCGATCAACGCGCCGCTGATCGCCGCCATGCCGCCCGCCGCGGCCAGGGCCTGGCGGCGAACCAGAATGCAGCCGCCCGCCGCCGCCGCCGCCCGATGGTCTCGGTCGTTGACCCAGGCGAAGGGGTAGAGCTTCTGGAAG
>JAYGEB010000179.1:0-3388 GCA_046582595.1 Alphaproteobacteria bacterium | reverse complement strand
TCTACCTGATCGCCGCTCCACTCGGAAACCTGTTCAATTCCATTTGAAACGTCGAGGAGCCAAATAATATAAGTATTACGTCACCGTATTAAATCCCCCGCCATATTAAACCCTCTAGTCGCGGCCCGTGGGCAGATCGCGGAAGGTGCCTTCCTTGTCTACGCGCACGTCCTGGGGCAGACCGAGGACGCGTTCGGCGATGATGTTGCGCAGGATTTCGTCGGTGCCGCCGGCGATGCGGTAGCCGGGCGAGGACAAGGCGCCGGTCTGGAACAGCCCATCCATGGCGGCGATCTCCGGGTCGGTGATGATGCCGGCCATATCCTGCATCTCCATCCCAAAAAACGAAATGTCCTGGTACTTGGCGGCGCTGACCACTTTGTTGATGGATGATTCCGGTCCCGGCGTGCCGCCCTGCGAGAGGGCGGTCATGGCGCGGAAATGGGCATTCTTCAGGCCCTGCTGGCGCACGTACCAATCCGCCAGGCGGTCGCGGACCACGGCGTTGTCCAAGGCCGGCCCGTCCTCCAATTCGGTCTCGCGGACCAGATCGAAAATCTCGTCGAAGTCCGGCGCCGGCGCGATACCCACGGCGAAGCGTTCATTCATCAGCGTCGTCAGGGAGACTTTCCAGCCCTCGCCCACGGCGCCCAGGCGCTGGCCGTCGGGGATGCGCACGTCGGTGAAATAGACCTCGTTGAAATTCGCCGCGCCCGAGATCTGTTTGATCGGACGCACTTCGATTCCCGGAGATGTCATGGAAAGGAAGAAAAACGTCAGGCCCTTGTGCTTGGGCACGTCGAAATCGCTGCGCGCCACCAGAATGGCGTAATCGGAGAATTGGGCGCCCGAAGTCCAAATTTTCTGTCCGTTGAGGACCCAATCAGCGTCATCGGCATCGCCATCGCGCTCCGCCCGCGTGCGCAGGCCGGCCAGATCGGAGCCCGCCGCCGGTTCCGAGAACAACTGGCACCAAATCTCCTCGCCGCGCAGGGCGGGCTTGGCGTAACGTTGTTTCTGCTCCTCCACGGCGTAGGCGAACATGGTGGGAATGCACATGCCCAGACCGATTTCGTAGACCCCGCGCGGGACCACGTAGTTGCTTTCTTCCTGGGCGTAGATCACCTGCATGATGGGCGAGAGACCCTGCCCGCCATATTCCGTGGGCATGGTCAGGCCGGCAAATCCCGCGTCGAATTTCTTGGCTTGCCAGCTCCGCGCGGCGGCCAGGGCCTCATCCTTGTTCCAGCCCGTGGCCATGTTGCGCTTGGCATCGGCCTTGGCCTCGGCATTGGCGCTTAGAAAATCGCGGGCTTTCGCGCGGAAGGCGGCTTCGTCTTTCGTGTCGTCAAAATCCATTCCAAATCTCCCCGCGCCGCGTCAGGCGGCATTGCGCCGTTCCAGGGCGCGGATCAAGCGGTCTTTCCAGGCCCGTTGGCTGCCCAGCGACAGCGCCAGCAACCGGGACCGCCGGTAGTAGAGGTGGCAATTGAATTCCCAGGTGAAGCCCATGCCGCCGTGGATCTGGATGTTTTCCTTGGCGGCGAAATTGAAGGCCTCGGTCGCCGAAACCCGCGCCGTGGCCGCCGCCACGGGCAACTCGGCCGCATCCCTCGAGAGCGCCCAGGCGCCGTAATAGCAGTTGGAACGGGCCAGTTCGATCTGGATATACATATCCGCCAGGCGATGCTTGATGGCCTGATAGCCCGCTATGGGCCGGCCAAAGGCAAACCGGCCCAGGGCGTATTCCTTGGCCATTTCCAGGGCCATCTGGGCCCCGCCGACCTGTTCGAAGGCGACCGGCACGGCGGCCCGGTCCTCAATCCGCCGTATCAGCGGCCAGCCTTCATCGCCCAGTTTTTCCACCGCCGCGTCCTGGAAAACCAGTTTGGCCTGGGACCGGGTCGGGTCCACGGTTTCGAGGGTTGTCCGCGTCACCCCGGCGGCGGTCAGATCGACAATATACAATCCCGCCGCGCCGCCGTCTTTCGCCATCACGATGGCCCGGTCGGCGATATCGCCATCGGCCACGGGCAGCTTCTCGCCCGATAGCTTGCCATTCGATACGCTGGCCGTGAGGTTTTTCTCCGTGGCCGGCCGGGGGCCTTCCGAGAGAGCCAGGCACCAAATTGCCTCGCCCGTGGCGATGCCGGGTAGATAATTCTGTTTCTGGGCCTCGCTGCCCGCCGTCAGCAAGGCCTCGGCGCCGAGATAGATGGACGAGGCGAAGGGCGTCGGGGCGAGCGACCGGCCAAGTTCCTCGGCCAGGACGCACAATTCCAGATGGCCAAGGCCGGAACCGCCATATTCCTCTGGGATCGCCGCTCCCAGCCAGCCCATCTCGGCGAATTGGCGCCATAAACCCTGGTCGTGGGACTGCGCCCCCTCCAGGGTTTCGCGCACCACTTCGGGGGGGGATTTATCCAGCAAAAAGCGCCGCGCCTGATCGCGCAACATGCGTTGGTCGTCATTGAACTCAAAATTCATGCCACTGGCCCGTCTCCGGCGATACGCAAGGGTTCCGGACATCAAATCGGAGTGGCCGGCAGCCGTCAAGCGGGATTGCCGGATCGGCCATTCAAGGATGGTTAACCATACCGATCTATAAGAATTCAATGGAACCGATCGACCCAAAGACTGAGTTTGAGGGCGGCAACGGCGCCCTGGCCGCGGGGCGGGTGGAGGATGCGGTGGCGCATTACCGCCGCGCCCTGCGCGCGGCGCCCGATGTGGTCGAGATACACCACAATTTGACCGCCGCCCTGGAGCGCCTGAGCCTTCTGGACGAGGCGGAGGAAGTCGCCCGCCATGGCTTTGAACCTGCGTCCCGATTTCACCCCCTTGCACGTCGCCTTGGCCAATCTGTTAAGCCAGGGCGGGGATCCGGACAGCGCCCGCCGACATTATGAAATAGCCCAGCGCCAGGACCCTGGATCACCGCTGGCCTGGTCGGGAATGGGTAGTCTGCTGATGGCCCAGGGTTTCTACGAGGATGCTTTAATAAAATTTAATAACTCTTTGAAAATAAATCCAAAAACTTTGTACCCATGAATAATTTGGCGCTTTGCCAATTGAATTTAGGGCGCCACCACGAGGCTTTGGCGTTATTCCGGGACCTGGTCGCGTTAAAACCTGGAATGGGCGAGCTGCACGGCAATCTTGGCCAGGTACTGCAGGGACTGGGCCGCCATGATGAAGCCGTGCGCGCCTTCCGCCGCGCCGTCGAGCTGGACCAGGAGCAGGGTCTGGATGGCGGCAACGTGGTGCCGTTTTTGATGCAGTCGTTAATGTACCAATGCGCCTGGGATGACCTGAAGGGGATCAAGCAGCGGGTTCTGGAAGAAACCCGCCGCCGGTTGCGGGACGATCTGCCCATCACGGCGCAGCC
>JAYGEB010000436.1:0-9484 GCA_046582595.1 Alphaproteobacteria bacterium | reverse complement strand
CTCGACGCGCTGATTATACTGCAGACCAATCCGTTCCGCTATCTCGTGGTGCCGCGCCTGGTCGCGGCCACCCTGACCACGCCGTTCCTGGTGCTGATCGCCGATATCATTGGCGTCATGGGCGGTTATCTGGTGGGCATTCACCAATTGGGCTTCAACTCGGCGGTTTATTTGAAAAACACCTATGATTTCATGGAACCCATGGACGTGGTCTCCGGCCTGGTGAAAGCGGCGGCGTTCGGTTTCCTGATCGCCCTTATGGGCTGCTACCACGGTTTCAACTCCAAGGGCGGCGCCCAGGGCGTGGGCAAGGCGACCACGGATGCGGTGGTCTCGTCCTTGATCCTGATCCTGATCGCCAACTATTTCATTACCGAAGCCTTCTTCTCCCAATGACCGAGACACCGCGCCTGGAACTTATCAACGTGCATAAATCGTTTGGCCCGAAAGCGGTGCTGAGCGGCCTCAACCTGTCCCTGGCCAAGGGCGAATCCGTGGTCGTCATCGGTGGTTCGGGCACCGGCAAGTCGGTGATGTTGAAATGCGTCCTTGGTCTGTTGCAACCCGAACAAGGCCAGATCCGCATTGACGGCGAGGATACGGTCGGCCTGCGCGGGGCCGAACGGGAACGGGTGTTGAAGAAATTCGGCATGCTGTTCCAATCCGCCGCATTGTTTGACAGCCTCACGGTATGGGAGAACGTCGCCTTCGGCCTGATCGAAGGCGCCGGGATGGAAAAGGAGCAAGCCCGCGCCATCGCCATCGACAAGCTATCCAAGGTCGGCATGGACGAAAACATGGCGGAGGCCGATCCGGCCGGGCTGTCGGGGGGCATGCGCAAGCGGGTCGGCCTGGCCCGCGCCATCGCCACGGAACCGGATATCCTTTTCTTTGATGAGCCGACCACGGGACTGGACCCGATCATGGGCGATATGATCAACAATCTGATCACCGAATGCGTCCAGGATTTGGGCGCCACCACCCTGACCATCAGCCACGACATGTCCTCCGCCCGCACCATCGCCGACCGGGTCGCCATGTTGTACAACGGCCAGATCATCTGGGCCGGCGCGGTCGATCAGATCGACCATTGCGACAACGAATTCGTCGATCAATTCATCCATGGCCGCGAAGAGGGGCCTTTTGCCCTGGAAGTATCCTGAGCGTGGCCAAGACGGCCGAACAGTATGTCTGTCAAAGCTGCGGCGCGGTACATGGAAAATGGTCGGGCCGCTGCGGGGCCTGTGGCGAATGGAACACCATATCGGAAGAAGCCTTGCGCGAGGCGCCGCCCAAGGGTCTGGGCAGGGGCGGCGGCCACCCCAGGGGCCGGGTGCTCGATTTCCGCAAATTGAACCAGCACGGCGAGATCGAAGGCCCACGCACCGCCTCGGGCCTGGGCGAATTCGACCGGGTCTGCGGCGGCGGCCTGGTGCCCGGTTCGGCCATTCTTATCGGCGGCGATCCCGGCATCGGCAAATCCACCATCGTGCTGCAGGTCGTGGCGAAACTGGCCAAACAGGGCGTCAGGTGCGCCTATATCTCGGGCGAGGAGGCGCCCGGCCAGATACGCATGCGGGCCCGCCGCCTCGGCCTGGAAGGCGCGCCCCTGGATCTGGCGGCGGCGACCTCGGTCCGCGACATCGTCGCCACCATGGAGGGGGCGGAGGCGCCCCACGTGATGGTCATCGATTCCATCCAGACCATGTATGTGGACAGCGTGGAAGCAGCACCCGGCACGGTAAGCCAGGTCCGCGCCTCGGCCCAGGAATTGATCCGCGTCGCCAAGCGCCGGGACATTTGCCTGTTGCTGGTGGGCCACGTCACCAAGGACGGCCAAATCGCCGGCCCCAGGGTGTTGGAGCACATGGTCGATTGCGTGCTTTACTTCGAGGGCGAACGCGGCCACCAGTTCCGCATTCTGCGCGCCGTGAAAAACCGCTTTGGCCCCACGGACGAAATCGGCGTGTTCGAAATGAGCGAGGCCGGCTTGATCGAGGTGACCAACCCCTCCGCCCTGTTCCTGGCCAACCGGGGCGGGGCGGTCGATATCTCGGGCAGCGCCGTATTCGCCGGGCTGGAGGGCAGCCGCCCCGTGCTGGTGGAAATTCAGGCCCTGGTGGCGCCCTCGCCGCCCGGATCGCCCCGGCGCACCGTCGTGGGCTGGGACGGCAACCGACTGGCCATGGTGCTGGCCGTGCTCGATGCCCGTTGCGGCCTCGGGCTGGCCGGGCACGATGTCTACCTGAATGTCGCCGGCGGCCTGCGCATTGGCGAACCGGCCGCCGACCTGGCGGTGGCGGCGGCCTTGGTGTCCTCGATGATGGAAGTTCCGGTCCCGCACGAGGCGGTGCTGTTCGGCGAGATCAGCCTGTCCGGCGAAGTGCGCGGCGTGGCGCAGGCGGAACTGCGGCTGAAGGAAGCCGCCAAACTGGGCTTTACCAAGGCCCTGACCCCGCCCGTCCACAAGGGCCGGAAAAGCACCCTGGCGGTCAGTGAAATCAGCCGATTGCCGGAACTGGTGGAACTGTTTGCAAACGACCGGGTGAAGGCCGTATAGAACGCCGATGTTGAGCGACTTTCCCATCAATTTGGCGGACCTGGCGGTCCTGGCCCTGCTGTTGATCTCCGGCCTGTTGGCGCTCAGCCGCGGTTTCGTCAAGGAGGTGTTGTCCATTGCCGGCTGGGTGATGGCCGCCTTCGCCGCCATGACCTGGTACCCGCTGCCGCAGCCATTCATTCAGCGCTATGTGGATCAGCCCCTGATCGCGGGCGGCGCCGCCGCAGCCATCATATTCGTCGTCGTGCTAACTCTGGCGTTGCTGCTGTCCTCGGCCATTTCGCGCCGGGTACGGGGCAGCGAAATCGGTATTCTGGACCGTTCCCTCGGCTTCCTGTTCGGCCTGACACGGGGTGTCTTCGTGGTCGCGCTGGCGTACCTGGTTCTGGTGCAATTTCTGCCCGCGGCGGAGCAGCCCGACTGGCTGCGTCAGGCCCGCGCCATGCCGGCCGTTGAATACAGCGCCGGCGTTCTGGCCCGCCTGGCGCCCGAAGACATCCGCGACGGCCTGGCGGGTATCGGTGAACGGGGCCAGGGCGGCGCCGACGGCCTGGATGCCACCCTGAATGAGGTCATCAAGGCCGGCCGCGCCGCCGCACAGTTGAAAGCGATAATCCCGGGCCCTGACAAGCGCGGCGAAAGCGGCTATACATCGGGCTCGCGCGAAGATATGAACCGCCTTATCCAGAACCGGACGGACAATTGAAACAGCGCTCCCCAGCTCGTCCCGGATCCGGCCCGCCAAACCGCAAGGTATCCGGCTTGGACCTGACCACCCACCCCTACCTGCCCGATCCCGCCAACAGTGACAAGTTTCACGAGGAATGCGGTGTCTTTGGCATTATCGGCAGCCCGGACGCCGCCGCCAATGCGGTGCTCGGACTGCATGCCTTGCAGCACCGGGGGCAGGAGGCGGCCGGTATCGTGTCCTATAAGGACGGGCAGTTCTATTCCCACCGCAGCCTTGGCCATGTGGGCGACAATTTTAATTCCGAATTGGTGATCGGCAGCCTGCCCGGCGACGCGGCGCTAGGTCACAACCGGTACGCCACCACGGGCGAAACCGTTTTGCGCAACGTCCAGCCGCTGTTCGCCGAACTACAAACAGGCGGTTTCGCCATCGGTCACAACGGCAACCTGACCAATGCCGCGACCTTGCGCAGCCAGTTGGTGGAACGGGGCTGCATTTTTCAATCGACCATGGATTCCGAAGTGATCATTCATTTGATCGCCACCTCGTCCTATCATGGCCTCCTCGACCGCATGGTCGATGCCCTGCGTTCCGTCGTTGGCGCCTATAGCCTGGTCGCCATGACCGAGGACCGGCTGATCGGCGTGCGCGACCCCATGGGCGTGCGGCCGTTGGTTCTGGGCGAGTTGGACGGCGCGCCAATCCTAACCTCGGAGACCTGCGCCCTGGACATTATCGGCGCCGATTTCGTGCGCGAGATTGAGCCCGGCGAGATTGTCGTTTGCAACCACGACGGCATTGCCGCCATTGAAAGCATCAAACCCTTTCCGCCGGCGAAATCCCGGCCCTGCATATTCGAGTATGTTTATTTTTCGCGGCCCGACAGCATCGCCGGCGGCCGCTCCATCTATGCCGTGCGCAAGGCCATTGGCGCTAATCTGGCGCGGGAAAGCGCGGTCGAGGTCGATGTGGTGATCCCGGTGCCCGATTCCGGCACGCCCGCGGCCATCGGCTATGCCGAGGAGGCCGGCGTGCCCTTCGAATTGGGCATCATCCGCAACCATTATGTGGGCCGGACCTTTATCGAACCGTCGCAAAACATCCGCAATTTCGGCGTCAAGTTGAAGCACAACGCCAACCGGGCCGAGATCGAGGGCCGGCGCGTGGTGCTGGTCGACGATTCGATCGTCCGCGGCACCACCTCCATGAAAATCGTGCAGATGGTCCGCGAGGCCGGCGCGGCGGAGGTTCATATGCGCATCGCATCGCCGCCCACGGCCAATCCCTGCTACTACGGCATCGACACGCCCAGCCGCGACGAACTGCTGGCCGCCAATTGGGACATGGCGGAGATGGCGCGGCACATCGGCGTGGACAGCCTAGCCTTTATCTCCATCAATGGTTTGTATCAAGCGGTCTGCGGCGGGGACCGGGACCTTGGCACCCCGCAATTTTGCGACGCCTGTTTCTCCGGCGAGTATCCCATCGCCCTGATCGACCTGGCCCAGGGACGCCCCTCGGCGCAATTGTCCCTGCTGGCGGAGCATAGTTGAGGCCGCGGCCATGAGCGGAATATCAAAATGGCCGGACGTCTGAAAGGCCGCCTGGCCCTGATCACCGGCGCCTCGCGGGGCCTTGGCGCGGCCATCGCCAAGGCTTACGCGGCGGAGGGCGCCCACGTCATCGGCGTCGCCCGCACTGCCGGCGGGCTGGAAGAACTGGATGACCAAATCAAGGGTCTGGGCGGCGGCGCCACCCTGGTGGCGATGGATCTGACCGACTTCGGCGCAATCGACGATCTGGGCCGGCAGATCTTCGAACGCTGGGGCAAGCTGGATATCCTGGTCGGCAACGCCGCCATATTGGGCGATCTCTCGCCGGTCGGCCACATCCGGCCGGAGGTCTGGCAGCGGGCCTATGACCTGAACGTCACGGCCAACTACCGCCTGATCCGCTCCATGGACGCCCTGTTGCGGCGCTCGGATGCGGGGCGGGCGCTTTTCATCACCTCCGGCGCGGCCCGTTCCCTGCCGCCCTATTGGGCGCTTTATGCCTCGACCAAGGCGGCCCTGGAGGCCATTGCCATGGCCTATGCCAAGGAAACGCAAAAGACCAACCTGCGGGTCAATGTGGTCAATCCGGGCCCGACGCGCACGGACATGCGGGCGGCCGCCTTCCCCGGCGAGGATCCAAGCCAGCTACCGCCGCCCGAACATATTGCCGAAACCATGATCCGCCTGGCCGCGCCGGATTATGACGGAACCGGCCAGTGGATCGCGGCGGACGCGCAAACCACGGCGGCCGCCGGCGATGCGCCGATCCATTAGGCCCATTTCGAGATTGAATGTATCGGGCCTGGCTCTATTCGCTCACGCTTGTGCACAAGAGCGCACCGCTCCGCGCGGGCGGCGCATAAGCGCCGGGCCGCCGTCGCGGCCTTGATCAACCATTTCAATCCCGAAGACGCGCTAATTTCTGAGTTCGGCGCCGGCCTCTTCCAGCAACTTCTCCAATGTTTCGTAGGGCTGCGCGCCGACCACGCCCCGGCCGCCGGCGACGAAGGTGGGCACGCCGGTGACGCCATGGCGCCGGGAGAGCTCCCAATCGGCATCCACCGCGTCGGAAAAGCCGCGGCTTTCCAGCACCTCCCGGGCCGCCTCCACGTCCAGGCCGACGGCTTGGGCGATCTTCAGCAGGGTCTCGATGTCGCCCACGTTCGCCGCGTCGACGAAGTAGGCCCGATAGAGCGCATCATGGATGGCCTCGCCGCCCGGCTGGGTATCGGCCCATTTACCCAGTTCCTGGGCCAGGCGGCTGTTGTAGGTATGGCTGCGCTGGCCATAGGGCAGCCCCTCGGCGTCCATCAGCCCCTTCATGCGGTTGTACATGGCGTCCAAGTCCACGCCCCGGCCGGCGAACAGCTCTTCCAGGCTGCGGCCCTCCTGGGGGGTTTCGGGATGCAGGGGAAAATGCACCCATTTCGCCTCGATATTGAATTTCCGCTTCAGTTTTTCAATACGCCCGGTACTGAGATAACACCACGGTCAAACGTAATCTGTGAAGACCTGCAAGACGATTGGTTCAGCCATGTGATTGTCCTTCCCTTGGCGCGACTGGCGACACTGTCGCGCATTGCCCGGTGCTTGTGAAGGGGTGTCCTATTTGTGGGGTGCGACCGGTCGGTTCGGCCTACGCGGCGTCATGAAAAATCACCCCCAAGGTAAGACGCAGGCCGGAATGGAGGCGGCTGACGCCGTGGCGAATGGGGGCGCGGAAATAGCCGCGCTTGCCCCGGACCGGCCGTTCCCGCACCGGAATGATCACCATCTCGCCCTGTCCCGGCAGGATCACCTGGCCGATGGATTGGGCCCGGGGCTGGTTTTCCAGCAGCATGAATTCGCCGCCCGTGAAATCCTGGCCGGGCCGGCTCAACATAAATACCGCCTGCAGGGGAAAATGCATCTCCCCGTACAAATCCTGATGCAAACGGTTGTAGCCGCCGGTTTCATAGCGCAGCAACAGGGGCGTTGGCTTGGCTTGACCCGCCGCGTGGCAGGCCCGCAGATAGGCCTCCAACTCTTTTGGATAGGTCTGCCCGCCCGGCAGTTTGGCGGCCATTGCATTGGCGATGGGAGAGAGGTGGCGATAGAGCTCCCGGCGCAATTCAGCGACCAGGGCCGGCAAGGGATCGGCGAAATAGCGGTACCGGCCCTCGCCAAAGCGATGGCGGGCCATCTCAATGGTGCCGCGGAAGCGCGCATCGCAATCAAACAAAGCCATAAGATCGGCGCATTCCCCGGCGCGCAACAACCGCCCGCCCAGGGCGTGGCCCCGCGTTTCTATCTGTTCGGCGATCCGGTCCCAGTCGAGGGCGGCCAGACGCGCCTTGATTTGTGTATCCATGGCCCAATGTAGGCCCGCCCGAGCTTTGGCGCTATCCGGTTTTGGTGTATTAATCCCGCCAGTATGGCACTGTGACAAAATCGCCAAACAGCCGCTCCGCATCGGGGCCGGTCCGGAGTCTTCATGTGAGTTTGCTGCATCTGATCGTCGTCGCCGTGGTCCAGGGCCTGACGGAATTTTTACCGATTTCCTCTTCGGCGCATTTGATCCTGGTGCCGCAGGTGGCCAACTGGCCGGACCAGGGCCCGACCATCGATATCGCCGTGCATTTGGGCACCCTGGGCGCGGTGATGTTGTATTTCCGCCAGGACGTGGGCGCCATGCTGTCCGGCCTGTTCGCCCTGCTGCAAGGCCGCCTCACGCCCGGCGGACGGCTGTTCGTATTGATCATCCTCGGCACCCTGCCGGCGCTCGGGGCGGGATATGTGCTGGCCAGCCAGGGTTATTTGGAACTCTTGCGCTCGCCCGCCATCATCGCCTGGACCACATTGTTGTTCGCCATTCCGCTGTGGGCGGCGGACCGGCTGGGCCCGCGGCGCAAGCGGATCGGGCAATTGAATTATGGCTCCATTCTGTTGATCGGACTGGCCCAGATCCTGGCCCTGATCCCCGGCACCTCGCGCTCGGGCATCACCATCACGGCGGCGCGCGTCCTTGGTTTCGAGCGCGAGGACGCGGCGCGCATATCCTTGCTGCTGTCCATGCCCGTGATCCTGGCGGCCGGCATTTATCTGGGTCTGCAAGTCGTGCAAAGCGGCCAATTGGCCCTGGGGCTGGATGCCCTGATCGCCGCCGCCCTGGCCTTTGTAACCGCCCTGTTGGCGGTGACGCTGATGATGCGCTGGCTGCGCCATGCCTCCTACACCCCGTTTGTGATCTATCGCCTGTTGCTGGGTGCGGCGCTGCTGTACTGGCTGTATGGCTAGGGCGTCTTGGAACAATCTTGAAAGGCGCTAAACAGAGGCTTAAGTCTGCTCCATGGACGGCTGGCGTCCCGCCCTGCGGTAACGATGCAGATAGCTGGGCAGGACCGCCTCCAGCGCGGTGGGCGTCACGCCAAGCTCGGCCAGACCCGGCAGCCCGCCGCCGGCCACGTTGTCGGCCTTCAGCATTTCGACCTGATCGACGGTCACGATCTTCCAGGGCGTCAGTTGCAGAAAGAAGGCCTCCACCTTGGCCAAGGCATAGGGCAGGGGCAGCAGCAGACGGTTGCGGCCGGTCCGGGCGCATACCATTGCCATCAGTTCGGCCATGGAGAGAACTTGGGGGCCGGCCAATTCATAGGTGCCGCCGGGGACCGCCCCTTCGCGCAACAGGGCGGCGATGCCCTGGGCCACATCGCCCACATAGACGGGCTGCATAAGGTTATGGCCGCCGCCCAGCAGCGGCATGACGGGCGAGAGGGCCGCCAGCGCGGCAAAGAGGTTAAAGAATTTGTCCTCCGGCCCGAATAGGGTCGCCGGGCGAATGATGCTGGCATCCGGATAGGCCTGCCGCACCGCCGCTTCACCGGCGGCCTTGCCGCGGGCGTATTTGCTGTTGCCGTCCACGTCCGCGCCCAGGGCTGAAACATGGACCAGACGTCCCACGCCAGCCTCCGCCGAGGCCCGGGCCACGGTGGCGGCGCCGGTTTCGTGCACCGCCTGAAAACTCTGTTTACCGCCCGGAAACATCACGCCGGCCAGATTGACCACCATATCCGCGCCTGCCACGGCGCGCTCGATGGAGGCCTGGTTACGGATATTGGCCTGGACCGGCTGGACCTGGCCCACATCACCCATGGGTTTCAGATGGCCCGCGGCCTCCGGATCGCGCACCGCCACGCGCACGCCCAGACCTTGTTCCGCCAAACGCCTGACCAGATAGCGGCCCAGAAACCCACCGCCGCCAATGACCGTTACCTTGCCCATTCCGCCGCCCATTTCGCCGCCCATTTCACCTTTGCCGCCTCGCTTTTGGCGCTTGCAGCCTTATAGCAACAATTCTCCCGGCAAGGACAGCCCAATCACCACTCCAGACGCTTCGGGGTGAAGGGCGGGCTTCGATGCGCGGCCCGCGCGCTCCCTTGACAAGGCTTGGTCCGGGCAGTATCGATGCCGCCCTGAGGCCCAGGTGGCGGAATTGGCAGACGCGCTAGCTTCAGGTGCTAGTGGGGGTAACCCCGTGGAAGTTCGAGTCTTCTCCTGGGCACCATTTCCATCCTCGCCCGGTGCTTCGGGGCGGCTCGGGGAAAATCGGGAATGGGCGTATTGGGCCATCTGCCGGGCCTTTGACGAGAGAGCCTCTGAATAGGGGCGGCGGTGGAAAATGGCCAATCATCTTCATCGGGG
>JAYGEB010000083.1:0-5472 GCA_046582595.1 Alphaproteobacteria bacterium | reverse complement strand
GAACTGGACGGCCGTCTGCGGGAATTGATCATCATGCGCATCGGCTGGCGCACCGGGGCCCTGTACGAGTGGACCCAGCATTGGCCGGTGGCCTTGCGCATCGGCCTGACGGAAGCGGAAATCCTAGCCGTCCGCGATCCCGCCAACGCCACATGTTTGGGCCCGGCCGAACTGGCCGTGATCGCCGCCGCGGACGATGTGCTGGACCACGGCGCGGTCGGCGAGGCGAGTTGGCGGGCCTGCGCCGAACACCTTTCTAGCCACGCGGAACGCCTGGAACTGGTCGCCGCGATCTGTAACTGGAATACTTTCTCCATTCTGCTGAAAAGCCTGCAAATCCCCCTCGAAGACGGCATCGCCGCCTGGCCCCCCGACGGCCTGCCCCCGCCGCCGGCGGACTAGGTCGGATGCTCACAAAAATCTGTTTTAGCTTGCCAGAATCGCGATGACGACGTAGCGCCCGGTTTTGCCGAGCGCGACCAGGAACAGGAAGGGCGGAAACCTGACCCGCAAGACCCCGGCCACCACGGTTAGGGGATCGCCGACCACGGGCAGCCAGGCGAATAGCAGCGACCACAGGCCAAAGCGTCGAAACCAGGCGCCGGCGCGTTCCTGTTGCTTTTCAGTGAGGGGATACCAGCGCCGCGTGGAAAATTGCGACAGGTATCGCCCCAACAGCCAATTGATCACGGCGCCGGCGGTGTTGCCGGCGGAGGCCACGGCGATGGCCGGCCACAGCATCACCGGATCGTTGGCGACAATGATCCAGAGCATGGCCTCGGAGGCCGCCGGCAAAATTGTCGCGGCGATAAAGGCGTTCAGAAAAAGCGCGGGGAGGGAGAATAGCATGAGGGTCAACTGATACCGCGCGCCCAAACCGCAAGCAAGCCGGACCTGTCGCGGTGATCAAATCATGGAAGTCCGGCGGTATTTCGGCCATGATGGCCGAAGGCGTATGAAAGGACCATCGTGATGCGAATAACCCCAATCAATGATGCCATCGGCACCCGTGTGGATGGCGTCGATCTGGCCGCTGGCCTGGACGACGAGGCATTCGCGGCTATTCGCCAAGCCTGGCTGGATCATTGCGTGCTGTTGTTCCGGGGCCAGACCCTGACGCCGGAACAACTGACCGCCTTCGCCGCGCGCTTTGGCCCGCTGGAGCCGCCGCCCGCCAGCGAACGGGATCTGCGCGCCGATGCCGGGTCGGAAGAAGCCACGGATATGTGGATCATTTCCAATGTGATCGAGAACGGCAAGGCCATCGGCGCCCTTGGCGATGGCGAGGCGGAATGGCACTCCGACATGACCTATCTGGATATTCCGCCCACGGCCTCCGTCCTCTATGGCCATGAGGTGCCACCTTATGGGGCCAATACCTGGTTCGCCAACATGTACCGGGCCTGGGAACATATGCCGGCCGGTCTACGGGCCGAGGTCGGTGACCGGCGGGCCCTGCATAATTCCTCCTATACCTCCGCCGGTGATTTGCGCAAAGGCATGGCCGTCGTTGGCGATGTGCGCCAGGCGCCGGGCGCGGTCCACCCCATGGTGATCGGGCATCCGGAGAATAGCCGCGAGGCCTTGTTCCTGGGCCGGCGCACCAACGCTTACATCAAGGACATGGAAGTTGATGACAGCGAAGCCCTGCTGGACCGGGTCTGGGAGCATTGCGCGCGCGCCGAATTTACCTACGCCCACGAATGGCGGGCGGGCGATGTGCTGATCTGGGACAACCGTTCCACCCTGCACCGCCGGGATGCCTTCGACCCCAGCCACCGGCGCATTTTGTGGCGCTGCCAAATTTCCGGCAGCGCCCCGCCTTCGGCGCATGTGGCCTGAACTCACGACGGAACGGTTGCGCCTGCGGCCCTGGCGGCTGGATGACCTGGAATTTTTCGTCAAGATGGACATGGACCCCGAGGTGGGCCGTTATCTGTTCCCCCACGGCCCGCCCATGGCGGAAGAACGCCGGGCAACCATGCGGTCCAGGATGGCCTCCCATTGGCCCGGAAGAGGCGCCATCTGGACCGTGGCCTGGGCCGGGAATGGCGAGACATTGGGTTGGTGCGGACTATTCCCGTTTGAAGACACTGGCTTGATCGAGATTGGCTATCGTTTTGTCACCGCTGCTTGGGGCCAGGGGGTGGCTACGGAGGCGGCGCGGCGGGTTCTTGGTCATGGCTTTCGGGATTTCGAATTCGATCCCATTGTCGCCGTAACGCACCCGGAAAATTCCGCTTCGCAAAACGTGCTCAAGAAGATCGGCTTGCGGTCCGGCGGCCTACAATTCCATTATGGCCTGGACTTCAGATTCTTATCCCTTGCCCGGGCGGATTACCTCAGCGCTCAATAAACGAGCGCCCGATCAGTTGCCGGTGGATTTGATTGGTGCCTTCGTATATCTGCGTGATCTTGGCGTCCCGCATGTAGCGTTCGACGGCATAGTCCTTGCAATAGCCGTAGCCGCCATGCAGTTGCACGGCATTTTCCGAAATGCTCATGGCCAGGTCCGAGGCGCGCATTTTCAGCATGGAGGCTTCGATGCCGATATCCTCCTCGCCATTATCGATCATGGCGCCGACCCGCCACAGCCAACTTTCACACAACGCCAGGTCCGTGGCCATGTCGGCCAGCATGAATTGAATGCCCTGGAACTCGATGATGTTGCGGCCCGACTGCCGCCTTTGATTGATATAGGCCACCGCCTCCTCGAACGCGGCGCGGGCGATGCCGAGGGCATGGGCGGCAATGGAGGGGCGGGATTTGTTCAGGGCCGAGAACAGGATTTTCAGGCCGTCGCCCGGTTCGCATAACAGATTGGTTCTCGGGATGCGGACATCATCGAAAGACAATGACACGGTGGAGGCGGCGCGTTGACCCATCTTGTCCTCCTTGCCGGTGACCGTCAGGCCCGCCGTGCCCTTTTCGACCAGCACGACGGAGATCGAGGCCTTGTCATTCTCGATTTCCGACCATTTGCCGAACAGGACATAAAGATCGGCATGGTCGCCGGTGGTGATGAAGGTCTTGCCGCCATTGATGACGATTTCGCCGCCGTCCGGGGTGAAGCGGGTCTTCATGTCCGTGGCGTCCGATCCGGCGGTGGGTTCGGTGATGCAGAGAGAGACCAGGCCGCCGGCGGCGATGCCAGGCAACAGCCGGGTTTTTTGCTCGGGCGAGGCGAAGTCGATCACCGGTTTGATGGCATGAAAGGTGGTGCCCCAGATCAACCCGGTGGCGGCGCAGGCCTTGGCGATTTCCCGGATCGTCGCCAGGTAGGCCACATAGGACATTTTCGCGCCGCCATAATCTTCGGGAATGAACATGCCGTTCAGGCCCAGTTGGTTGATGGCGTGGATATTGTCCCAGGGGAATTCGCCGCTTTGGTCGTGGGCCGCCGCCCGGGGGCCGATTTGGTCCCGGCACAGGGCGCGCACGCCGTCCAGCAGCAGGCGTTCCTCCTCCGCCAGGTCCAGATTGTCGTCGAGGCGCTTGAGCACTTTCATCTTATTGTTCCTATTGATTGATGCTCTGGCCGCCGTCCATGAAGATGGTCTCGCCGGTCAGGCTGGGTAGATCCTCGGCCACCAGCAGGGCAATGAAGCGCGCCACTTCGTCGATGCTGGCGGTATGTCCCGTCGGGATGCGGCGGCGGATGAAATCCTTGAAGCTGTCCCGAGCCATGTATTCGGCGTTCAGATCGGTTGCGACAAAGCCGGGCGCCAGATCGAGCACGCGGATTTTGTCCTTGGCCCATTCCACCGCCAGGGTACGGGTCAGGGCGCCCAGGGCCGATTTGGTGCAATTGTAGGCCAGATTGCGTTTGGCGCCCAGGCGGTCGAAGAATGATCCGATGTTGATGATCAAACCGCCGCCACCCGCCACCATATGGGGATAGACTTCACGGCAGGCCAGAAACGGCCCGGTGATATTGATCGCCAGGACCCGTTCGAAATCCGCCTTGGAGACGTCCGCGCTGACGCCTTCCAGGTGTAGGCCGGCATTGTTGATCAGGACGTCGATCCGGCCGGCCTGTTCGGCGAGCGCATGCAGGGCGGCTCCGATTTGCCCCTCGTCTTCCATGTCGCAGGTCAGATTGATCAGGTTGCCGGCGATCTCCCGGTCCTCCGGCCCCAGGCCCTGGCGCGACAGACAGCCCACGATGTGTCCGCGCGCCGCCAGTTCCGCCACGATGCCCGAGCCGATGCCCCTGCTGGCGCCGGTGACCGCGATGACCTTGCCCGCCGCCATCCCTATCGGTCCTTGAAGATGGCCGCGCGTTTTTCCAAAAACGCCGCCGCGCCCTCGGCCGCGTCCTCGCCCTGGAAAGCCAGAGTGTTCAAATCACGTTCGATCCGCAGCCCCTCCGACAGCGCCGATTGATCGGCCCGCATCACCGCCTCCCGGCCATAACGCAGCACGGGCAGGGAGAAACCGGCGAACTCCCGTGCATATTGAATGGCGCCCTCCACCGCCGGGGCCTCGACGATACGGTTGATCAGGCCCATGCTCAGGGCCTCTTCGGCGGCCACCATGCGGCCGGTCATGACCATGTCCAGGGCCCGGCCCTGGCCCACCAGGCGGGGCAGGCGCTGGGTGCCGCCATAGCCTGGGATCAGGCCCAGCTTGATCTCCGGCAGGCCCAGCTTGGCGTTATTGGTGGCCACGCGCAGGGTACAGGCGGTTGCCAGTTCCAGCCCGCCGCCCAGGGCATAGCCGTTGATCACCGCCAGCGAGGGGATGGTCAGGCTGTCCAGCTTGGCGAAGGTATTCTGCCCCAGCTCCGTCGCGGCCATGGCCTCGACGATATTCCGGCCCATGAATTCCGAGATATCGGCGCCGGCGCAAAAGGCCTTTTCCCCGGCCCCGGTGATCAACAGGGCGCGGGCATCGGATTGGGCGGCCGCCTCGATCGCGGCGCCGATATCCTTGACCACTTGCACGCTCAAGGCGTTCAAGGCTTCCGGCCGGTTCAGGGTGATCAGGGCGAATTCGTCGATCCGGCTGTATTCAACTGGCATGGCGATAGCTCCATTTAGCAAGTTATATCAAAGTCTAAAGCGCGGCGATCTCTTCGCGCAACCGGGCCAGCAAATCGCCGCTTTTGCCCAGGTGCAGGGCCTCGGCCTCGAGTATCGCCGTGAAGGCGCGGCGCTTGATGGCGGTCACGTCGATGTTCTCGGCCGCGCCTTCGAGCGCGGCGCTGTCGATGACGATATCGATCAGGCGTTCCGCCCCGTGCAGCCGGCCCCACAGATAGTCGTTTTCCCGATGCTCGCGGCTGAAAAAGGCGGCGAAATGTCCCAGGCCAACGCCCTTCAATATGCCTTCGGTTTCACCATGGTGCAGGCTGACGGCGTCATCGGGAGATATCCGGTCCACCCGGATCTCATCGAATTCACCGATGTCGCGCCATGATATCACGGTAAAGGCCAGGACATCCCAAAAGGCAAAACCAAGGAAGCCGTT
>JAYGEB010000055.1:0-13263 GCA_046582595.1 Alphaproteobacteria bacterium | reverse complement strand
ATCAACATCTACTACACCAAAAGCCGGGAGGAGATGGAGGAGAAGCTGGCTGGCGCGCCAAAATTCCTGCAAAAACTGGAAGACGCCATCGCCAACGAACGCGGCAACGACGGCCCCTACTTCAACGGTGCCGACTTGTGCTTGGTCGATGCGGCCTATGCGCCGTTCCTGCAACGCCTGGCCATGGTGGAGAAATTCGTCCAATCGGGCATCCTGCGGGACTTCCCGCTGGTCCAGGCCTGGTCCGATGCCCTGGTGGCCAACGACAGCGTCAAGGGTTCGGTGGCCGACAGTTTCAATGATGTGTTTTACAACAACCTGAAGAAGCGTGGCTTCTACGTCGGGAGCTTGTTGAGCGAAGACGTCGTCGCGGCTGAGTAACCGTGCGGGGCGGATGCCATTGCCGGCGGGTCCGGTATGACATTACCGGGCTCGTGCGCCAAGTGGTGGAATGCCACTGCGAAAGCTGCCGGCGTCTCACGGGCAGCGTCTGGCATGCCATCGGCGCCCGCCGGGCCAATCTCTCCATTGCCGACGATGGCGGCGCGCTGACCTGGTACCGCAGTTCGGAAAAAGTGGAACGGGGCTTCTGCGGCCATTGCGGCTCCACCATGTTTTTCCGCCGCGATGGCGGGGACACCATCGCCATCACCGCTGGCAGCTTGGATCAGCCAACGGGCCTGAAGCTGATGATGCGCATCTTCACGGATGAAATGGCCGACTACGCCGCCGACAGCAGCGGCGACGGCATACCGCGGTACCCGGAATTTCCCGAGATGCACCACTTCGCCATTCCGGAAGAATAGCTCAGCCGGCCGCGTCCAACAGCCAATCGTGCATGAAGCGGCCATAGCTGCGGGCGGCGTAGAGGTCCATGTGATCGCCGTTGGCCAGGTGGTGAAGCAGAATGGCGACATTGGCCAGGACGCTTTGGGCGCAAGAACCGGGCGGGAAGATATCGTCGCGCAGGTCCAGGGAGCAGCCCTTGGCCAAAATCTCCGGGGCGGCTTCAATGGGGATGCGGAAAACCGTGCGGGCATGAGACAGATCGGTTAGGGCGCCGCCCGCCGCCACCGCATTTGCCGTGGCTTTTGCCACCGATTCCGGCGCCTCGCCCACTAAAAGCCATTCGCCCGGCGCCAGCCACAGGGCGTGCAGTCCCCCATTCAGGCTGGCGCGGTTGGCCTCCGCTGGCAGCGTGAGGCCTATATCGCCGGTAAAGCCGCCCGTTGGCGCGTACAGCCGCTGGATCGAAAGGCCCGTGCGTTCCCGGATCAATTCGTTGCTCTCGGGCGCGCCGGCCAGGGCGGAGCGCCGGGGCGGGGTGGGGTCATGGCTCTCAGGCACGCAGACGCTCCCCCTTTGGATCGATAAAGACCGGCTGCGTGACCTCGACCGCGACAACGCGGTCTTCCAGGGGCGCATGGGCCCATAGCGCCTCGCCCATGCGCTGGCGGCCATTGGTGAGCATGGCCAGGGCGATGGGCTTTTCCAGGTTGGCGGAATAGACGGCGGTGGTCACGTGGCCGGCCTTGTCCATGACGGGCGCCGCCGTCTCGGTATCCAGGATAATGGCGCCGGGGGGAATGGCGGTGGTCCCGTCACGGGGCATCAAGCCAACCAGGTTAAAACGATCCTTCGGCGCCAAGGCCGGCAGCTTCAGGGATCGCCGGCCAATGAAATCCTTCTTGCTGGACAACATGCCGCCCAGCCCGAGGTCATCCGCCGTGGCGCGGCCATCGGCCTCCGGCCCCATGGCGAAATGGCCTTTTTCCGTGCGCAGGGTGGTCAAGGCCTCGGTCCCGTAGGGTATGACGCCAAGCCCTTCGCCCGCCGCCAGCAGCATCTCCCACATCCCGTGGCCATGATCCGCCGGCACCGCGACTTCGTAGGCCAGCTCGCCGGAGAAACTGATGCGGAAGACCTGTGCCGGAATACCGCCGATCCGGCCGGCCCGCCAGGCCATGAAGGGCATCGCCTGATTGGCGAATTCGATGCCGCCGTCCAGGTTATCCAACAACGCCCGCGACCGCGGCCCCGCCACGGCCGCCACCGCCCATTGATCGGTGATCGAGGCCAGGCGCACCTCCAACTCGGGCCAGATGACCTGGCTGTAATATTCCAGATGCGCCATGACCGGGCCGGCATTCGCCGTCGTCGTGGTCATGATGAAGTGATCGTCCGCCATGCGGGCGACGGTGCCGTCGTCGAAAACCCGGCCATCGTCCCGCAGCATGACGCCATAGCGGCACATGCCGGGCGCCAGGGTCTTGAAACCGTTGATATAAATGCGGTTCAAGAACTCCAGCACGTCCGCGCCGTGCAGGTCAATCCGCCCCAGGGTGGAAACATCGACAATGCCGACAGCCTGGCGCACGGCCAGGGATTCTCGGTTCACGGCATCGCGAAAGCTTTCGCCGGGCCTGGGATAATAATGTGGGCGATGCCACAGACCGGAGGGGATAAATACCGCGCCCTTCTCCTCATGCCAGTCATGCATGGGCGTGCGCCGGGTGGGGGCGAGAAAGGCGCCGCCGTCCCGGCCCACCAGGGCGCCGATGGTGACGGGCGTATAGGGCGGGCGGTAAGTGGTGACGCCGACCTCCGCCGGACGTTTGCCCAAGGCGCCGGCCAGAACCGCGATGCCGTTCAGGTTGGATGTCTTGCCCTGATCCGTGCCCATGCCAAGCGTGGTGTACCGCTTTACATGCTCGACGGAGCGATAGCCCTCCCGCGCCGCCAATTCCACATCGGCCGCCGTCACGTCGTTTTGAAGATCGATGAATTGCTTGGCCCTGGACCGGCTCAAGGCGAGGGGCGCCCTGGCGTCGGCGATGAAGTCACCATTGGCCGCCCCCACCACCGTCATGCCGGAGACGCCGCCATGGGGCACCAGGGTTTGCAGGTCTTCGCGGAAGGCCAGCTTGCCGCCGGCTTGCGAGTACAGATGCACGCTGGGGGTGAAGCCGCCAGAAACACAGAGCAGGTCGCAATCGATCCGCCGCCCCGATTGGGGCACCGCATCGCCGTTGACATCCAGGGGGGCGACGGTGACGCCGGTCAAGGCCCGGCCGCCCGCGGTGTCGATGACCGCATGATTGTACAGGACTTCGCAATCCGCCCCGTCCCGCCGCCCGCCCATGTGCCGGTGATCGACGATGGCGGCAATTTCGATGCCCCCCTCGGCCAGAACGCGGGCGGTTTCATGGGCGCTGTCGTTGTTGGTGACGATCACGGCCCGCGTGCCCGCCCGCACGGCAAAGTCCGTCAAATAGCGCACGGCGGCCGATGCCAGCATGATGCCGGGGCGGTCGTTGTTGGCGAACACCATGGGCCGTTCGATGGCGCCGCTGGCCAGCACGGCGGCCTTGGCCCGCAACAGCCAGAGGATTTGCCGTGGTTTTTGGCCCGGCCGGTGCTGCACCAGGCCATAAAGATGATCGTCATATTTGCCGAACACGGTAGTCCACCGCAGCAGGGTGATTTTATCATCGACGGTATCCGGGCCGCCGCCCTCGTCCGCCAGCCAAACGTTCCCTCCCTTGCGGGCGGCCTCGTCCGCGGCCCGTCGTCCGGCGGGTCCGGCGCCGATGACCAGCAGATCGCAATGGGCGTGGCGCTTTTCGTAAAAATCGGGATCGGGCAAGGTGGGGCTCTGGCCCATGCCCGCCATGCGGCGGATAATTTTTTCGTAGTGGGGCCACATGCTGGCCGGCCACATGAAGGTCTTGTAGTAGAAACCGGCGGGCAGGAAACGCCCCAGCCAGCCCAGAACCTGCCCCAAATCCCAGCGCAGGGACGGCCAGTTATTCTGGCTATGGGCCACCAGGCCGTCAAACAGTTCGATCTGGGTCGCCCGCATGTTGGGCTCGGCCCGGGCGCCTTGGCCCAGGCGCACCAGGGCGTTCGGTTCCTCGCCGCCGGCCGAAAATATGCCTCTGGGACGGTGATATTTGAAGCTGCGTCCGACCAGCCGCACGCCATTGGCCAGCAGGGCCGAGGCCAGGGTATCGCCGTGGAAACCTCGATAGGCCGTGCCGTCAAAGGTAAAGGACAGGGCGCGCTGGCGGTCGATCATGCCACCTTCGGGCAGGCGGAAATTCACGGCTCGGCCTCCACCGCTTCCCGGCAGCCGAGAATTTCATGGCTGACGGCATCCCGGCTGACCCGCAACCAGCGGCGGCAGCCGTGAATATGCTGCCACAATTCGCCATGACCGCCCTTGGGATTGTCGCGCAGGTATAGATATTCGATCCATTCGGCGTCACTGGCCCCGCTTGGCTCCGCGGGTCGGGTTGCGTTGGCATCGCCGCGATAGCTGAATTCGCTCATGGCGCGGGGTCCGCAGTGGGGGCAGGGGATCAGGAACATGGCATTCGGCCTAGTGCATCCACGGATAGGGGCCGGCGCCATTTTCGTCCAGCACGCGGCCGGTGTGAAAACGGTCCAGGTTCAGATCGGCATTCAATTCGTGCGGCCGGCCCGTGGCCATGGTGTGGGCAAAGACCCAGCCCGAGGCCGGCGTCGCCTTGAAACCGCCGTAGCACCACCCCCCGTTCAGGAACAGCCCCGCCACCGGCGTCGTGCCGATGATCGGGCTGCCATCCATGGTCATGTCCACGATGCCGCCCCAGGTGCGCAGAATGCGCAGGCGGCTGAATTGTGGGAACAACGCCACCAGGCAGGCCGCCACATGTTCGATAATGGCCAGGTTGCCGCGCTGCGCGAACGAGTTGTAGCCATCGATATCGCCGCCCATGACCAATTCGCCCTTGTCCGACTGGCTGACATACAGATGCGCCGCGCCGAAGGTGATGACGGCGTCCAGGCAGGGCTTCACCGGCTCGCTGACCATGGCCTGCAGGACGTGCGACTCGATGGGCAGGCGCAGGCCCGCCATGGCCGCCAGTTGGCTGGTGTGGCCCGCCACAGCCAGGCCGATGCGGCGGCCGCCGATATAACCCCGGCTGGTTTCCACGCCCACGACGCCGCGTTGGTCCCGGCGGATGCCGGTGACCTCGCAATTTTGAATGATATCGACGCCGCGCCGGTCCGCCGCCCTGGCATAGCCCCAGGCGACGGCATCATGGCGGGCGGTGCCGCCGCGCCTCTGCAACAGGCCGCCCGCGACGGGAAAGCGGGCGGTCCGGGACATATCCAGTTCCGGCACGAACGCCGCGACGCCCTCCCGGTCCAGCAATTCCGCATCGATGCCGTTCAGGCGCATGGCGTTGCCGCGGCGGCAAAAACTCTCCAACTGGAACTTGGAATGGGCCAGGTTCAGCACGCCGCGTTGCGAGAACATGACGTTGAAATTCAAATCCTGGCTCAGCCCCTCCCACAGTTTCATCGCATGTTCATAGAACCGCGCATTGGCGTCGAGAAGATAGTTGGAACGGACGATGGTGGTATTGCGCCCTGTATTGCCACCACCGATCCAGCCTTTCTCCAGCACCGCAATGTTGGTGAAGCCATGGTTCTTGGCCAGGTAATAGGCGCTGGCCAGACCGTGGCCGCCGCCGCCGACGATGATGGCGTCGTATTCGGCTTTCGGCTCCGGGTCGCGCCAGGCCGGTTTCCAGCCCCGGTGGCCGGTCAAGCCATGACGCAGCAAATTGGCGAGGGAGTACCGGCTCACCTAAGGCTCACGAAAAAATCTTGCCGGGGTTGAGGATATTGTTGGGGTCCATCATGGCCTTCAACTGCTTCATCAGGGTGATCTCCGCCGGGCTGCGGGAGACCTCCAAATAGGCCTTTTTCTGCAGCCCGATGCCATGTTCGGCCGAGACCGAGCCGCCCCGGCTGGCCAGGGGATGATAGACCGCGTCGTTGACCAGCTTCTTGGCGTTGTCGCCGTCCTCGCCCACGGCATAGACAATATGCAGGTTGCCGTCGCCCAGGTGGCCGAAGACGGCGCGCTTGCGTTCCGGCCATTGCGCCGCGATGGGGATATCGATTTCTTCCAGATAGCCGGGCATGTCGGCGATGGGCAGGCCGACATCGAAGCCGATGGTCGGGCCCCAATCGCGAAGGCTTTCCACATCATCCCGCAGCGCCCACATGGCCAGGCGTTCGCCCTCGGATTTCGCGATCACCGCGTCCACCATCAGGCCGTCTTCCATGGCCGCCGCCAGCATGTTTTCAAAGCGTTCGCCGTCGGTGTCCGGATCGCCGCCCATGACCTCCATCAAGACATAGTAGGGATATTCGTTGGACAAGTGCTGGGCCGCGCCGGGCCGCGAGGTCACAAGTTCAAAATAGTCCCGCCACATGACTTCGAAGGCGGAGAGACAACCGCCCGAGCGGCCGTTGCAGAAATTCAGCAGCCCCGGCAGTTTGCCGAATTCATCCAGGGCCAGATAGGCGGTTTGCTGGCTGGCCGGTTTCGGGCGCAGGCGCAGTACCAGGCGGGTGACCACGCCCAGGGTGCCTTCGCTGCCGATAAACATATGCTTCAGGTTGTAGCCGGCATTGTCCTTGATGATTTTGCCCATGGCGCTCAACACCGTGCCATCGGCCTGCACGGCTTCCAGGCCCAAAACCATGTCCCGCGCCATGCCGTAACGCACCACCCGGTTGCCCCCCGCATTGGTGGAGATATTGCCGCCCAGGGTGGCCGTGCCGCGCCCGCCCAAATCCAGGGGAAAGAAAAATCCGGCCTCGTCCGCCGCCTCCTGCACGGTTTGCAGGGTGACGCCGGCTTGCACCGTCATGGTGGCGGAGGCGGCGTCGATCTCCTCGATCTCGCGCATGCGCTCCAGGCTCAGAATAACCTCGTCCTCACCGGCGATATTGCCATCGACCAAACCGGTCAGACCGCCCTGGCTGACCACGGCCTGGTTGTTGTCGTTGCACAGTTTCAGAATGGCGGAGACTTCGTCCGTGTTGGCGGGACGGACCAGAACCTTGGCGGTCAAGGTCTTGTCGGGATGGCGGTAGCCGGCGGACCGTCCCGACAGTTCCTCATGGGGAACCAGGCCGCGCTCGCCAACGATATCTTTTAATCGATCAATGAAATCGGCCATGACGCAACCACGATCCCCGCAACATAAACACGTTCCGGGGGCAGTTTACGCTGGCCGGCCGTAATCGCCAATAACTCTAGCTCGAACCAATACGCGGTTTTTCGGCCCGGCTGGGTCCAAAGGACTTGGTCAAGATGGCACTGTTTTCTTCCGCCAGGGCAATGCAATCGCTCAGCATGGCCATGATTTTGACATCGTTGGCCAGAACCCCGCGGGCCTCGGGCCGTTCGTCATCGACGATCAAGGCCGCGCGTTTGACCAAATCACCCTGCACCTTGGACAGAATTTCTTCCAAACGGCCGCCGTCCGGATTGTCTTCGGTCGCCAGAAAATGGCTCATTGTCTCTATCTCCCATCGAACCAGGGCATTCTTGTTAGCGCATGGGCGTTAACAAGCGCTTACCGGTCTTGCAGGGCGCCCGATGGCAGGGCCGCGGCGGGGTCCCGGATCCAGGCGGCAATGTCCCGCCAGACCACTTCGGCCTGCAAATCCCGCAACAGCATGTGCCAGCCGTCCGGGTACAGCGCGAAACTCGGCGCCCTTCGCAGGCGGCCAATGGTGTCATACACGGGCGCGGGGGGAACGATTTCATCCCGCTCGCCATACAGCACCAGGGTGGAGAGGTTCAGGCCCGGCGCCGCGTCATAGGCCCGGCCCATGAGCTGGGTTACGCCATAGACGGCATCGATGCGGGTATGCCGGATGACCAGCTTGTCGCGGCCCAGGGCGCGCAGCATGGCGATATTGTCGGACGGACGGCGCTTGAAACCACTGCCCGTGGCGGTGTTCCACGGCATGATATGGGCCGACAGCCACAGAGAGAAACGCAACACGGGATGCATGGACCTACCCCCCCACAGGCCCGGCGCCACCAGGATCAGGCCGGCCACCTTGGGCGGGGCGGGTTCCGACATGGCCAGAATGGCGATGGCCGCGCCCATGCTATCGCCCAACAGGAAAATCGGCTTGCCGGGATGACGCCGGGCGATCAACTCCAACAAGGCCCTGGCGTCGGCGGCCATGGCCTCGGCGCCGCCCCAAATCCCGGCCTCGGGCGCGGCGCCGAAACCGCGCTGATCGTAGGCATAGGTGGTGATGCCCTGATCCGCCCACCAGGTGGCGGGCGCCTCGAAATAATTGCCGTACATGTTGAAGTCGTGCAGCGCCACCACCACCGCCCGCGGCGCCTGCCTGGCCGGCCAGGTTCGGAGCGGCAGCTTCTTGCCATCCTCGGTCACGAAATTGCCGTCCCGGATATCCGCCGCCATCAGGCCCGGTTGAAAATCCTGCACCCGGGGGCCGCAGGCGCCAAGCAAGACAAGGGCGCACAAAAGAACGGCAAATGTCCTAAGATGGACGGATTTTTTGATTTGAGAGGTAGGGGCGGCATGGGCAAACTGGCGGATCTTGCGGCGCGGCGTTTCGGCATGGAAATCGAGGTGGCGGACGCCGGGGAAGAGGCGCCGGGAGCCGAAACCCTGGCGGCCCTGCTGTCGCATCGTACCCATCGCCGGTTTCTCGAGGCGCCCGTGGCCGAGGAAACCCTGAACCTGTTGTACGCCTGCGCCCTTTCCGCGCCCGCCAAGTCGGATTTGCAACAGGTCGCCATAATCAGGGTGCGGGATGGGGACAAACGTCAGGCCATCGCCGAACTGATGCCGGAGATGGCCTGGATCGGGACTTGTCCGGTATTCCTGCTGTTCTGCGGCGACAGCCGGCGCATTCGCCGATTGGGCGCGTTGCGCGGCCATCCCTTCGCCAACGATCATCTGGATGCCTTTCTGAACGCCGCCGTGGATACGGCCCTGGTCATGCAGAACTTCATCACCGCCGCGCAAGCCGCCGGGCTGGGCTGTTGCCCGATCTCCGTGGTGCGCAACCATATTGACCGCATTGCCGAGATCACGGCGCTTCCCGATCATGTTTTCCCCGTTGCCGGCATGTGCCTGGGCCATCCTTCTCATGCCGGCTTTACCTCGACCCGGCTGCCGCCGGAAATAATCGTGCATGACGACGAATATGACGACAGCCAACTACCGGCGCAAATCGACGCCTATGACCAACGCCGCGACGGCATCTATACCATCCCGCCGGAAAAGTACCGGATGACGGCGGCGCATGGCAGCCCTGAATTCTACGGCTGGTCGGAAGACAAGACACGCCAAGTCTCCGCGCGCGAGCGCGACGACCTGGCGGACTATCTGCGCCGCCACGGCTTTTGCCTGGATTAGAGCATTTTCAACCAACCAGATCGCGCACCCGCCGGCGCAGTTCGGGCAGGACCTCTTCGTCGAACCAGGGGTTGCGTTTTTGCCAACCCACCGTGCGCCACGATGGGTGGGGCAGCGGCATGATGTGCGGGGCGTGATCGCGCCAGGCCCGCACCGTCTCGGTCAGGGTTTTGCCCCGCTTGCCGCCAAGGAAACGTTTTTGCCCGTATGCGCCCGCCAACACGGTCAGTTCGATCCGGGGCAAATGCGCCAGCAATGACGGATGCCAGGTTGGCGCGCATTCGGGCCGGGACGGCCGGTCGCCGCCTTTCGGCAGACGGCCTGGATAGCAGAAACCCATGGGTATGATGGCAACCCTGTCCCGGTCATAAAACGTTTGCGTGTCGATGCTCAGCCAATGCCGCAACCGCTCGCCGCTCGGATCATCCCACGGAATGCCACTGGCATGGACCTTGGTGCCCGGCGCCTGGCCGACGATCAACAACCGGGCCCCGACCCCGGCGCGCAGCACCGGCCGGGGACCGAGCGGCAGATGCGCCTCGCAAAGGCGGCATTGGCGGATGTCCGACAATAATTCCTCCAAGCTATCGGCCGTCGCCATGCCTAGGGACCGCTCATTTCGAAGCACCGGACAAAACATTCTCCGCAACAGTTCATTTACACCGTAAACCTTGCCAGATCGGCGCCGTATTTGATAATAGCAAGCTATCGCGGGGCCGCGGGAGGGCCGCTTTTCCATAAGGCAACCACTCATGAACGACACCACTGCCACGACGGCGGGATCGGAGGCTCCATCCGGTCATCAGCCGCCAATCCTCCGCCTCCAGAACATCGAACGGGGTATCGGCGGCGCCACGGCGACCTTCATGGCCGGGCCCGAACATCTGAATATCAAGGGCATGCTGCACGGCGGCATCATTGCTGGATTGATGGACGTGATCATGACGATCGCCGCCGGCGCGCACCCGGATCCGGCCAAGCGCCGGTTTTCCATCACCCTCAGCCTGTCCTTGAACTTTATCGCCAGCGCCGGACAGGGGCCGTTGGCCTTGCGGGCCGAAACCACCGGGGGCGGCAAGCGCACATGTTTCTGCGAGGGCCGTATCGAGGACGCCGCCGGTAACGCGGTCGCGACGGCGCAAGGCGCCTTCAAGCTGCTGGCGGCGGGGTCGGAGCCCGAACTGGAACCGTGATCCAGGATATTCTCCTATAGCCATCGATCAAATGGCGCGCGCGGTTATCACCGCCAGATTGGCCATTTGCGCGGGCGCCATCGCCATTGCCGCGCGCTGCAGGATGGTGCCCGCCAAATTGAAGCGATAGCCGGCGCCCCTGGCCACGCTTTCCTGAAAGACCCGCTGACTAGCGTGGCGCAGAATGGCGAACTTGTACAGAAACGACATGTTCTCGACATAATCGATGCTCACGACTTCAAATCTGGCGCCCCCCACCAGGGCCTTGAATTCGCCGCTGGTCAGGTTCAGTTTATGGAATTGCCGCGGCCCCGCCGCCATGGCGCGTTCCGCCATGTTGTCGGTCACCCGGTTTTGCAGATTGTCCAGCCGCATGCTGGCGCACAGCAGACCGCCGGGTTTGAGGATCCGGCGGGTATCCGCCATGGCCTCCTCAAGATGGGTTTCGAGGCCATGGTACAGACCGAACGCCAGCACGGCGGAAAAGCTCCCGTCGGGAAAGGGCAGTTTGGTGACGTCCCCGGCCGCGAGGGGAATGGTGGGGTCCTCCCCCTTGATCGCGGCCAATACGGAGGCGATGAAATCCAGGCCGACGATGGCCGTGCCCCGTTCGTGGTAATGGCGTAGCACCCGGCCCGCGCCGCAGCCGGCCTCCAGCACCGGGCCATCGGGCCTCTTGGCGTTGATCGTCCGTTCGGCATAAAGGCCTGGATAGCGCCGCGGATTTATATTGCCGCTATCGACGGCGACCCCGTCCCAGCGGCGTTGCCAGTAATCCAGGGCGCCGCCATGGGCGCGATAGCTGATCCGCATCCGCGCCGGCCTATTTTCTTCGAACGCAGCTATCCCAAAAATCGTACCAGACCATGATCAAGCAAAAGCCGATAATGATCCAGAACGGCAGGCCGCCCCAGAACCCGGCGGCGCCGGATGAAATGCTCTCGGCCAGGCCGACGATGAAGACCATCAGCATCAGGGAGCCAATCGCTCCGGAAATGATTTCAACGCGTCGCGGTGACATAATTCCCCACCTTTGCAAATTTCAACGGGGCCGGTAGAGAGCAATTTTCAATTAATTGGAGTCGCTTTAGCGACCCAAGTGATTGGTTCAATTGCTCTTTTCTTAAGAGTTCGAGCATGTTTAAAAAGAACATGCTCTAGGTTTGATCCAGAAAATTCAACAGCCATCGCGCCGTGCGGCATAGCCGGTCGTCTTCCTCCAGTCCGGCCACCAATTGTACGCCGATGGGCAGGCCTTGCGCGCCTTCCAGCAAGGGCAAGGTGAGGCTGGGCAGGCCGCAAAAGGTCCACAAGGTGCAGAATATGGGATCACCCGTGCGTTCCAGGCCCAAGGGGGCCTGGCCGGTGGCCGCCGGCGTCAAAATGGCGTCATAGTCGTTGAAAAATTCGGCGAAATAGCTTTTGGCCGACGCCATGGCCTCCAGCGAATGGGCGTAGTCATTGTCGTCATAGTCTGCCGCCCCTTGCAGGACGTCCCGGATGAAGGGGCTGAGCAGGTCGGCATGATGCTCGAATTCAGAGGCCAGATGCCGGCGCAATTCGTAATGGTGAATGACCCGGTGATGAGCGATGATATTACCCAGGGATTCCGGCAGAACGACGCGTTCAACCCGGTCGCCCAAGGCCTCGCGAAGTTCGCCGAAGCCGGCGGCGGCATCCTCGTCCAGACGGTCTTCGAACGGCAGTTCGAACCACAGCATGGTTGGCTCCACCGGCGCCGCCGCCCTGGCGCCGGCGCTCAAATCCGGCTTGGCCCTGGCATGGCTCGCCTCGTCGCCGGCGTCATGGCCGCCGAGCGCATCGGCCAGCAGCGCCACGTCCTCGAGACAGCGCCCGAAGACGCCGATCTGATCCAGGCTTTTGGCGGTTTGCAGGACGCCTTTGCGGGAAATCATGCCCTGGCTGGGTTTCAAGCCGTAGACGCCGCAGAACGAGGCCGGGCGAATGACCGAGCCGGCGGTCTGAGAGCCCACGGCAAGGGGCACGTGGCCCGCCGCCACCGCCGCCGCCGAACCGGAGGATGAACCGCCCGGCGTATGGGCCCCATTGTGGGGATTGGTGGTTTTGCCAGGGAACATGAAGGCGAATTCCGTGGTCACCGTCTTGCCCATGATCACGGCGCCCGCCTCCCGCAGCTTGGCGACCAGGGTGGCGTCCTGGGCCGGTGCGTGGCCGGCATGGATGGGGGAGCCGTATTCGGTCGGCATATCGGCGGTATCGACGATATCCTTGATGCCCACGGGGATGCCGTGCAGCGGCCCCATGGGCTTGCCATTGGCGCGCAGCTCGTCCAAGTCCTTGGCCTGGGCCAAGGCAAGGTCTTCATCCAGATGTTGCCAGGCCCGTATGGCCCCGTCCGTCTGCTCGATCCTCTCCAGGCAAGCGCGCACCAAGGCTTGGGATGTCAGTTCGCCCGTCTTGATCTTGGCAACCAGATCGGTGGCGGATTCGAGGTGATGGGTCATGGCCGGCTCCGTCAGGGTAAGTAGGGGCCGAACAGGACGTCGGGCAGCCACAGCGCCAGGCCCTGGAACTGATACATCAACACCATGCACAGGATCACGATGCCCAGATAGGGCATGATGCCCCTAAATATCTGCACCAGTTCAATCTGGTTTTTTAACACGCCCTTTAGATAATAGGCCGACATGGCCATGGGCGGGGTCAGGAAAGAGGTCTGCAGGTTCAGGGCCACCAGCATGGCGAAGAAATAGGGATTGACGCCGAAGGTATCCAGCATGGGCAGGAAGATCGGCACGAAGATGATCAGAATTTCCGACCATTCCAAGGGC
>JAYGEB010000505.1:0-2575 GCA_046582595.1 Alphaproteobacteria bacterium | reverse complement strand
TGGTCCCCTATAGGCGGGAAACGTCAGTTCGGTGCTCTCCCAAGTCGTATTGCCCCACGCCCACTGATTTCCCTTGGCACCGAGCACGAAGGGCATGACGAACATGGCAGGGGGGACAAACATCAGAAGCGCAATGAAGGTCTTGTTGCCCAGTCCCCAGACCCAGTTCAGAAAGAAGGCGCCCCAGTTCCAGCCCCTGAGTTCAGGCGGGAGCGCGGCATCCGGTCCTCGCCCGGACGTGTTCTCCAGTCGATACTCGCTCATGAACACTCCGGGGGAAGCGCGCGTTTCACTCTCATACCAGCGAGCAGTATTACTCGCCCGCCGCGGATTAAGTCCCGACCGCCAGGGGATCCGGCCCGACCGCCAGGGGATCCGGGCCGAAGCGATTTTCGCCGCTGGTTCCCTTTAAAAACGCAATTTCAACCAAAAGCCAAATCGCGCCGAGGATCGGAATGAAGCCAATCAAGAGGAACCAGCCAGAACGGTCTCGGTCGTGGCAGCGTTTGACGACAACCGCCAATGACGTCCAAAAAATGAACCCGATAAATGGTACGCCGAGGATCACGGCAATAATAATCAGCCAGATGGATTCCGGGCCGAAAACGGACATCACCGCAAAACCCGAGGCCCCCGCGACGAGCTGGAAAGCGATTTGGGCCAGAAACAGGAGGAGAATTCCCTTCAGCCAATAAACCTTGCGGTTTATCCGCATATTGAACGAAAACCAGACGTAGGAAAGAGGCATTGAAGCCATGATTGCCGTCGTATTGAGCGGCGCCGCGCGCTTCGCTCGGGATTTACGGGAAATCGGGGCCGGGCCATTCTTTCGTCTGCCGAAAGACTTCGGTTCTTTCTCCATCACTGCCTCCCTGCCATGATTTGAGACGCCCTAGGCGAGCTGCATAGATTTACGGATCGTACCGCCATTTCCCGTCGCAGGGACAGCATTCTCTTCGCCGCCAACCGCTAGACGACGGTGATCTCGATCTCGCCGACGCCGGCGACGCCGCCGCGCAGGATGTCGCCGCGCACCACCGCGCCGACCCCCGCGGGAGTGCCCGTATAGATCAGGTCGCCGGGAGCCAGGGTGAACAGGCCCGAGAGGCAGGCGATGATTTCGGGGACCGACCAGATCAGTTGATCGAGATCGCCTTCCTGGCGCAAATTCCCGTTGATGTCGAGCCAGATGCGTGCCGAGCCCGGATGGCCGATGGCGCCTGCGGGGGCGATGGCCGAGCAGGGCGCCGCATGGTCAAAGGATTTGCCGACGGTCCAGGGCCGGCCCGCCTTTTTGGCTTCGCCCTGTAGGTCGCGGCGGGTCATGTCGAGACCGACGCCATAGCCGAAGACGTGATCGAGCGCCCGCTCCACGGCAATATCCGCCCCGCCCAGGCCGAGGGCCACCACCAGCTCGATTTCGTGATGCACGTCGCTGGTGCCCGGCGGATAGGGGAACGCGCCGCCGGAGAGCACAATGCTGTCGGCGCATTTCTGGAAGAAGAAGGGCTCTTCGCGGTCCGGGTCATGGCCCATTTCCCGCGCGTGGGCCGCGTAGTTGCGCCCGACGCAATAGATCCGGCGCACCGGAAACAGAGCCCCATCGCCGACCACGGGCAGCGCCGCTTGCGCCGGAACCTCGACGGCGTATTCAACCATTGGGGATTTTCTTGGGAGGAAAAACCTTGAATTGCGCGGTTCCGTCGCGCTCGATCTGGCCGACCAGATCGACCTCCCAGGTCAGATAGGCCTCCATGGCGGCGCTGTCGCCCTCTTCCTCCAGGTCATAAGGCTTATACCAGCGGTCGTCGGTATGGTCGGCGATGTGGGTAAAGCCGCTCTCGAGCGGCTTTCCGGCGACAACCCAGGCATCGCTGCCGCCGCGCAACAGTTTCACCCGCCGCCCCGAGGCCGCCGCCTCGCTCACGGCGAGGCGCGCCAAGTCGCCGTGTTTCGAGGTCAGCACCAGGAGGGCGGCATCGGGCAGCTTTGCGAGATTGTCCGGCATGCGCGAGCGGATGGCAAACCAGGCGCCGGGGATATGCCCCTTGTAATAGGCCAGGCTGTTGGCGAGATCGGCGACCACCGCTTCGCCCGCATCGAGCAGGGCGGCGAGCTCTTCCACGCTCACGCTGTCCGGTTCGGCATCCGGCAGGCCGAGGATGCGCGGACGATACGGCCCGGTCTCCAGCGTCTCGCCCCCCGCCTCCAGCACATGGACATCTCGCCAGTCCATTTGGATGAGCCATGATGCGGTCATCTTGGCCCGCGCGCCGTCATTATCGGTGAGCACCAGCCGGGCGCCGCGAACCCCGACATATTCGTCCGTCGCCTGGACAAGCTGCCCGCCGGGGGCATGAATGGCGCCCGCCAGATGGCCGGCGGCATATTCCGGGGCGTCGCGCACATCGAGCAGGAACGTGGTGCGTCCGGCCTCGGCGCGCCAGCGGCTCAAGGTCGCAGGGTCGACCAGGGGCACGGCGAACCGCGCAGCCACCGCATCGGCGCGGGACCTGGCCTGGGCGGCTCCTTGATCGGACGCCGCCGCAAACATGCGGTCCTGGCCGCGCTCAAG
>JAYGEB010000463.1:0-7409 GCA_046582595.1 Alphaproteobacteria bacterium | reverse complement strand
GGGGCCCCTCGGGTAGGAGTGGAACCGCCGACGGTGCCAGTACCTTCAAGGTTTCACGACGCCGCCGAGGGGCCCCTGAAACGACCGAATTCGGCGCATTACGAAGACTTTCGGCGGTGTCGCGCGCCGCTTGTGGTACTGGTGCCACGGCGCAACACGCTCCTACCCGAAAGACTTCGTAATGCGTCTATATGAGTCTTTATCATCGCACCTTGGTATTACGGGCAATCTGGCATGATGAGCAGCAAGAAATATAATGGGTAGCGCCCCCTTATTATGTGATCCACGGGCCGCGGGCGGTGTAGTTCATCCGTCCTTCCGGGCGATGATCCGGCCGCCGCCCAGTTTGCCGTCGGCGAAGGCGCGCTGGATGGTGCCGTTCATGGCGTGGATGATGTTGTAGAGCTTCGGGCTGTAGGTTTCCGAAATCTCGCTTTCGAGACCTTCCAGGCGGGCGACGATGGCGGTGTACTGGGCGATGAAAACGGCGCTGACATCTTCCGCGTGCAGGACTGTGAAGCCGTGCCGGGCCAGCAGCGCGCCGTAGCTTTCGAGCGTCCCGAGATTGCTCGCCGCCATGGCCGTCAGGACTTCGTCCCGGTAGGCGCCGGCCATCTCTCCCCTTTGCAGCCAATCGGTGAAGGCAACCCGACCGCCGGGGGTAATGACCCGGGCGCATTCCGCGATCAATCTGTCCTTGTCGGGGATGTGGCACCAGGCGTCCTGGCCCAAAATGACATCGAAGTCCCCGGCCTTGAACGGCATCGCGGTGGCATCTCCGAGGCGGAATTCCACAAGATGTTGCAACCCGCCCGCCAGGGCCCGTTCGCCCGCCGTTCGTATGTTGCTTGCCACGATATCCAGGCCGGCAACCCGGCAACCATGGCATTCGGCGATATGGAGCGCCGGCCCGCCCAGGCCGCTGCCGACGTCCAGGACCCTTGTCTCCGCCGTGATGACGGCGCCCGCGGCCAAAATGTCCGTGGAGGCGCTTCCGCCCATGGACAGATAGCCGCTGCTATAGAATGTTTCGATCAGTTCCGTGCCGGTGGGGCTGTAAAATTCCGCTAAATCTGGCATCGGCATGGAGCGTCTCCAAAAAATAATAGGGCGGTGATCTTTATGTGGTTTTCCTGGATTTTCAACGCAATTCCACCGTCATGGGATCGTAGGAGAACAGCCAGGCGGTGCGTTCGGCATTCATGTCGCGCTGGGCGAAGGCCTCGCGCAGGGCCGCCTCGTTGGGAAGGTGGAACATATCGCGGTTGGCGGAGGATTCGTTGACGATGCGCGCGGTGCGGGCCAGGCGGTTGCGTTGATAGAGGTCGAGCGCCTCGCCGATATCGTCTTCCTGTTGCAAGGCGCGGGCGATCACGGCGCCGTCCTCGATGGCCATGCCGCCGCCCTGGGCCATATAGGGCAGGGAAGGGTGGGCGGCGTCGCCGAGCAGGGTGGTCCGGGCCGTGCTCCAATAATCCACGGGGGGCCGGTTGTTCATGGCCCAGCGGAAACATTGGTCCTTGTCGACGTTGTCGATGATGGCCTGGATGTTTTCGTGCCAGCCGGTGAAGTCCGCCTTCATCTCCGCCCAGGGTCGGCGCGCGGTCCAGCTTTCGTCGTCCCAGGTTTCGTATTCCACGCAGCCGACCATGTTGACCAGGCCGTCGGGACGAATGGGATAGACCACGCCGTGTTTGCCCGGTCCGACGCAAATATTCACGGTATCGGGGCGCTGCGCCAGCGCCAACCGCTCGGCGGGGACGAGGATGCGCCAGGATTGATCGCCCGTGTAATGCACCGCCGTTTCGCCCAGGATTTTCGCCCGCACGAAGGATTTGATGCCGTCGGCCCCGATCAGCACGTCGCCGCGCGCCTCATTGCCGTCGCTGAACCGCAAGGTAACGCCGCCGCCATCCTCCGTATAGCCGTTGGCCGTGGCGTTCAAGGTGACCACATCGGGGTCCAGCGCCCGCACGGCGGCGATCAAGGCATCTAGCAGATCGGCCCGGTGGACCGACAGATAGGGCACGCCGTGGCGCTCCAGATAACCCTCGCCCAGGGGAATTTCCTGTAATATTTCCGCCGTGTCGAACATCTTGAATTGATAGGCGGCGGGGCGCACGCCGCATTGCGCCAGGGTCTCGACCAGGCCCAGATGGTTCAAGACCCGCATGGGATTGGCGCTCAATTGGATGCCGGCGCCCACTTCGCCCAGTTCGGCGGCCTGCTCGAACACCGCGACTTCGAAGCCAGCCCGCAACAGACAGGCCGCCGCCGTCATGCCGCCGATACCGCCGCCAACAATGAGGATTTTCGTCATGTCTCAATTCAACCCGCGAAATATTTCGGCGGTTAGGAGACTATCAGGTAATGGGCGCGACGTTCACCAACATCAGCATGTCAACCGCTTGACCATCCGTCGCTAGCGGCAGGGCAGGCGTATCTATGGCCACTTGCTCATTGCCATGGGCGTAGGAATTGTCTTCGTAATGAATGGGCGCCTTGGTGTTCACAACGGTGCAAAAGCGGTCCGAGACCGTTTGCAGTTGCCGCCCCGACGTCACATCGTCGAGCCATAGGCCGGTGGCGTCCTTGCCAAAACGTTCGGCGGTGCGCATTCCCACGAGGCGAAAACGGAAGCGCGGTCCGGCATCGGAAACAATCACATCCATCAGCATTAACCAGGGCATCAACTCCTGGATGGAAGCCGGCTCGATGTGCTGACGCCCCGGCAGTTCGCCGATGGGCGCGATGTCCCACCAATAGCCGTAAATTTCCTGGTGCAGCGGATGCGCCAGGGAACCTCTAAACGAGATCGGATTTGCGGCTCGATTATTCAGCATTACATTCATACCACCCTTCCCCACGACTTGCAGGGTAGCCCTGGACGAATTGAAAAAACGTGAAAAACAATGGTTAACCATCAATGTTTCACCCGGCCCTTGCGTCCGGCGCGGCAACGGATCATTTTCCCCGCATGAACATGGATGGAATTCTCAGCCGGCTCCCCATCAAGGCGTTGCGGAACCGGGCGCCCCTGGTGCCGGTGGTGCGGATATTTGGTGTTATCGCGGCGCAAGGCTCACCCTTGCGCTCGGCGGTCAATCTGGCCTCTCTGGCGGCGCCGTTGGAACGGGCCTTCGCCATGAAGGGGGCGAAGGCGGTGGCATTGGCGATCAACTCACCGGGCGGCTCGCCCGTGCAATCGGCTCTGGTGCATGACCGCATCCGCCTGCTGGCGGACGAGAAGAAACTGCCGGTCTATGTCTTTTGCGAGGATGTGGCGGCATCGGGCGGCTACTGGATCGCCTGCGCGGGCGATGAAATTTACGCCGCCCAGACCTCGATCATCGGCTCCATCGGCGTCATCGCCTCGACCTTTGGCTTTGAGGGAGCGATGAAAAAACTGGGCGTGGAACGGCGCCTGTTCACGGCCGGCAACAAGAAAAGCCTGCTGGACCCCTTCCTGCCGCTCGAGGACGACGACGTAAAACGCCTGACGGCGCTGCAAAAGGAAATCCACGACGCCTTCAAGGCGCATGTGCGGACACGGCGCGCGGGCCGCCTGAAGGCCAGCGAGCGGAAGCTGTTCTCCGGTGAGTTCTGGACCGGCGCCAGGGCGGTGGAGCTTGGCCTCACCGACGGCGTCGGCGATTTGAAATCCGAGATGGTCAAGAAATTCGGCGTCAAGGTCCGCTTGCCCGTGGTGGGAACGGATAGGAGCTGGCTACGGCGGCGCCTCGGCCTGGCGGCGCAATTTCCGGTCCTGGACCTGCCCGGCGATCTGCTCGCCACGGCCGAAACACGGGCCCATTGGGCCCGCTTCGGCCTGTAGACGATGTGATTTGGCTCAGGCGGCGGCCCTGCGGCGGACCAGATTGTCGAAATCCTCGATCAATTGCGCGGTGATGGCGCCCGGTTTGAAGCGGTATTCGTCGATTTCGCCCACGGGGGTCACCTCGGCGGCGGTGCCGGTCAACAGGCATTCCATGGCATCGGCCATTTCCTCGGGCATGATCACCCGTTCAATGACTTCATAGCCCCGCGCCTTGGCCAGCGCGATCACCGTGCGCCGGGTGATGCCGTCGAGGAAGCAATCGGGGATCGGGGTGTGCAGCTTGCCGTCGATGACAAAGAAGATGTTCGCGCCCGTGCTTTCCGCGATCCGGCCGCGCCAATCCAGCATCAGGGCATCATCGTAGCCTTCGGCTTCCACCGCATGTTTGGACAGGGTGCAAATCATATACAGCCCGGCCGCTTTTGAATGCACCGGCGCGGTGCGGGGATCGGGACGCCGCCATTTGGTGGTTTTCAGCCTGATTCCGACGGTGCGGGCCTCGGGATCGAAATAGGACGGCCACTGCCAAACCGCGATGGCCAGATTGATCCGGTTTTCCTGCGCAGAGACGCCCATCATTTCGGAGCCGCGCCAGGCGACGGGGCGCACATAACCGTCGACGATATTGTTCTTCAACACGGTATCCCGGCAGGCCTGATTGATATCCCCGGCATCGTAAGGGATTTTAAAATCCAGCAATCTGGCGGAATTGATCAGCCGGTCGGTATGTTCCTCCAGCTTGAATATTTCCCCGTCATAGACCCTTTCGCCCTCGAACACGGAAGAGGCGTAATGCAGGCCATGGGTCAGCACATGCGCCTGGGCGTCTTCCCATGGCACCATGCCGCCGTTGTACCAGATGGTGCCTTCCATCTTGTCGTATGAGATTGTTGCCATGACCGGGGCCTCCGAGACTGATTGTTGCGTATTTGATCCCTCAAACGTAACATCCTTGAAATATATGTCAATAGTGCTGACTAAAATAATGTCAGCAATATTGACCCGTCTCGTGTAGCATGCCGCCATGGCCGACACCTCTTCCGATCCCGCATTGTCGTACTTGGGCGACGACGAATTGATCCGCGGCATCGAGATGCTGTTCTACGCCTATCGTGATTTCACCTCAGATCCGGACGAGATACTGAAGACCCATGGCTTCGGCCGGGCGCACCACCGCGTGGTGCATTTTGTCGCGCGCAATCCGGGCATGACGGTGACTGAACTGTTGGCGATCTTGAAGGTCACCAAACAGAGTTTGAGCCGGGTTCTCAGCCAATTGGTCGCGGAAGGTTTCGTGCGCCAGGACAAGGGCCGCAGGGACCGCCGTCAAAGGCTGCTGTCCCTGACGGAAAAAGGCGAAACCTTGTTCGCGGAATTGTCCGGCCCGCAAAAGGCCCGCGTGGCGAAAGCCTACCGGGAAGCCGGCGCCGAAGCCGTGGCGGGGTATCGCAAGGTTTTGTCGGATCTGTTGAACGCCGCCGACCGTGCGGCGGTCCTGAAATCGGTGGCGCGGCCCCAAGACATCCGTCATGAGCGATGACGCCGCCCATATCTTGGTCGTCGACGATGATGACCGGCTGCGGGAGCTGCTGCGGCGCTATCTAGGCGAATGCGGCTTTCGTGTTTCCACCGCTTCTTCCGCCGCCAATGCGCGGGCGGCGCTGTCGGGCCTGGACTTCGATATGCTGGTGCTGGATTTGATGATGCCGGGGGAGAGCGGGCTGGAATTGACCAAGGATATTCGCCGCACCAAGGATCTGCCCATATTGCTGCTGACCGCCATGGGCGAGGCGGAGGACCGTATTGCCGGTCTGGAAGTGGGCGCCGACGATTATCTGGCAAAGCCGTTCGAGCCGCGGGAGTTGGTCTTGCGGATCGAGGCGATACTACGCCGCGGCGGGCCCAGGACGGAAGCGTTGCCGGAAGTTTCCTTTGGCGCCTGCCGCTTTGATATCGAGCGTGGCGAGTTGCTGCGCGACGGCGCCATGGTACGCCTGACGTCCGGCGAGACGGAGATGCTGCGCCTGTTCGCCCGCAATCCAGGCACCACCGTGGGCCGCGCCGAACTGCTGGCCCAATCCGATGCGGGCAACGCGCGGGCCGTGGATGTGCAGATAACCCGTCTGCGCCGCAAGATCGAGGAAGACCCCAAGGAACCGCGCCATTTGTGCACGGTGTGGGGACAGGGCTATGTATTCTGGCTGGATTGATGCCGCCAACACCATGTCATGTGGGCTCTCATGTTAAAGAGGTTCTTGCCCAGTAGCCTGTTTGGACGCTCCATTATCATCGTCGTCGCGCCCGTGGTGTTGTTGCAGATTGTCGCGGCGGTGGTGTTCTACGACCGCCACCTCGATCAGATCACCCGGCGTCTGGCCCGCAGCGTGGCCGGAGATATCGGTTTTGTCGCCGCCGCCCTGACCCGGGACCAGGGCGGTCTGGCGCGCTTTCACATCCTGCAATCCGCCAACTTGCGCCTGAATTTGAGCTTTACCCTGATACCGGAGCGGAAACTGAAGGCGGGTCCGCTGCCGCAACCCAGCTCCCCCTTGGAGGGGTTGTTGATCAGGACCATCGACCAGGGCCTGGAATTGGCCTTCACCATTCAAAACCGGCCGGAGAAGAAGAACTATCTGATCCAGGTCGCGTTCGAGGGCGGGGTTTTGCAGGTTTTGGTGCCGCACAACCGCATTACCTCCGCCACCCTGGAGGTGTTGATCCTGTGGGTCGTCGGCTCGTCCCTGCTGTTGCTGGCCATCGCCATCATGTTTCTGCGCAATCAGGTCCGCCCCATATTGCGCCTGGCGGATGCCGCCGATCTTTTGGGCCGGGGCCAGGATGCGGTGGATTTCAAGCCGTCGGGCGCGGTGGAAGTTCGCCGGGCGGGCGATGCCTTCCTGCGCATGCGCGAGCGGATTGACCGCCACATCCGGCAGCGGACGGAAATGCTGGCCGGCGTCAGCCACGATCTGCGCACGCCCCTGACGCGCCTGAAGCTGGAACTGGCCATGTTGCGCGATATCCCGGCGGCCGCCGAGATGCGGGCGGACGTGGACGAGATGGAGGGCATGATCGAGGGTTATCTGGCCTTCGCGCGCGGCGCCGCCGGCGAGCGCGCGGTGGATACGGACGTCAACGCCCTGCTGGATGAAGCGGTGGAGGATGCCCGCCGCCACGGCGGCAAGGTCGAATTCGCCGCCAACGGTGAATTGCGGGGCCGCCTCCGCCCGCGGAGCCTGAAACGCTGTCTGGATAATTTATTGGGCAATGCCCAGCGCTATGCCGGGCGTTGCACCCTGGCCGCCACGCGCGACGGCGGTGTGATCGAAATTATCGTCGACGACGGCGGCCCCGGCATCCCCGAAGACGAGCGCGAGGCCGCCTTCCGCCCATTCTACCGCCTGGAAAATTCCCGCAACCAGGGCACCGGCGGCGTCGGCCTCGGCCTCGCCATCACCCGTGACACGGTGCGCAACCAGGGCGGCGACGTCATCCTCGAAGACGCCCCCCAAGGCGGCCTGCGCGCGGTCATCAGGCTGCCAGCTTGATGAAAGAGGGGCATTAATACCAG
>JAYGEB010000419.1:0-6525 GCA_046582595.1 Alphaproteobacteria bacterium | reverse complement strand
GCCATGATGGGCTCCGGCGTGGCCATTGGGAAGTTCGATCTGGAGGAGATTTATGGGCTGACCGATGGCGAGGGCAAGACCTTCCGCGATGAGCTGGAGGCGATCGGTTATCTGGGCGCGGAGACGGCCGCGGTGGGCGAGGTCGCGGCGTTTTTCGAAGTGCATATCGAACAGGGCCCCATTCTGGAAAATGAAGAGAAAACCATCGGCATCGTCCAGGGCGCCCAGGGCCAGCGCTGGTTCGATGTCAGCCTGGTGGGGCAGGAGGCCCATGCCGGCCCCACGCCCATGAAAACCCGGCGTGACGCCCTGGTCGGCGCGGCGGAACTGGTGGCGGCGGTGAACCGTATCGGCCTGGATTTCCAACCCGGCGCCTGCGCCACCGTGGGGCAGTTCGATGTCAGCCCCAATTCCCGCAATACCATACCCGGCCATGTCGCCTTCAGCGTCGATTTACGCCATCCCGACGATGGGCGGCTGTCGGCCATGAAAGCGGCTCTGGAGCAGGCCTGCGAGGCCGCCGCCGCCCGCGGCCTGGAATTGGACTGCCGGGAAATCTGGTACCAGCCGCCGATAGTCTTCGACGCCGATTGCATTGCGGCGGTCAAGGGCGGCGCGGAAGCCATCGGCCTGACGGCCATGGAAATCGTCTCGGGCGCCGGCCATGACGCTTGCCATATTTCCACTCTGGCCCCCACCGCCATGATTTTCGTGCCCTGCAAGGACGGCATCAGCCATAACGAAGTGGAAAGCGCTACCCAGGATCACTGCGCCGCCGGCTGCAATGTGCTGCTGCACGCCATTGTTGAGCGGGCCGGCTCAATTGAAGGATAGCAAGTCATGGATTTACCAACCTTCAAGGCAACATTGAACGAACAGGCGCCGCCCGGCGGCCTGGCAAAGGCCGTCGAGGCCTTGTGGCGGGTTGCCAAGGGTGAGTGGGATCAGGCCCACGAGTTGGCCCAGGACCAGGCCGACGGGGACGGCGCCTGGGTGCATGCCCATCTGCACCGGGTCGAGGGCGATCTGAAGAACGCCGCCCATTGGTACCGCCGGGCCGATCAGCCGGAATGCACGACGCCGCTGGACGCCGAATGGGACGAAATCGCCACGGCGCTGCTGTGAAACCGGTTTTCCCGGATGGCGCAAAAGGCCCCGGTGAACGTGCCGCCGCGCTGATTGGCCGCGCGGCGGAGGCGCAACGGCGGGCCACGCGGAAGGCCTTGGCCGGCCGCCGCCCGGTGGCCCGGTTGCTGGCCATGACCAGGGCGGCCCTGGCGCGGCTTGAGCGCACGGTCGAGCGGGTCAATAAAATGATGCCGCCCGCCAGACCGATCGCCTGTGGCCCCCAATGTCCATTTTGCTGTCACATCCGCTTGACCGCCAGCCCGCCGGAGGTTCTGCTCATTGCCGATCATTTGCGGCGCGGCCTGGGCGAGGCGGCATTGGCGAAAACCAAATTGCGGGTCGCCAATATGGCTCATCTGACCCGGGGCCATGACGAGGCCCGGCGCGAAGCCATGCGCCTGCCTTGTCCCATGCTGGTGGACCGGAGCTGCGCCATCCATTCCGTGCGCCCGGTCAGTTGCCGGGCCGTCGCCTCGGTGGATGCCGGGGCCTGCGAGCGGGCCTATGCCACGCGCATGGCCGAACCGGTGCCCCCAGGTGCGCCTGCAAGGCACCGCCGCCGACGCCGTCGGCTATGGCCTGATCGCCGGCTTGCGGGAAAGCGGTTATGACTTGGAGAACGTTGAATTCAACGCCGGGCTGCACATCGCGCTACAAGATGAAGATACGGCGCAACGCTGGCTGGACGGCGAGCCGGTGTTCGCCCCGGCCACGGAAATTGGACGGCCGTCCCAGCGGTTCAACGCTGGTTGAAAATGCCCTGGACCATTTTCGGGATTGAACTGGTCGATCAAGGTCGCGACGGCGGCCCGGCGTTTATGCGCCGCCCGCGCGGCCCGGTGCGCCCTTGCGCACAAGCGTGAGCGAAGAGAGCCAGGCCCGATTCATTCAAATTCGAAATGGGTCTAACCGGCCAGCAGGTCATCGATTTCACCTTGATCGAGGTTTGGCGTGTTGCCGTGAATTATGGCGGCGGCGGCATCGATCAGACGTTGGAGGAGGCGGGAGGCGGTGGCGGCGGCGGCAAGTTCCTCCGGACGGCCGTCCTGCATCGCCGCCTCGATAATTTCAATGCTCTTGAAGACCAGTTGGTTCATGCGTTCGATGGTGTCATCGAATGGCCCGCGGAATTCCGCCGGTGCGTTCTCGTAAGCCTCGATGGTCAATGCGCTGTCGGACAAGCCGCTGTCGTTGAAATGCCGGGCATAGCTTTTCGGGCGCCAATCCTTGGCGTCTTCCAGGATGTCCGGCATGTCGGGTATCATATCAAGAAGCATTACTATCTCGTTGAAATGATTAAGATAATCGGTCGCCAAAAAAGTGTCGTTGTCGATGTTGGATGCGGCAATCCGTGACTTCAAGCGGTCTGCCGGATCGGCATCCCGTAGCTGTCCCGATGCTGTTTCGTGGCCCGTCATGGTCATCCGCCGCGTCCCGTCCCCGCCTCGATGCAGCCATGATCGCGTCATCGATACCGGCAAACATGGTGAAGCCAATTGGTTAATATTCGCTTTCATGCCCTCAATGACCGCCGCCCGGCGCCAGTTTCCGAATAAACAGGATCAGCGGCAAGACCATGACGGAAGCGACGGCGGAAAGAAAAAACACATCCAGATAACCGATCATGGCCGCTTGGCGGGCGATTTCGCTCTCAAGCAAGGCCCATCCGTCATTGCCGGAGCTTGGCGTCCAGGCGCCGCCCAGGGACCACAATGACTTGTTGTAGGGATTGATGAATTCACTCAACGCCGCGTGTGTCGTGCCGCTCATGCGGACCAGCACGGCCAGGGCGATGGCCAGGCCCATGGCGCTGCCCAGACTGCGGATCAGGTTCCAGATGGAGGAAGCCTCGGTGCGGTGACGGGGGTCCAATGTGGAAAACGTCAAAAGACCCAAGGGCGCGATGACAAAGCCGGCGCCCATGCCCTGTAGCCAGCCGGTCCACGCGACTTGCCAGTCGTTGACCTGCAGGTTCCACCCCGACATGGCGAGACTGGAGGCGCCGAGCAGAATGAAACCCGTCGTGACCCACAGCCGGGGGTCGATTTTGTTGCCAAAACGGCCGAACAGCACCATTGCGAACATCATGCCAAGGCCCCGCGGCGCCATGAGAATTCCGATCGTGGTGATGGGATAGCTCTGCAAACCCTGCAGAAACGGCGGCAGCATGACCAGGGGCGCCAGGCTCAAAAACCCGTAGAGGAAGACAAAAATGACCCCTAGGGCATAATTGCGGTCGCGGAACAATCGCAGATTGACCATTGGGTGCTTGGCGGTCAGGCCCTGCACCACGAAGACGTAAAGTCCGACCATGACCAGGCCGAATTCCAGAACGATTTCGCCGGACGCGAACCAATCCAGCCGCTCGCCCCGGTCCAGCATGGTCTGCAAGGCGCCGACGCCCAGGGCCAGGGCGAAAACCCCAGCCAATCGAACCCTCTGTCCAAGGCCCCGGGCAGCGTTTTGGGCAGGAAAGCCATGCCGCCCAGCAAACCGATTATCCCCAACGGGACATTGATGTAATAGACCCAGCGCCAGGAATATTCGTGGGTCAAATAACCGCCCAGGGACGGCCCGATCACCGGCGCGATCATGACGCCGATGCCCCACATGGCCATGGCCTTGGCGTGCTGGGAGGGGGGTATGTATCCAGCAATATGGATTGCGACAGCGGGATCAGAAAGGCGCCAAAGCCGCCCTGGGCCAGCCGGTAGGCGATTTCGGCGGGGAGCGACTGGGCGCTGCCACAGAGGGCGGAAAAGACCGTGAAACCGCCGATGGCGATGATGAAAAGCTGGGTGCGTCCGATCCGCTCGGCCAACCAGGCGGTGGTCGGTAGCACGATGGCGCTGATCACAATATATGAGGTCAGAACCCAGGAAATCTGGTCTTGCGTGGCTGAAAACGTCCCCTGCATATGGGGCAGCGCCACCGCCGCGATGGTCCAATCCAGGGCATACATGGAGGATGCCAGCATCACCGTCATGGTGATGGCCAGCCGCTTGGTCCGGTCCATGCCGTGTGTTGCCGAATTGGAAGGCTTCATGTCATATCAAGCTGGCGTTTGGGGACTAACCTGGGCGTACATCATTTTATGAGGCATGTGATGTCAGTCAATCCATTCAAAAACGTCCTGGCGCAAAGCGGCGCGCCAGGGACCACGACCGCCCGTTGGCGGGCGGTCGCCGATCTCTATCAGGCCTATTTCACCGGCTTGATTCTGATGCTCGCGTCCCGGAAAGGGGGCGATGCGGCGGGCGAATGGATTTTTCGCACCTTTCGCCGCCAACATCACGAAAAATTCCTCTCCTCTTTCAAAAAGTTGCGGTTGGAGCATCTGCCCCATGCGGTGGCGGCGGCGCAATATCATTATTTATCCAATTCCCTCGGCGGGGCGGAAGTGGAATATATGTACGAAACCGACCGCAAGGCCTGGGTGCATTTTTGTCATCCGCGCTGGATGTATGACGGCGCTGCGCTCTGCGGCGTCCCGTTGCAGGCCAGCCATGGCTTCCTGCGTGGCTGGTATGGCCACAACGGCGTCTCCTTGGGCAACCCGCGCCTCGGCTTTGTCTGCACCTCTCAGGACATGACGGCGGAATACGGCCTGGCCGGATATTTTCGGGAGTTCGATCATGATCTGGACCCCGATGAGCGCCTGCAATTCGCGCCCGGCGAAATGGCGCCGCCCTTTGATCCGGCCTTGGCGCCGCGATTGCATCCGGACGACTGGCCGGAGGAACGCTTGCACAAAGCCAACCGCAACTACGCCATGGAATATATCAAGACGGGGCTGCCCGAATTGATCGCCACCTTGGGTCCGGGCGAGGCCGGCGCCCTGGGCAACCTGGCCGGCAATATCATTGGCCGGCAATATTTCTGGCACATCCGCGAACGGCTCGGCACCAAGGGCGACGGCGCCCTGGATTTTGCCAACTTCATGGCGGCGATGGCGGCGGCCCAGGATGACGGGGCGGAGGTTTCGGGCACCGCCACGGACGCCACGGTCCGCGTTACCGGCTGGCGCCTGATGCGCGGGCGGGAGGGACAACACGAGGCGGTGTTCGAGGCCTGGAACGGCCTGTGGCAAGGCTGCCTGGCGGCGCATAACCGCTTCCTGGCCCTGCAAGTGGGCGAGCGCATGGACTACGGCGATCCCGCCTTCGAATGGCGCATCCGCAAGGTCCGCTGATCGTTCCCCTCGACACATCCTTAATACGGTGACGTAATGAATATATATAAGTATTTTTCTGAAAAACAGCTAAAAATAGGTACTTTAAATAGGAATTACGTCTCCGGATAAAAAATACGGCACGATCGTGGGCCCATGAATAGGGGGACACGTAACGAGTACATGTCCCCCTGTTCAACCAAACAATTTGGCCGGTCAGGACAAGGCCGCTTTCAGGCGCTTGGCGGCCAGGCTTTGCGCGGCGATGGCATCGTCCAGCATCGGCGCCATGGAAAAAAAGCCGTGGATCATGCCCTCGAAATTTACGTGCTCGCAGGCCACGCCGTCCGCCACCAGACGTTTGCCGCATGCCCGGCCCTCGTGGTTGAGGATGTCGCATTCCGCCGTGATCAGCAGCGCCGGCGGCAGGCCGGCAAAGCTGGCCGCGCGGGACGGCGAGGCGCGCCAATCGGCCAGTTCCTCGTCGCTGTTCAGATAATGTTCCCGGAAATAGGGAATCGACGCCGCCGTCAGGGGGCCATGGCCCTTGCCATAGGTCTCGTAGGTGGGCGTGCCGCCAGTGTAATCCATGACCGGATAGACCAGCAATTGATAGGCGATGGCCGGGCCGTCGCCGTCGTCGCGGGACATGAGGGCGACCACGAGGGCCAGGTTGCCGCCCGCGCTGTCGCCGCCCACCGCGATACGGCCAGCATCGACGCCCATGGCACCGGCATTATCCGACAGCCATTTTACGGCGGCGTAGCTGTCATCGACCGAAGCGGGAAATTTCGCCTCCGGCCCCATGCGGTAATCCACCGACAGGACAACGATATTGGCGTCCCGGCACATGGCCCGGGCGACGGAATCGTGGGTGTCCAAACTGCCGATGACGTGGCCGCCGCCATGGTAATAGACCAGGGCGCCAAGGGAGCGGGAGCCGCCGGCGCCGTCCGGGCGATAGATGCGCACCGGAATATCGCCGCCGGGCCCTGGAATGGTGCTCTCTTCCACGCTGCCGACCTCGACGATGGGCGCGTTGCGGGCCTTCACCCCGGCTTCCATCTGCGCCCGCGCATCGACCGGGCTCAACTCGTGCATGGGCTTCAGGCCCAGGGCCTTCATCGCCTCCAATAATTCCACCAATTGAGGTTTCATGGCCATGGCTTGGTTTCCTTCCAGATATTTGACGGATTTTTTTTGAGCATTTTCAACTAACGTTGCAT
>JAYGEB010000344.1:0-2129 GCA_046582595.1 Alphaproteobacteria bacterium | reverse complement strand
ATTCGAAAACTGATCAATGCTTTCTGTATTCTTATTACTGTATAGATCTTGGTAATATGGAACATTATTAATTGCATTATTGACCGATTTCAACAGCAGGGAGTGCCAGTCAATTGACTAGTAGTTGCTTAACATTTCATGGTAGTCGTTGCCATAAATCATCTTTGCGTTTTGATTCATGCGTAGCAACCAATAGTTAATGATATTTGGGCCTCTGCTGATCGCTTGCAGAAGTTGTTTACGGTTCATCACCCTTCACCAATATATCATGCGTGATAATTGCCATATTCGAAATACAGGTTAGTTTTGCATTCGGCCCGCATTGCTCATGTCATCACGTGGTCGTAGACCGCCCGCAATTGCTCGACCGTTCTCGCGATGTGATATTTGGCTAAAAAACAGCGTCTGGCCGCTTGGCCAAGGCTTTGGCGCAGATTTCGGTCGATGATCAGGCGTTGGAGGGCGTCGCTAAGAGCGGGCGCATCACCGCCGTGCGGTCGATGGTCAACCCCGCCAGCAGGGTCCACCCTTGATTATCCCGCACCAGCCCATTGTCATCGCGCGACTGGCGATAATCGACGAGCTCGTATCCCGGCTGCAACCAGGCCGTGGTGCCCGTCGTGAAGTCGTAACCTTGGCGAAAGATCAAAGATTGGCGCTGAAGATCGAGAAAATCCCGCTCGACGACGCCATTATCCTGGGCATCGGTCCAGGCGGCTTCGTACAGCAGACGGGTGGAATATTTATCCGACTGATACTGCCATGTGGCGTTGAAATTGAAGCCGCTGTCGATGGACGGAGCGGGCCCTTCAGCCGGGTCGGTGGAACCGCGCGGCGTATGTGACAACGAATAGCCGAATTGCAAGTTCAGCGTGGTGTTTTCATCGACATCGATGCGAGGCGCGATTTAAAGGAAGTAATCTTCGTAATTCTCATCTTCAAAATCTTCGTGCAGGCCGAATTCACCGCCCGCCCGCAGCACCAACCCGTGATTCAGCCAATTGGATTCCACGGTCAGGCTGGGACGGATGATATGGATACGGTCGAATTCCGCGTTTTTCAGGGTGCGGAAAATATTGTCATCGAAAAGCAGGTCCAATTCCAGGTTAGGGCGCAGGAGAAAGCTGTTCAGCCCGCCGTGGCGCCAGCCGGCCGTTGCGTCCCTGGCTCTCTCGTCCGGGCGCAACGGCGCCAGCGTCTTGCCGGCGTCCGTATCGGCGGCGAACGGATCTTCGCCAAAGCCGAGAAACTTCCCCAGGGGGATGCCAAGCGGTTGGTACTCTTCCCGCGGCTGCTGGTTGACGGATTCCAGGACGGCCTGCGCCTTGCCGGCGAAATCCTCGCCGAGAATGATGATTTGTTGGGCCTGAACGCCCCCTCCCGCGCCCAGAAAAACAACGGCCGTCAGCGCGATGGCGCAAAGGCGGCGAACCGGTCCGCTAATTCGGCGAGGCTTGACGATTTGGTTCCACGGTCGGCGAATTGATGGCCAATGCCTTGGCAATTTGTTCCGGGCCGGCGGCGGTGGCGATTTCCGACAAAACAGCTCCGATTTGCTCATCGATTCTGGAATTCGCCTCGGCCATGTCTTCGGATTTATTTTGATAATAATCGCCTACCTCCTGACCGAGATCGAAATTGCTAACTTCATCCTGCGGCTCGACAATGATCGCGGTCAAATAAGTCGATTGCCCTTGCAGACTACCAAGATCAATCACTAATTTACCATCTACCACTTCAATTTCGACAATAATCATGCCGCCGGTATCGCCGCCGCCGCCCTGTTGCGGGCTGTCCGGCGGTTCTTCGGACGGGGTCTCGGTCGTGGCGGCGGCCTCGGTTGCCTCGGCCGCGGCGGCTTCGGCGGCCGCGGCGGCGGCCTTGGCGACTTCAACGGCGGCCTTTGCCTCGGCCGCGGCGGCGGGCGCTGCGGTCTCGGCGGCGGTGGCGACTTCAGCCACGGCGGCGGCGACCTCCGCCGGTTTGAATTCCGGGCCAAGCGCCTGGCTCAGAGCTTGCACCGATTTTGGCGCTTTCTTTGAAAGGGCCTTTGGCTTGGTCGGGCGATTTCCCCGGCGCACCTTGGTCGAAAATCCGGAGTTGACCCTGGTGGTCCGCCCGCGGGCCCG
>JAYGEB010000246.1:0-7249 GCA_046582595.1 Alphaproteobacteria bacterium | reverse complement strand
AAGCGCGATGTGATTTTCTAGCGCCATGGATAAGGCCTTGGTAAGTAATTCCTGCATCTTGTGAGACTTTCTTTGATCGGTGAGTCTCAAAGTATGAATCACTTCAGGGCTTTATCCTATTAAGTCGGGTACTGTGCCTTCGTACTAAACTACTGGGCGTTCAGGAATCCCATCAGGGCCGCGTTGAAGGCGTCCGCCTGTTCGATGTTGGATAGGTGCGCGGCGTCTTCCAGGACCATCAGTTGAGCGCCGGGAATTTCCGCCCGCATGGCTTCGGAGGCCGAGACCGGGGTGCCCATGTCGTCGGCGCCGACGATGATCATGGTGGGGATGTCGATGGCGTGGAGCTGGTCAAGATAGTCCAGGGTTCTAATGGCATGGCAGCAGCCGATGAAGCCGGCCGGCGCCGTGGCCAGGAATTGACCCCTGATTGCGTCCACCGATGATGGTTTTTCCGCCAGATAAGCGGCCGTAAACCAGCGTTCCATGGTGGGATCGGCAAGCGGTTCCATGCCCTGCTCCGATGCCATGGTGATCCGTTCGCGCCAACTGGCGCGACCCTCCTCGGGCATTTGAGCTGAGGTGTCGCACAGCGTCAGACTTTTGAAACGGCCGCTTTGGCGCAGGGCGATGTTCTGGCCGATCATGCCGCCCATGGACAGACCGACCCAATGCACCTGGTGAAAATTCAGGCCATCCATCAGGGCCAGAATGTCGTCACCCAGCATGTCCAGGCTGTATTCACCGCCCGGCGCCGCCGTGCCGCCATGGCCGCGGGTGTCGTAGCACAGCACCTGGAAATTCAAGGCCAGTTGCGGCAATTGCGGCGCCCACATGATCACCGAGGAGCCGAGAGAATGGCTCAATACAACCGTCGGCGCCCCTTCCGGCCCGAACAGTTCATATTCCATGCTGATACGGTTGCCCAAATATTTCATGCTCAATTCTCCCCTTTGCCGGCATTGCCGGGTATGGGATGCGCCTTCATCTCAATTTCGACGAAGACCAGCTCCCGATCGCCGGCATTGATGACGTTATGGTCGACCCCCGCGGCGCGGTAGTAGGAAACTCCTTGGGTCAAGACCGCCCGCTGTTCGCCGCCGTCGGGAGCGATGATCAGCAACTCGCCATCGGTCTGCGGCACCACGACATAGTCCCATTGATGCACATGCGGGCTCGTCTCGGCCCCCGGCGCGAAGCGGAATTCGGTCACCCGGACCCGGTCATTGTCTTCCTGCACCGTGGCGACGGCGGCGGGGCGCGGCATTTGTCCCGGCATTTGGGAACCTCCCTTTTGCCCCGACCCTAACACGAAAGGTCCGCTCCGGGACACTTGTGAGATAGGCCGCCTTGGGGCAAGGTTGGGCCATGAATGATATAACACAACAGATGGTCACGGGCGGCGATGTGCTGGTCGATACCCTGATCGCCCATGGCGTCGATACGGCCTTTACCGTGTCGGGAGAAAGCTTCCTGGCGGTGCTGGAAGCCCTGCGCCGCAAGCGCGATCAGGTTCGCCTCATTACCACGCGCCATGAAGGCGGCGGTTCTTTCGCGGCGGAGGCCTTTGGCAAATTGACCGGACGGCCCGCCGCCCTGTTTGTCTCCCGCGGCCCCGGCGCCACCAATGCCGCCATCGGCGTGCATACCGCCAAGCAGGACAGCACGCCCCTGTTATTGTTCGTGGGCCATGTACGCGGCACTTCGCAAGGACAGGAAGCCTTTCAGGAAATCGACCAGAAGGCCATGTTTACGCCGATCGCCAAGGCCGTGCTGCAACCCAACAACGCGGATCAAATCGCCGCCGTCACGGCCCGCGCCATCGCCCTGTCGACGGCCGGGCGGCCCGGCCCCGTCGTCGTCGTGCTGCCCCGGGATTTGACCGATGGCGCCGTGAATAATCATGTTATTCCGCCCTTCACCCCCCGCACCACGGTGGCCCCCGACGCCGCGGCATTGGATCAAGCCGCCAGGATGATCGCCGCCGCCGAGCGTCCGCTGCTGTTATCTGGCGAGATAGTCGCCGTACAAGACACCACGGACGACCTGATCGCGCTGGCGGAGGCCACTGGCGCGCCGGTCATGACCACCTACCGCCGGCAAGACACCTTCCCCAACGACCATCCAGCTTATGCCGGGCATTTGGAAATAAACCGCCTGCCCTATCAGCGCCAGGCCCTGGACCAGGCCGATTTGCTGATCGCCGTCGGCAGCCGCATGGACGGCATAACGGCGGAAGACGGCCAATTGCCAGGACCGCATCAGGCATTGCTGCAAATCTATCCCGACGGCGAGGTTCTGGCCCGCTGTCAGGCCGGCGGTCAGCTTTTGGCGGACCCGGGCCCGGCCTGCGAGGCGCTGGCGGACCGCCTGAAACCAAGCGGGACCGCCTGGCGCGATGGACTGCATCAATGCTATTTGCAGAGCAGCGAGCCAGGCGCCGTCGCGGTCCATGGCGCGGTCGATCTGTCCCTGGTGGCCGGGGATGTGCGCCGTCTGGCGCCGCCCGAAACGGTGATCCTGACCGACGGCGGTTCTTTCGCCCGATGGATACATCGCTTTTACCGCTTCGGCCAGGCCCATACCCAGGCCGGCCCGGTGTCGGGCGCCATGGGCTACGGCGTCCCCGGCGCCATCGGCGCCCGCCTGGCCCGGCCCGGCCAACCGGCGATCGCTTTCGTCGGCGATGGCGGCTTCATGATGACGGGGCAGGAATTGGTCACGGCGGTGGAGCAGAACATCGATCTGGTCGTCGTGGTCTGCGACAACGGCGTGCATGGCTCCATCCTTGAAGGGCAGCGCCAGCGCTTCGGCGCCGATCAGGTTTACGGCACCCGGTTGACCAGTCCAAACTTCGCCGATCTGGCGCGGTCCTACGGCTGCGCCGCCTGGACGGTTTCCCAAAGCGGCGATTTCGCCGCAGCCTTGACCGCCGCCCTGGCCCATGCCGGCCCGGCCCTGATCCATCTATTGACCGATGACAGGGACATCGCACCCTTCGATAAGGGCCCGGATGCGGTTTAGCGGCGCGCGAGCAGATACTGGCCCAGGAACAAGGGCGCGGTCAGCGCCAGTACGGCGGCGGAAATATAGATCGGCGCGGCCGCCGTGCCCGTTAGATCGGCGGTCCAGCCCACCAGGCCGGGGACCAGGCCCATGCCGCCATAGAAGAAGGTATAGAGAATGGCATTGCCCTGGGCCCGGTTGGCCGGCGACATGATCGAAATGGCCCGGCCCATGATGATGCCGGCGGGGGCGGCGGCGAACAATCCTGTCAGGGCGCTCAATACAAAGGGTTGATCCACAAGCGGCAGGGCACCGGCGGAATAGGCCCCCAGGAAGCAGCATATCGTCAAGACAAGGCCGGGACGGCCGGTCCGGTCGGCGAGATAGCCGCCCAATGGCAGGCCCGGCAAGGCGGCCCAACTGGCCAGGCTGATGGCGGCGCCCGCCGCCGCCGCATCCATGCCCCGCTCGATCAACATGGCCGGCCCGAACGAGAGGTAGGAGAAGTAGGCAAGATTATAAAAGGCCCAGACCAAGCCGGCATAACAGATCAGGCCCAGTTCCCGGCGCGGAACATGAAATCCCATACCGCCCTTACCCGCCGACCGCGTACCGGGCGGCGGGCGATAGCAGAGCCACACGGCGGCAATGGCGGCGACGCAGGCCAGGGCTGTAATATGCATCACCCCCTGCCAACCCCATGCTTCCGCCAATGGCGCCATGGTGGTCAGGGCGATGGCGATACCGACCGGCCAGCCGCACAACAACAAGGCCATGGCCGTGGTCACGGTTTTTTCATCGAACCATTCAGCAATCATTTTCAGTAGAAAAACGCTTTGCACGACGGCGCCGGCGCCACTCAACAAACGGCCAAACGCCAGCATGGCAAAGCTATCGGACAGTCCCGCGATCACGCCGCCCAACGCCATGACGCCGACGCCGAACAGCACCATGGTCAGATCCTTGAACCGCCCGCCCAACATGGCGCCCGGAATGGCGATAAAGAAGCCGGGCAACATATAGAACCCAACCAGGGTTCCGATCCGCGCGAAATCCAGACCCAGGTCCGAAACAATAAATGGCGTCATGGACGCGACGGCTTGGAATTGGAAGCCCATGACCAGCCGCACCACGAGCAATAAGGCAAGGATCGCCCAGCGGTTATTCAACATCGAGCAATTGCCGCTTGGTAGCTATTTTTGGTCCGGGTTCTTGAAGTCGAGGGCGATGGTGGGCAGGCTTTTGTCCAGGAGCCGCAACACCTCGTCGGTGACGTTGAGACGTTGATCGAACACCAATACCGCCTTGCGCGCCAGGGTGATGGTGATCTTGCGTTCCTTCATCAACGCCGCCAACACCTTGGCCATTTCATTGCGCAAAATCCGGGTCGCGCCGGTGAAGGCGCGGTTCAGGGTTCCGCGCCGCTGCTCGGCCTTGCGCCGGAAGTCCGAGATATTATTCTCCAGTTCGCGGCGTTTCTCGTTGATCGCCTCGGGCGAGAGAATGGTGCTTTGCTTGCGCAGTTTTTGTTCCGCCGCCTGAATGATCTTCCGTTCGGTGGAAATTTCGGCCTCGAATGCCTTGCGCTTCGCATCCATGGCCAGGCGAATACTTTTCGCGGCCGCGGCCCGGCGCAATACTTGCTGCACGTCCAGGACGGCGATCACCGGGCCGGCGATCGATGCCGCCGGCTTCGAGCCCTTTGCCGCCGCCATGGCGGCGCCGGCCAGCGGCGGCAGCAGGGGCAACAGGGCGCAGAGCGCGATAAAGCAACGAACCATCATGCACATTATTCCTAAAAGCCTGGCGGAGCTTAACCCATTCCCGTGCAACTTGGAATCCATGTTGGGGCACTTTCGGCGGAAGGCTTTCCCCGAAATGCTTCTGTCACTCGCCGCTTTGTTTTATACTTAAAGTATTGCCGTGCAGGCCAAGAGCCAATTACGATCCCGTGGATTTGCGTCGGGGAGCCCAAGCGCGTGAAAGCCAACATCATCGGTGGCGGGCCGGCGGGCCTGTACTTTGCCATTCTGGCCAAGAAACAGCACCCGGACGACCTGATCACGGTTTACGAGCGTAACCGGGCCGGCGACACCTTTGGCTTCGGCGTGGTCTTCTCCGACGCGACCCTGGGTTTTTTCCGCGACGCGGACAGTGAAAGTTACGACGAGATTATCAATCACTTCGCCTATTGGGACGAGATCGAGACCCGCTACAACGGCCAAGTGATCCGCTCGTCGGGCCATGGTTTCTGCGGCATGAGCCGCATGGGCCTGTTGCAAATCCTGCAACGCCGCGCCGAAGATCTGGGCGTGGTGCTTCGTTACGAAACCGAGATCACCGACCTGGCCGCCTATCGTGACGCCGACCTGATGGTCGCCGCCGATGGCGTCAACAGCATGATCCGGGAGACTTATGCCGCCTCGTTCAAGCCCACCATAGATGATCGCCCGAACCGCTTCGTCTGGCTGGGTACCACGGCGCCCCTGGAGGCCTTCACCTTCATTTTCAAGGAAGACCGCCACGGAATCTGGAACGTGCATGCCTACCGCTATCAGGACGACCTGGCGACCCTGATCGTCGAAACCACCGAGGCGGCCTGGCGGTCGGCCGGCATGGACCGGGCCAGCGAGGCCGAAACGGCGGCCTTCATGGCGGACCTGTTCGCCGACGATCTGGGCGGGGCGGAGGTTTTGACCAACCGCTCCACCTGGCGCGCCTTCCCCAACATCAAATGTGCAAGCTGGGTGCATGAAAATGTCGTGCTGATCGGCGATGGGGCCCATACGGCGCATTTTTCCATCGGTTCGGGCACCAAGCTGGCCATGGAGGACGCCATCGCCCTGTTCCAGGCCTGCGAGGCGGACCGGGATGATCCCGTCGGCGCCCCGAAACGTTACGAGGCGGCCCGGCGCGAGGAAGTGGAACGTATTCAGCACGCCGCCAACACGTCACTCACCTGGTTCGAGACCGTGGCGCGGTTCTGGGGCATGCACCCCATTCAGTTCAATTTTTCCATGTTGACCCGCTCGAAACAGATCACTTATGAAAACCTCTCCCTGCGCGACCCCACCCTGGTGGCGGACGTACGGGAATGGTTTGCCGGACAAGCCGGCGCGCCGCCCGGTACCGTGCCCATGTTCACGCCCTATCGGCTGCGCGGCATGGCGCTGGAAAACCGCGTCGTGGTCTCGCCCATGTGCCAGTATTCCGCCACCGACGGCCTGCCAAACGATTGGCATATGGTGCATCTGGGCAGCCGCTGTCTGGGCGGGGCGGGTTTGATATTCACCGAGATGACCGTGGTCGACAGGGCGGGCCGCATCAGCCCGGGCTGTACCGGCATGTACAGCCCGGCGCACTGTCAGGCCTGGCGCCGCATCGTTGATTTCGTGCATGCCAACAGCGCCGCCAAGATCTGCCTGCAACTGGGCCATGCCGGGCGTAAGGGCTCGACCCAATTGGGCTGGGAGAACCCGGACCATCCGCTCGAAAGTGACAACTGGCCCCTCATTTCCGCCTCCCCCCTGCCCTATCTGCCCGAGAGCGCCGTGCCCCGGGAGATGACGGAAGTCGATATGGACGATCTGGTCGCGGCGCATGTGCGGGCGGCGGAATACGGCCGGGCGGCGGGCTTCGACATGTTGGAAATCCACATGGCGCATGGCTATCTGCTGGCCAGCTTCATCTCGCCCCTGACCAACCGTCGGGGGGACCAATACGGCGGCGCCATCGAAAACCGCATGGCGCTGCCATTGCGGGTTTTCCAGGCCGTGCGCGCGGTCTGGCCCGAGGCGCGGCCCATGTCCGTGCGCCTCTCGGCCACGGACTGGCATGACGGCGGACTGAGCGCCGCCGATCTGGTGGCCGCGGCAGCCATGCTCAAGGACGCCGGCTGCGACCTGATCGATGTCTCGGCCGGACAGACCGTGCCCGATCAGGCGCCCATCTTTGGCCGTATGTTCCAGACGCCGTTTGCCGATCAGATCCGCAACGAGGCCCATATCCCCACCATGGCCGTGGGCAACATCACCACCGCCGATCAGGTCAACACCATCCTGGCGGCGGGCCGCGCCGACCTGGTCGCCCTGGCGCGGCCGCATCTGGCCGATCCGCATTTTACCCTGGACGCCGCCGCCCGCTACGACCACACCCCGCAGAACTGGCCCCGGCCCTACGCCACCGCCCAGCCCCAGGCCCACGCCGTGGCCAGCCGCCAACGCGAAGACATCGAAGAACTCCG
>JAYGEB010000241.1:0-24755 GCA_046582595.1 Alphaproteobacteria bacterium | reverse complement strand
ATTTCGAGATTGAATGCATCGGGCCTAGATCTCTTCGCTCACGCTTGTGCGCAAGAGCGCACCGCTCCGCGCGGGCGGCGCATTAGCGCCGGGCCGCGGTCGCGGCCTTGATCGACAAATTCAATCCGAAAAATGGTCTAGCCGGGCACCGCATCGAAGGCGACGCTCATGCGGGGCTCGCTGGAGCTGAACGGCAGCACCCGGTGATAGACATACGAGGGGAACAGCACCAACAGGCCCGTTTCCGGCCGGATGATCTTCAATTCCGGGGCCTGGGATTGCACGATATGGTTCGGCGGCCGTCCCACCTCCAAATAGCCACCGGTATCCTGGTCATTACGCACGGCATCCGGCAGGCGAGGGTAATAGACCCCGCTGAGCCAGGCGGTGGGATGAATATGGGTGTCTTCGCCCTGGGCGATCTGGCGCGTAATGGTGCCCCAGGCCTCGAGCCGCCAGGCCGATGGTATCGTGGCGAGGAATGGATGTTCCGGATCAATTGGCAGCTTAGCGATATAGTCCCGCACCGCGCCGTTGATAACCGCCGCGTAGGCCCGTACCGCCGGTCCGGGCGCAAGCATGATATCGCGGGTTTGGCGGGCCTGGTCCATGCCCCGCTCGCTGAAACGGTCGGGCTCGGCATCGACCTCGGCGAACAGGGCGTCATTGAAGGCGGCGACACTGTCAAACCCCGGTGGCCTGCCGATCTGGGCGGCGGTCAGGAAGCGATCGAAATTCTGCAGGTAAGTGGCGCCCGCGCGGTCGGGAATTTCCCGCAGCACGATGACTTTGTTGGCGATCGCGGTGCGGTTGCCGGGGTCGCGGGCCAGGGCGCCGTCGCAGGCCGCAAGCGCCGCCTGCAATTGGCCCATGCGGTAGCACACTTGCGCCAGATTGTTGCAGGCGGCCGGATCACGGGGCGCCATTTCGGTAACCTGGCGGAACCCCGCCGCCGCCTGTTCCAGGTTGCCCTGCCGGAAATGCGCCAGGGCCAAATTGCCGCGCGCCGACAATTCGCCCGGTTCAAGGTCCAGCGCCTTTTGGTAGGCCTGGGCGGCAAGTTCGAATTGTTCGGCTTCCTGATACAGATTGCCCATGTTGATGTGGGCGGAGGTCAGTTTCGGCGCCTTTTCGATAGCCGATTTTAGGGCCGCCATGGCGTCCGCCGGCCGGGCCAGTTTCGACAGCACCCGTCCCAGCGCATCCAGCAGGCCCGGCTCTCCCGGCGCCCGCTTCAGGGCCTCGCGAAACGCCGCCTCCGCCTTGTCGGGCCGTAGGATTTGCTCATACAGGCCGCCCAGATTGGCGAAATTCATCGGATCCCGCGGGGCCAGCGCGCAGGCGGCCTCGGTCGCCGCGATGGCCTCTTCCAGACGCCCTTGTTCGCGCAGGATATTGCCCAAATTGGTGTGGGCGGCCGCGAAACCGGGCTCGGCCTCGATGGCATGGCGCAGGACGCGCTCCGCCAGCTCCATGGCTCCCAGTTGATAGGCCTGAAAGGCCGCCTGTAACAATATTTCGGCGCCCGTTCCCGGCGCCGCCACCAACGTGCCCAATAGGCGCAGCGCAGTGTCCCGGTCTCCGGACCGGGCGCGCCGGCCGGCTTGCTCTAGTAATGCTTTTGGATCGCTCATGAAGGCCTCATCAATGCCGTGTCCTTAGCATGTTTCGGACCCTTGCGCGGGAGCGGATAAATTTTCTCTAGGAAGCGGGCCCGCGGGACGCTATCAAATGGATAAAACGAGCTTATGCATGCGGGAGGATAATCATGGTCCTGGAACATCCCATACTTTTGACTGGCGGCGCCTCGGGCGTTGGCGAGGCCACGGCGAAGCTTTTGCTGGCCCGCGGCCATTGCGTCGTATCGTTGGATGTCAAACCGTCCTCCAATCCGGAGGTGAGCCACCACCATTGTGATTTAAGCGATCCGGCCAGCATCGATGCCGTGCTGTCGGAGTTGAAAGGTCCCTATTCCTCGTTGGTCAACGTGGCCGGGGTGCCGGGCACCGTGGGCAGTGAATTGACCATGAAAGTCAATTTCTTCGGCCTGCGTTATTTGACCGAAAATATTTGGGACCGCATCGCCGATGGCGGTACGGTGGTCAACGTTTCCTCCATCGCCGGCAATAACTGGCGCAAGCGGCGCGGCTATCTGACCACGCTGATGGGGATCGGCGGTTTCGATGATGCCGTCGCCTGGTGGGCCGAGAACGCGGCGGCGGTGGAGACGGATGCCTATACCTTCTCCAAGGAAGCGGTGGTGGTCTACACCATGATCCTGGCGGGCAAGGGGCTGGCGCGCGGCATCCGGGTCAACGATGTTGGCCCGGGCCCGGTCGATACCCCCATTCTGCCCGACTTCACCACGGACGTGGGCGAAGAGGTCATGCAATCCATGATCGAGGTGGTCGGACGCTCGGCCCAGCCGGAGGATATTGGCGAGGCCCTGGTGACCCTGGCGGAAGGTCAAATCAGTTGGCTGAACGGCCAGCACATCATTGTCGATGGCGGCCTGATGGCGGGGCTTTCCAGCGGCTGGAAAAAGTAGCGCGGCATGAGCATTGCCTTAGATATGACCCCGGTCGATCTGTCCGACGACAACAGTTTCAGGAATGGCTTCCCGCACGGCTTTTTCACCTGGCTCAGGGAGCATGATCCGGTGCATTGGCACGCACCGACCCCCGTGACGCCGGATGGCGAGGGTTTCTGGGTGGTCAGCCGTCATGCCGATATCATGGAGGTGTTGCGCGCGCCGGAGATCTATTCCTCCAACACCGGCGGCGGCCGCACGGGCGGCGGCACCACCATGAAGGACGAGCGGGCCGCCGGCAAGATTTTGAACTATACCGACGGCCCCCAGCACCGGGCCCTGCGCGGCCTTGTCAACAAGGGCTTCACCAACCAAGCCGTCGGCCGGTTGGAGGTGGAATTGCGCCGCCGGGCCAATCTTTTGATCGATGCCTTCCCCAGCGGCGAGGCGTTTGATTTCATCAACCATTTTTCCCGCGAGCTGCCCTTGCAGGCCATCTGCATCGTGCTCGGCGTGCCCCAGGAGGACCGGGGAAAGCTGTGCGACTGGATCGACCAGGGCTTGGCGGCGGACAGCCCGAACGTCCTGGCCAAGGAATTTTATCTGCAGGTTTTAGCTTACGCTTCCGAGATCGTCGCCGAGAAACGGCGCCATCCCCAGGACGATATCCTCTCGAAAATCGTCCAGGCCCGCCTGGACGAGGAGGACGGCCGGGCCCTGACGGACGAGGAACTGGTGAATTTTTTCGTGCTGTTGTTTCCCGCCGGGGCCGAGACCACGCGGGGCGCCATCGGCGGCGGCATGCGCGCCCTGATCGAGCATCCCGAGCAATTGCAACAACTGCGCGACGATCCCGCCCTGGTCAAAAGCACGGTGGAGGAATTCGTCCGCTGGATGACGCCCTCGATCTACAAACGCCGCACCGTGACCAGGGACACCGAATTTCGCGGCAAGGCCCTAAAACGGGGCGACAAATTGACCATTTGGGAGATGTCCGCCAACCGTGACGCCGAGGTGTTCGAGCGGCCTTTCGAATTCGACATCACCCGCCGGCCCAACCGCCACGTGGGCTTCGGCTTCGGCGCCCATGTCTGCCTGGGCGCCGGGCTGGCGCGCCTGGAGATCAGGATCGCCATTGAGGAATTACTGGCCCGCATCGAGCGTTTCGAATTGCGGGGCGGGGCCCATTGGGTGCCCAACAACCGCCTGTTGGGCCTGCGCAATTTGCAAATGACCGTGACCAAAAAGGATAAAGCACCATGAGCGAGAACGGCGAGAAACGCGAAAAAGGCAAGGCCCTGGCCCGTATCCTGCTGAAGGGTGCCGAGCCCGGCCCCCGCGTGCCGAAAAAATTCGTCGATTACAGCCTGGAGCATCTGTTCGGCGATGTCTGGCAGGGCGAGGAGCTGAGCCTCGAGGAACGCTCCCTGGTCACCTGCACCATTCTGGTGGCCCTGAACCGGGAGGCCGAACAGCGCATCCATTTCCGCGCCGCCAACAACCTCGGCCTGCCACGGGAACGCCTCGAAGGCATGATCACCCATGCCGCCCACTACGCCGGCTGGCCCGTCGCCGCCTCCGCCTTCCGCGTCCTGGCCGAAGTCTGGCCCGAGGAAGCGGGCGCTTAAAGCCCGCCTGGTTTCGGCAAAACCCGCGGGGCTCTCATTCGCTGCTCATCCGGGCCACGAATTTCGCCGTGGCCGCCTGCATCGCCACCATGGCCGTGCCGATCGCCCACCAGCCCTTGGCGTTGAGCGACAAATGCAGGCGCCGGTCTTCCTTCTTGATGCGGACAAAGCCCCGGTCCCGCAGGGACAGAAGTTGGCGCCGGGTCTGGTCATAGGGCCACATGCATTGCGCCGCCACATCGGAAATGGTGGGATTTTGCGCCGCCCCGGCGACAAGGGCGACCAGTTTCGCCATCACCACGAGATCCCGCTCCCGCGACAATCCCACGGCGGCGGCGGCGGCATCCATGGCCGCCGCATACGCCGTCCGGGCATCAATCTGTTCGGTCTTTCGCGCCATGGTTCCGCTTTCCCCGCCACCATAGCATACTCGCCGGCTGGCCCAAAAAGCGCGAAATGGCAACGAGACGCCGCCTACTGGAAATGCGGCAGGACCTTTTCGGTGAACATGACGAAGGAGGCGTGGCTGAGGGGGGCGATCATCAGGTATTCCAGCGGCAGGGTTTCCCGCATTTCCTCGATGTCGGCGATGACTTTTTCGGGCGTACCGCAGATGGCAATTTCGTTGACGTAGCGGGCGACGGGATCGTCGTTGGCCTGTAGGGAGGCATCCAGCGCCTCCACCTGCACGGTCTTTTGCGCGCCGGCTGCCGTGCCCCGGATATTGGCTTTCTTGCGCAGGTAGCTGCCGAACATGAATTCCGCGCCGGCGCGGCCGGTATCCTCCGCCTCGCGCTGGGTGGCGCCCATGGCCAGGGTGCGGGCCATGGGAATGTCCCGCCCGGCCATGGCGTAACCCGACGCCTCCAGCGCCTGTTTATAAAAGGCGCGCTTGCTGGCGATTTCCGGGTGCGTGGCGTGGGGGTCCATCATGATGGAAAAGCCGCGCTGGGCGGTCCATTCAATGGCTTCCAACGAGGTGGCGGCGAGCCAGACCGGCATGGGGTCCTGCAACGGCTTTGGCAGCACCTCCACGTCCTCGAATTGCCAGAACTCGCCGTCATGATTGAGCTTGTCGCTGTTCCAGGCCTTGAGCACGATCTCCACCGCCTCGCGGAAGCGGGGATAGCTTTCCTGGGGCTCGACGCCGAAAACCTTGTGCTCGGTCGGATCGAAGCCGCGCCCGGCGCCCCAGTTCACCCGGCCGCCCGAGATATGGTCCAAGAGCGCCACCTCCTCGGCCAGGCGCAGGGGATGATAGAACGAGGCCAGGGAGACGGCGGTGCCGATGCGCAAATTCTTGGTATGGGCCGCGATGTGGGCGCCCATGATATGCACCGAGGGGCAGACGCTGTAGGTGGAGAAATGATGCTCCGCCAGCCAGACCGCGTCGTAGCCGGTCTTGTCCATGACCTCCATGCGTTGAAAGGCCCGCTCATAGACGGTGGCCAGGGGTACCCGCCGGCCCGGCCAGCTAAAAAACTGTAGCAAACCGAATTTCACGCTGGTGTCTCCCAGAAATCATTTATTTGGTCTATTTTCGGGGCAGGCGGATATGGGAAATTATTGTGACGTAATACTTAATTCAGCGCTGAATTCGAACGGACTCGATTGAATTAAGTATTACGTCACCATAATTGCCCATATCTGCCTCCGCATGTCGGCCCCCTTAACCCGGCTTGAAAGCCGTGTCGGCGAAGGCGGGGCGTTCGTTGCAGCGCCGAGCCAGGGCGGCGAGGGCGGGATAGGGGTCGTCCTTGAGCAGATAACGCACGGCAATGGCGACGAAATCGTGGGCGACGGCGGCGTTGACGTCGGCCAAGGTCAGGTGATCGCCGTGCAGGTAATCAGCCTTCGCGGCGGCCTGTTCCAAAGCGGCCAGACCGCCCTGGACCTGGCCGTCGACCATTCCGACCCAGTCATCGAAGACCTTTTCCTTCGGGCGGCGGTTGCGTTCGTAGGAGGAGGCGACGCCTTTTTCCATGACGCCGTGGCCGATGGCCGCCAGGCGCAGCACCGCCCGGCGCTCGGCGCCGGCGGCGGGGACGAGTTGGTTGTCCGGGTCGCCCACTTCCAACAGATGATCGATGATGGCGTTGGAATCGATCAGGCATTCGCCGTCATCCAGGATCAGCGAGGGCACCCGGACGAGGGGTTGATCTTGGCGATTTCCCCGGCATCGTCGGCGGTGGACAGGCCCCGCTGCTCGTGGGGCAGCTCCAGCAGCTTCAAGATAACGGCGGTGCGGCGCACGAAAGGCGATAGGTTGCGGCCGATAAGTTCCATTTTTTACTCCGGGTTGGTTTTGTTGTGGCGGTAGCCCAGGCGCACGGCGGCGATGGCCTGGGCCACGGCCGCCTGGCTGGGGTCGATGACGGGGACGCCCAGGGTGTCTTCGAGGCGGTGGCGGTAGCGGGCCATGCCGGCGCAGCCCATGATCAGCACATCGGCGCCGTCTTCCTCGATCAACCGCCGGCCCGTGGCGGTCATGCGCTCTTCGACTTCCGCCTCGGCGCCGTCGGCGTTAAGGCCGGTGACGCCGATGCCGATGGGCCGGTCGCCGGCCAGGCGGCCTTCCAGGCCCATTTGCCGGATATAGCGTTTATGGCGGGCGATGCCGGCGGGCAGAATGGCGATGATGCCGAAGCGCTCGCCCAGGGTCAGCGCCGTGACGATGGCGCTCTCGGATATGCCCATGACCGGCAGGCCGGTGGTCTCGCGGGCCGAATGCAGGCCGGGATCGGAGAAGCAGGCCACGACGAAGGCATCGGCGTTGTTGCCCTCCCGCTCGATCAGCGCGCACAGCGGCCCGACCACGCCATCCACATGGCGCTGGGTTTCGATGCCGGGGGGCCCTTCGGCCAGGGTCAGACAATCGATGCGCGGGCCGTCGGCGAAGCGCAACGGCGCCATGGCCGCATCAATGCCCGCCGTGACCTGGACGGAGGAGTTGGGATTGATAACCACGATACGTTCGGACATTGCGGGATCCCTTATTCCGGCGGCTATTCCGGCGGCGCGACCGCCGCCGTCCGCTCGGTGATCAGGCCATAGGTTTCGATGCGCCGGTGCTGCGCGAAGTTGAACACGGTATCGCGGATATAGCGGCCCCGGTCCAGGTCGCATTCGGCGACGATCACCTCGTCCTCCGCCGTGGTGGCGAGCGCCACGATTTCCCCGGTGGGGGCAATGATGCAGCTGCCCGCCATCATATCCACCCCGCCTTCCATGCCCGCCTTGGCGGTGCCCACGGCCCAGGTGCCGTTCTGATAGGCGCCCGCCTGCATGGAGATATGATTGTGGAACATGCGCAAATGCGGGCTTTCGACGGCGATGGAGTTATAGACCGGGGTGTTGTAGCCCAGCATGACCATATCCACGTCCTGCATGCCCATGACGCGCCAGGTCTCGGGCCAGCGGCGGTCGTTGCACAGGCACATGCCCATGACGCCGCCCATGGCGCGGAACACGGGAAAGCCCAGGTCGCCAACCTCGAAATAACCCTTTTCCAGATGCTGCCAGGCCCGTTCGGGCTCATATGTGGCGTGGCCCGGCAGATGCACCTTGCGGTATTTGCCGACAATCTCGGCCTGCTGGTCGACCAATATGGCGGTGTTGAAGCGGCGTTTCCGGCCATCATCGTCAATAAACATTTCCGCATAGCCCAGATAGAAGCCGACGCCCAGTTCCCGGGCCAGATCGAACAATGGCCGGGTCTGGGCCGAGGGCATCTCGGTCTCGTAGAAGCTGTCCAGCTCCGCCTCGTCCTCGATATGCCAGCGCGGGAAAAACGTGGTCAGGGCCATTTCCGGAAACACCACCAGGCGGGCGCCCCGGCCGTGGGCCTGGCGCATCATGGCGGTCAGGCGGGCAACCACGCTGGCCCGGCCCTCTTCCCGCTGGATCGGACCAAGCTGAGCGGCGGCGACGGTAATCAGGCGTGACATGGCGGCTCCTAGCAATTCCCGGCGGGCTTTGTGGCGAGAGGTTTGTACTCTATCATATACGCGATGATGTAATGAGGGCCATGCCTTGGCGATACTTTTTCACTGCCCCTGGGACAATGCGGACCAGTGGCTGGCGGCCCTGCGGGCGGCCCTGCCCAATGATGAATTCCGCGTCTGGCCGGACATCGGCGCCCCCGGCGGGATCGATTTCGCCATGGTCTGGCAATTGCCCCACGGCGTTCTCTCGGCCCTGCCCAACCTACTGGCGGTATCCTCGCTGGGTTCCGGCGTCGATGCCCTGGTCACGGACCCAGAACTGCCGCGCAACATCCCCGTCGCCCGCCTGGTTGACCCCCTGATGGCGGACCGCATGGCGGAATATGTCTGCGCCACGGTGCTGCATCATCATCTGGGTTTGGCTGTTTACGATGAACAACAGCGGCGGGAATATTGGCGGCGAAACCCGGCGCGGGACGCCCGCGACCGCACCGTGGCGCTGTTGGGCCTGGGACAGATGGGGCGGCGCTGCGCCCTGCGCCTGGGCGCCCTGGGTTTCAATCTGCTGGGCTGGAGCCGCGGACCCAATGACGTAAACGGCGTGCAATGCAGCCATGGCGCGGGCCGTCTGGACGGCGTCCTGCAGGCCGCCGATATCGCGGTGGTGCTTTTGCCCCTGACCGAGCAGACCATAAACCTGATGGACAAGGTGGCCTTCAACGCCATGCCGGACGAGGCGGTTCTGATTAATTGCTCCCGCGGCGAAATCGTCGTGGAAGATGATCTGCTCGCCGCCCTGGACGGCGGCCGACTGGGCGGCGCCACCCTGGACGCCTTCCGGGAGGAGCCACTGCCCCACGGCCATCCCCTGTGGCGGCATCCAAAGGTGCGCGTGACGCCGCACATCGCCAGCCTGTCGGCGCCCGGCACCGCCGCCCTGATCCTGGCCGATCAAGTGCGCCGCGCCCGCAACAACCAACGGCTGGCGGACACGATAAATATCGAACACGGATATTAGCGCGTTTTCAGGATTGAATGAATCGGGCCTGGCTCTCTTCGCTCACGCTTGTGCGCAAGAGCGCACCGCTCCGCGCGGGCGGCGCATAAGCGCCGGACCGCCGTCGCGGCCTTGATCGACCATTTCAATCTCGAAAATGGTTTAGCGATTGGCAGGGGAGTTGCCGCAGTCCGCGAGGGCGGTTGTTCTGGGGCGGGCGCTGGAAAGGCGGGCCGTTTCGATCCAGGCGGCGCGTTCCGCCGGGCGCACGGCGGCGCCATGACCGATGTTGGCCAGCAGCCATTCGACGTCCTGCCAACCGCCGCGCGGCGCGCTTAGGCGGCGCGGCGGGATCGCCCGCATGGCGCCGCCCGAAAGTCCCGCGATGGCCTAACTGAAGACATAGTCCGGCGTCAGGCCCATGCGCAGGTCGGAAAAGATGATTTCGGCGCCGCGCCGGTCCAGGCGGAAATAGCCCCGGCTGAACCAGGCCAGCCGTGCAAAGGCCCGGTTACCGGCAAGGCATTCCGTCAGCGCCAGATTGCGCGGGTGCGCATAAACCGTGATCCCCTCCGGGCCGCCGAACAACGGCATATAGAGGTTCAGATAGCGGCCGTCATGCAGGACGATGACGCGCCAGAAGTAGCTGTTGAACGGCGTCGGGATGGCCAGTATCCGCGCCCCCTGGATGCCGGCCTTGTCCAACAGCGTCCCCGCCCGCGCCGCCACCGCCCGCTGTGCCGCGAAACACCAAAGCTGATAGGCGCTGGACAGCACCAGGGCGAAGGCGACAACCATGCCCAAGCGCCGGGACCATTGGCGCAAACACAGGGCCCAGACCGCGGCCGCCAACAGGGGCAGAGTGTAGAGGATATCAATGATGAAGACGGAGCCGGTGGCGTAAGGCTCCATCGACAGCGGCCATAACAGCTTGGTGCCGTACACCGTCAATCCGTCCAGCAGGGCATGGCTGGCCAGGCAAAGATAGACGGCGGCATAAGCCCGCAAGCGTTGTCGGCGCAGGGCGGCGATGAAGCGCACCATGCCCTCGGCGATGATGGGCGTCACCGCCGCCTGCACGATCAAGGAATGGCTGAAGCCGCGATGGGAGACAAAGGCATCGACGGTGTCCCCGGCCGGCAGCAGGATATCCAAATCCGGCAAGGTGGCCAACAGGCCGCCCGCGATGGCGGCCCGGCGCGGCCCCATGCGCCGGCCCAGAACGGCGACGCCGATGACGGCACCCAGGGCGATATGGGTCAGGCTGTCCATGGCGCCACGAGAAGTTCGACGGTTAGCGTTCGAGGTTGGCGCCGCGCACCGGCACGCCGAATTCGGCGTGGCAGATTTCCGCCAGGCGGGCGATGCCGTCGCGGATTTCCTGGTGGCCGGGATGGGCGAAACATACGCGCAGACGGCGCCGCCCAGCATCCGCATCCGCCGACCATTCGGAGCCTGGGTTTATGGCCACGCCCTGGGCGCCCGCGATCTGGGCCAGGCGGTCCGTATCGACTTCCTCGGGCAGGGTTACCCAGATGTAGATGCCGCCCTTGGGGGTCTCGAATTCGGCGGTGGCACCGAATTGTTCCGCCAGGGCGGCGGCCATGGTTTCGCATTTGCCCTTCAGGGTCTGGCGCAAGGCGGCCACGTGGTCCTGGTAATGGGAGGGGCAATATTCGGCCAGGGCCATCTGTTCCAGGGCGCCGCAGCCGCCGTCGGTCTTCAACGGCATCAACCGGCTCAGAACCGGCCAATCGGCGACCAGATAGCCGACCCTCAGGGCGGGCGCCACGGTTTTGGAAAAGCTGCCGCAATAGATCACCCGACCGTTGCCGTCCATGGAACGTATGGTCGCCGGCCGTTCCCCCTCCCACAGCAGTTCGGCATAGCAATCATCCTCGAAAATGGGGATGCCGTATGCTGCGGCCAGATCCAGCAGTGTCCGCCGCCGCTCCACGCTCATCACCGTGGCCGAGGGGTTTTGCACCGTGGGGATGGTATAGATGAATTTGGCCGTTAGACCTTTTTCCTTTTGCTCTTCCAGCACCTGGGCGAGGGCGTCCATGCGCATGCCGTCCCGGTCCACCGGGATACCCACATAGTCGATGCCCAGTTGGTTCAGGCGGCTCAAGGTACCGCCATAACTGACAGCTTCCAAGATCACCGTATCGCCACGGCTCAACAGGGCCTGGTTGACCAGATCCATGGCTTGCAAAGACCCCGTGGTGACCAGGATCTGGCCAGGGTCCGTCGGCATCCCGGCGCGCTCCGCCAGCATGCGGGCGATATATTCGCGCAATGGCAGATAGCCTTGCGCGCCATGGCCAATGCCATAATTGGCTAGCAGCCTGCCGTCGCGCCCGATCACCGCCGCCAAGGCCCGCGCCAGGGCCGTGGCCGGGACGGACGCGGCGTCACTATGACCGCCGATGAAATTGTATGCGGCAAAGCCGCCCCATGGCTTGGCGGCGGCGGGCAGATCGGTGCGGTAGAACGGCGTGAAATCGAAACTCATGAGCGTTCTCTCTCGGTTTGGCGGAGGCGGATGACCGCGCAACGCCGGGAAACATTGAATTTTGGGATAATAATGGTACTATCGATTAAGTGAATCGCTAAATCTGGGGTAGGGGAAGAAAAGTGGCAGCAATTCTCACATCAATACGCAATACCGTGATCGCGGGCGTCGTGCTGGCGGTCGTCATGGTCATCGTTCTCATGGTCTGGCATTCGGGCAGCATCACCTTCGACCATGACTGGGGCACGTTCTTCATGCGCTGGCTGCATGTGCTGTGCGGCGTCATGTGGATCGGTATCCTGTGGTATTTCAATTTCGTGCAGATACCCACCATGCCGTCCATTCCCGATGAACTGAAACCGGCGATCGGCAAGCATATCGCGCCGGCCGCCCTGTTCTGGTTCCGCTGGGGCGCCATGGGCACCATCGTCACCGGCCTGCTGTTGGCCTGGATGAGTGGCTATATCGTCGATGCCATCGCCCTCGGCCTGACCGACGGCGTGGCGAAACATACCGCCATCGGCATCGGCATGTGGCTGGGCGCCATCATGTGGTTCAACGTCTGGTTCATCATCTGGCCGGCGCAGAAAAAGGCCCTGGGCATCGTCGATGCGGAGCCGGACGTCAAGGCGGCCTCGGCCCGGACGGCGATGCTGTTCTCCCGGACCAACACCCTGCTGTCGATCCCCATGCTCTATGCCATGGTCTCGGCGCAAAATATCTACTAAGGGCACGAGCACGAACAACAAGGCCCGGACCGCAAGGTCCGGGCCTTGTTGCGTTCGCCGCCGCGCACTCCAGCGAATGGCCCTGGATGCCCGGATCAAGGCGCGGTCGAACAGCCTAACCCCCTCGACCTATCGGGACATTTGAAGCGGCCACCAGAATTGGGGTGGCATGACCGCTTTTCCCCCATTCTTCAGGGGGAAAAAGCGGATCGTGTCTCCCAAATTCGTTCTCTCCGGACCAGCACCATCCAAGACCAAGTTCTATTTTAAAAACCGGCACCGGAACACGGAGCGATAATCAGCTAGCCCTGAACCAACCTAATTTGTAAACTGTCACCGGAACTCGCGATCCAAAACCACAAACCCCCGACGATCAGCGGCAGCCGGGGGTTTGGTATTTTGGTGGCTCCTCCCAGACTCGAACTGGGGACACCGGGATTATGATTCCCGTGCTCTAACCAACTGAGCTAAGGAGCCGAGGTGGGTGGGATATAGGGTTGCGGCAAGCCCACTGTCAAGATGTCATCGGCAGACCATCGGCGGGCCATCGACAGAGCGCGGGGCGGGGATTAGATTGGCGGCCATGTCCCAATTGAAAGATCCGGCAAAGGATCCCATTGCCCGCTTCCAGTCCTGGCTGGCCGAGGCGGAGCGGTTGGAACCGAACAACCACACGGCCTTTGCCTTGGCCAGCGCCGATGGTGGCGGCATGCCCAACGTGCGCATGGTGCTGTTGAAGGGCGTGGACGGGCGCGGCTTTGTCTTCTACACCAATTTCGAAAGCGCCAAGGGCGAGGAAATGTTGGCCAACCCGCGGGCGGCCATGTGCTTTCATTGGAAGTCCCTGCGCCGTCAGGTCCGCATTCAGGGTAATATCGAAGTCGTCGGCGGGGAAGAGGCGGACGAATATTTCGCCACCAGGGCCAAGGACAGCCAGATCGGCGCCTGGGCCAGCCGGCAATCCCGGCCGCTCGAGGATCGCTTCGCGCTGGAAAAGGCGGTGGCGAAATTCGCCGCCAAGCATGCCCTCGCAAAAGTGCCCCGGCCGCCCTTTTGGTCCGGCTTCCGCCTTGTGCCACAGCGCCTGGAATTCTGGACCGACAAACCGTTCCGTCTGCACGACCGGGAGGTTTTCCACCGCGACGGCGATGGCTGGTGGACCGAAAAGCTGTATCCGTAGACTATTTCCGTTCACGCTGGCGCCCTTAATTTCAGGCCCAAGGGTTCATGAGCGGTCTATAATGGGCCAAGATTTGAATGCTTCGTTGCAAGAGGTTTTGCATGTCCGCGTCAGCCTATCCCCTGGAAGGGGTTACCATTCTTGACTTCGGTCAAATCTATAATGGTCCCTATGCCTCCTTCATGCTGGCCATGGCCGGGGCCCGGGTGATCAAGATCGAGCCGCCGCACGGCGAGCCGTTGCGCCGGCGCGCCGCCGCCGACGGCGGCTCGGTGCCCCTCGCCATGTTGAACGCCAACAAGGAAGGCGTCACCCTGAACCTGAAACATGAACGGGGCCGCGAATTGCTGCACAAAATGGTGATGCGCGGCGATGTGCTGCTGGAAAATTTCGCCCCCACCGTGATGGACCGCCTGGGCGTCGGTCCCGATAGCCTGATGGCCCTTAATCCGCGGCTGATCTATGCCTCCGGTTCCGGCTATGGGCGGGATGGACCCCGGCGCGACGATCTGGCCATGGACCTGACCGTGCAGGCGGTGGGCGGCGTCATGCATGTGACCGGCTTCCCCGACGGCCCGCCCGTGAAGGCCGGCCCGGCGATCGCCGATTTCATTACCGGCACGCATCTGTATGGCGCCGTGCTGACCGCCCTGTACGAACGGGAACGCACGGGCAAGGGGCGCTTGGTGGAAGTCGCCATGCTGGACTGCATCTTTCCCACCCTGGCCTCGAATTTGGGCATGTACTTCGGGCAGAAGCAAAAGGGCGGCGAAATTCTCACCCGGACCGGCAACCAGCACGGCGGCCTGTCCGTGGCGCCCTACAACGTCTATGCCGCCAAGGACGGCTATGTGGCCATCATCACGGTGCGGGAAGAGCATTGGCTAAACCTGTTGGACGCCATGGGGCGGGAGGATTTGAAGGACGACGAACGCTACCTGACCACCGACGCCCGGGTTCGGCACATGGACGAAGTGGACGCCATTGTCGGCGCCTGGGTGGCGACCCTGACCAAGGCCGAGGCCGAGGCCGCCGCCCAGCGCCATCACGTGCCCACGGCCGCCGTGCGCGATCTCGAGGAGGTGGTCAACGATCCCCATTTGCATCAACGCGGCATGCTGCGCTGGATCGATCACCCGGTGGTGGGCCGCATTGCCGCCCCCCACAGCCCCATCCGCCTGCACGGCGTCGAGCCAATGGAACTGACCCTCAACCCCGAACTGGGCGCCGACAACGACCGGGTGTACGGCGAATGGCTGGGCCTGGAAGCGGCGGAGATCGCCAGCCTGCGGGAGGACGGGGCGATCTAGGCCCATTTCGAGATTGAATGCATCGGGCCTAGATCTCTTCGCTCACGCTTGTGCGCAAGAGCGCACCGCTCCGCGCGGGCGGCACATAAGCGCCGGGCCGCCGCCGCGGCCTTGATCGACCATTGCAATCCCGAATATGGTCTAGAAGAGGAGAATGTTGAAATGACGAAAGCTAACCTGACCCGGCGCGCCCTGACCCTTTTGGCGCCCGCCTTATTGCTGCCCGCGTCCGTGCTGGCCGCCGTGGCGCCAACGCCGGGCACCACCCAGGGGCCGTTTTATCCGGTGCGCCTGCCCATGGACAACGATGCCGATTTGGTGCGCGTGGACGGCGCCGATCGGGAGGCCTTCGGCAAGATCCTGCATCTGGGCGGCCGGGTGCTGGACGCCAGGGGCCAGGTGCTGGCCGGCGCGCGGGTGGAGATTTGGCAGTGCGACGCCAACGGTGTCTATGCCCACCCCGGCGACCGCCAATTCGCCCTGCGCGACCCCGCCTTCCAAGGCTTTGGCCATGCCATGACCGCAGATAACGGACATTTTGCCTTCCGCACCATCGTGCCGGTTCCCTATCCGGGCCGCACGCCCCACATCCACGTCAAGGTCTTGCACGACGGCCGGAAACGCCTCGTCACCCAGCTCTACCTCAAGGGTTATCGCGGCAATGCCATCGATTTCCTGTTCCACAGCCTGGCGCGGGAAGAACGGCGCCGGGTCGAGATGGCGCTGAAACCGCGCGGGACGCCGGACGGCAAGACCTTCGAAACCGCGATTGATCTAGTTCTCCCCGTATAGGAGGTGATTTTGGCGCAGGAGACAGAATGTAAAAAGGCGCGGGACCGGGTTGCTTTGCGCCCATGGGAATTGTCGGAAGAAGAAATTGCCGCTTTGGATCCCGCAAATATCCCCGAGCATACCGCAGGATACGATCACGAAGTCGATGGGTAACTGGAACTGGCGCTTTCAATGCTGGAGCGAGCGGTACCACAGCGAAAATCGCAAGGTGATTTGAATCCGAAAAGGTTCATTCACCGTCGATTTGGTTCATCAGCCGCCGGGCCGTATCCGCGAACTGATCGTCAAGCCAGGCATTCTTGCCGGCAAGACCCTCCGCTACTTGCCGTCCGTGTTCGAGGTAGTCGCGCTTATGCGCAACGGACCAGTCCCGTGGTGGGCTGTTTAGGATCGAGCGAAAATTCGCTGTTTTATCGCTCAACTTCAAGATTTTTGCGCGGTCACTCTTGCCGGGCGCGCTGGTTATCTGGGCTGCCTTTTGCGCCGCCTTTGTCAGGGCCTGGTCATTGGTTACCTCGTGAACCAGATCCGCGATGTCGGTGTTGAATTTTCCCGCCATTTCGGCCCGCGTGACTTCGGTATCTTCCAGAACATCGTGCAACAAGGCGGCTGCAACCAAATTGATGTCCTCTCCCTTGGTCGCTGTCGCGACAAGTTCAGCGACTTCGATGACATGATTGACGTAAGGTTCCCGGCTTTCGCCCTTGCGCCTGTGACCGGCATGGCAATCGGCGGCAAACCGCATGACCTGGGTTATCAGAAGGATTTCATTCATGCGCTCTATTCCGCCGCATCGCCTTGCTGCACCGCGAAAATGGAGGTGTAGCCTTTCGACCAATCGGGCGGATTCAAACAAGGTTCGGGGTCGAAGTGGATCCATTTGGCCCGGCTGCCGCGGACGATGGTCTCCGCATGGGCCGAGCCCGTGACCACGCTGCCGGCCATGATCAGGGCGTCGGCGGAGGCGTAGGTGTGCAGCAAAAGGGGCCGGCCGCAGTTTGAGTTGTTGGCCATGGAACCATGCAGCATGCGGCAGTTATGGATGGTGATGGAACCCTTGGGGCCCTTCAACCAGACCGCCCTGTCCAGGGACGCGCGGGCCAGATCTTCATCGGCGAGGGCGCCGGCCCATTGGCCGTCCTGGCCGTAGAGGTCGAATATCTCGCCCTTGTGGCTGCCGGGGATAACGCCCATGGGGCCCATCTCGTCATCCACGTCATCCATGTACAGACCGATGGTCAGGGGGGAATAGTTGGTATGGGGCCAGAACTGGATGTCCTGATGCCATTTCACCTCTTCCCCGCCGCCCGACCATTTCATGTTCAGCTTTGAATGATGGAACTTCACGTCCGGCCCCACCAGATCCTCGGCCAGATCGACGATGGGCCCGCGCAGGCCGAATTCCTCGAACACCGGGTCCAGGCCCACGGGGTTCGAGATGCGGCGGAGGCGGGGGTCTTCCGCCGTGTGGTTCGGCTCCAGATCAAACACCTTGTTCGAGGTTTCGCGCGCCCGGCTCTCGTCGATCAGGCGCTCGGTCACGGCCCACAGGCGGTCCAGCCAGTCCTGGCCGATAAAGCTTTCCAGTTGCAAATAACCATTCTCGAAATAAAATTCGCGTTGCGCTCGGCTCAGAACTTTCCCCTCGTGGGCCAATATCCGCTCGGGTTTCATGGGGCCGTCCTTTTGCAAATCCACGCCGAATATCCGGCCGTCGGTATTTAGAGCAATTTTCAATTAATCGGAGTCGCTTTCGCGACTCAAGTGATTGGTTCAATTGCTCTTTTCTTAAGAGTCCGGGCATGTTTAAAAAGAACATGCTCTAGGAAAATTCCTGCTCCAGCGCCCTGACCACGCTGGGCCGCAGCGCCATGCGTTGGTGATGGTCCTGGATTTTCGGCAGGGCCGCGATATCCACGCCGTCGCCCTCCAGCCACTGCGTCAGGGTGAAGAGATAGAAATCCGCGACGCCGCAGGCCTCGCCCATGACCCAGGGCCCCGCGAACATCTCCTCTTCGATCAAGCGGAAACATTCACCGACCGATTGCGGTACCCACGCCCGCATGGCGGCCTGGGCCGCCGGATCATCGGTCCAGCGATGGCCGCGCCGGCGGTGGGCATGGGCCACGTGCACCGTGGAACAGAGGTAGGAATTGAAGGACTGAACGCGGGCCAATTCAAAGGGGTCATCCACGGGCGCCATGTTGGCGCCGGGATATTGCTGGCACAGGTAAACCAAAATGGCGGGCGTCTCGGTCAGCACGCCACGCTCGGTGACCAAGGCCGGCACCCGCGCCTTGGGATTGATCGCCAGATAGTCCGGCTTCTTTTGATCCTCGTCCGCGAAGTTCATGCGCACGCCCGTGTAGTCCGCGCCCGCCTCCTCCAAGGCGATATGAGAGGCCAGGGCACAGGTGTTGGGCACATAATAGAAAGTCAGCATATTGATCTTCCGGCCTTATTTGGCAACCGAGGTGGCGATATTCGGGCTGTCCGGGTTGGTATCCAGCCGTTGCTCCCGCGGCAGCACGACCAGATCCATATCTTCCATGGGGATGGCGCCCAACAAGGCTTGATCGCCGAGGACCAGGGCGCCGACATGGCCGACCCGGTTCTTGAAGCGGATTTCGATAGGACCGGCGTAGGGAACCAAAATCTTACTGCCGTCGGCCAAGGTCACTTCCTTTTGATCATTGGCCTCCAGCGCCATTTGGATGCGCACGTGTTCGGGTATGCACAGATGCACCGCACCCGTATCGACCAGGACCGCGACCTCCATGGCCGCGATATCGTCACGCCGGGGATTCTTCAAAGTGACCGTTGCATTCACTAGGCCCATGCCAATTTCCTCTACGAGAACCGAATGCGCATTCAGGGCGCGCTTATAGCACGGATAGCCCAAATACGTCGTTGTTTCAGATTTTACCCGCCGATCTTCTCCCGCTTCACGACGATGCCCTCGGCCTCGCGGTCCCAGGTATCCGGCGTGACGCCGTCATTCCTGAGCAGGTGTTTTTGCACTTTTTGGGTGGGGGTCTTGGGCAATTCATCGACTACCCGAATGAACCGGGGCAGCATGAAATGGGCCATGCGGGGTTCGAGAAAGCGGAACAGCTCCAGCGGTGTCACGGATTTTCCCGGCGCCGGCGCGACGACGACCATGACCTCGTCCTCGCCCAGTTCGCTGGGCACGGGAATGGCGGCGGCCTCGCCCGCGCCGGCGAAGGCATTGACCTCCGCCTCGACCTCGAACGAGGAGATGTTCTCGCCCCGGCGGCGGATGGCGTCCTTGATGCGGTCGACGAAATAGAAATAGCCGTCCGCATCGTATTTGAAGCCGTCGCCGGTGTGGAACCAGCCGTTGCGCCAAGCCTTGGCCGTGGCTTCCGGATTTTTGTAATAGCCGTGGTTCATGGACCAGGGCCGATCGGTGCGCAGGATCAGTTCGCCGGTTTCCCCCGGCGCCACCTCGCAATCGTTTTCGTCCACCACCCGGGCCTCGACACCCTTCCGTACCATGCCGCAGGTGCCGGCCTCGGGCGGATAGCTATCGGAAATCATCGGCGAAGATACCTCCGTCATATTGAAGGTGGTGCGCATGTCCATGCCGAAGCGGCGGCCCACGGCCTTGGTGTCCTCGGACCAGGGCACGCAGACGGTCTTCTTCAAGGTATGATCCTTGTCCTTGTTGCTGGGCGGCAGTTTGAGGAGGAAAGGGATCATGGCGCCCAGCAGGCAGGTCATGGTGATTTCGTTGCCCCGCACGGTGTCCCAAAATTCGGTGGTCTTGAAATGAGTATCGAGAAAGCACGATCCGCCACGGGCCAGGGCAATGATAAAAAAAATCGTCCCGCCCACATGAAACATCGGCAGGTTGACCAGAATTCGATCGCCGCCGTCGATATAGGTGCTGGCTTCCGGCCCCATGGAATAGCCCTGCACATAGGACGACAGCACCGCCTTGGAGGGGCCCGTGGTGCCGGAGGTGACGATGATATACTGGGTATCCCAAGGCTCTATCACATCCGGCATTGCGCCCAGTCCCTGTTCAGGCAACAGGGCGCCCGCCCCGTGGGTGGTGAGTGATTGTAGCGAGGCTGTACCGTTGGTGATGATGACGTCGCGCAACAGGCCGCAATCGATGCCGTCCAATCGGCTGGCCAGATCGGCATGACAGATCATGAGCTCCGCATCCGAAAGTTGCACTACGTGTTGCAGCAGATTGCCCTTGTAGGCGGTATTCACGGGTACATAGACCGCGCCCAGGTAATTCAGGCCGAACCAGGTGATCACCGCTTCCCGGTTGTTGGGTTGCCAGGACAGCACATGATCGCCCTTTTTCACGCCCATGTCCCGTAATCCCCTGGCGGCCCGGCGGGTCAGTTCCAGGGCCTCGGCCCAGGTCCATTGTTCGCCGCCATGAAACATGAAGGCGACTTCGCCGGGCTTCTCCCGCGCCCAGCGTTCAAGTTGATGGCCGAGAACGCAGACCTCGCGCGCCGGCATGCGGGGGTCGTAGACCATATCAAGTTCCTCGATACTGAACCAACCGGCGCCATTGTGGCACAGGTGCCGGGGCCGGGGGATGAAAAATCCCGCCTGCCCGAAACTGGCTTAAAATGGATGCTCCAGGCCGAATGAACAAGGCCATGAAAACCGCGCCGTCGGCGCGTTTGCGCCATGCGCGCGCTGGTATTGTCGCGATGGTTCTACTAATCTGTCGCGGCGCCGACTAAAAAGAAGAGAATTCGTATGGCCGAAATGGTTACGACGAAACACTTTGCGGCCGGAGAAGAGATTTTTCGGATCGGCGACAGCGCGCGCAACGCCTACATTATCGAGAATGGAAAAGTCGAGGTTTCGATGCCTGGCGATGGCGAGAAGATCGTCATAGCGGAACTGGGCAAGGGCGAGATAATCGGCGAAATGTCCATGATTGATGACGCGCCGCGTTCGGCGACGGTGACGGCCATCGAGGATGTCGAGGTCATCATCATACGGCGCTCGCAATTCCAAAAACCGCTTTCCGCCACCGATCCGTTGATGAATTTTCTGCTCCGGGTCGTGCTGTCCCGCTTCCGGGACTCGCAGCGGCAATTTTCTAAAAAAGCGGAAAAATCGGGAGATGTCGATCCGGCCTTAAAGGAAATCCGTGACCTCGCCCTGCGCCGGATCAAGATTGAACGGGACATGCGCCGGGGCCTTGAGGCCTCCGAATTCGAAATGCACTATCAGCCGATCGTGGCGCTTGAAAGCGGCCAAATCGCCGGATTTGAGGCGCTGATCCGCTGGCGGAAAAATGATGGCACGTTCGTCATGCCCATGGAGTTTATTCCGCTGGCCGAGGAAACCGGCCTTATCGTGGACCTCGGTCACAGGGCCATGGAACTCGCAACCAGCGATCAACTTGTTTTCGCGCGCCATTTCAAAGCCGCTTTCCCCGATTCGGTACCAACCTTCATGAGCGTGAACGTATCAGGCCTGCAGCTATCGGAACTGAGCGAAATCGACCGGTTGGCGCGTGTCATCGAACAAAGCGGCGTCGATCCCGCGGTCATCAAGCTGGAGATTACCGAGACATTGCTGGTGGACGACCCCGAACATGCCGCCGAGGCATTGCGCAAAATCAAGCAGCTTGGCGTGTCGCTTGCGATCGACGATTTTGGCACCGGATATTCGAGCTTGAGCTACCTGCATCAGTTTCCCCTGGACACCTTGAAAATCGACCGTGAGTTCGTCAACAACATGGATAAATCCGAAGTCAGCAAACGGATCGTCGGCTCTATCGTGCAACTCGCCCTCGCGCTGGAGATGGATATCGTGGCCGAGGGCATCGAAGAGAAGGCGCAAATGGACGCCTTGCGGGAATTGGGCTGCCAGTACGGTCAGGGCTACTACATGGCCAGACCGGTCTCGGCGGCGAAGACCATCGAATTAATCGAAAGCCGGCCGAACTGGTTGTAGGCAAAGGCAACGGCCGGGACGTCTCCGCAACGCAATGATCTGGCTGAATAGCCAAGCCGAACGACTAGATAGGTTCGGCAATGAATACTGGAATTTTGCGGGATGTTTTGGCCTGATATTCGCTATAGGGCGGAAAGGCTTTCGCGCTGGCGTCCCACAAACCCGCCCGTTCGGGGTCCTCGGTGACCTCCCGGACGCGCATCTTGAATACTTCGGTCTTGTCCCGTATCTCCACCTCCGGATCGGCGCGCAGGTTATAGACCCAGACGGGATTATCGGGGCTGCCGCCCTTGGAACCGACCAGCACGTAGCTACCCGACACTTCGACCCGCATCAGCGGGATTTTCCGTATGGCGCCGGACTTGTTGCCCGTATGGGTGACGATGATACACGGCAGGCCGGTATCCCGCAGCGTGGTGCCCTCGGTGCCGCCGCTGCCTTCGTACAGTTCAACTTGTTCGCGCACCCAATCCGCCGTGGGCGGGATGTATTCAGCCATGGATTTTTCCTAACCAATTGGTAAATGCAAATTCGACGATAGCACGATGCCTCGAATTCGGAAATCCCGGCCTTTACGAAGTCCCGAAGCTGAGCAGATTTTCCATTGGTTGGTAGGGTTCCTCCAGATAGGCGATATCATCCGCTTCCAGAATAATCTCGGTGGCCGCGACCAGTTGGTCGAGCTGGCTGATCTTGGAAACCCCGACCACCGGCGCCGTGATCCCGGGCTTGCTCAACAGCCAGGCGATGGCGATCTGGGCCGGGGCGTGGCCGAGCTTTTCCGCCACCTCGACGACCCGGTCCGCGATCCGGAAATCCATTTCGCCGCGATAGAGGCCTTCCGTGCGCTCGCGGTCCGCTCCTTGCGAGCGCTTGGTGCTGCCGGCATCGAAACTGCCCTTATAGGCCCCGGTCAGGATGCCGCGCGCCAGGGGCGACCACGGCGTCAGCGCCACGCCGGTGGCCGCGCAATAAGGGTTCATCTCGCGCTCTTCTTCACGGTAGATGAGGTTGTAGTGGTTCTGCATGGAGATGAAGCGTGTCCAGCCATGATGTTCGGCGGTCATCTGCAGCTCGGCGAACTGCCAGGCGAACATCGACGATGCGCCCAGATAAAGCACCTTGCCCGCCTTCACCACGTCGTGCAGCGCCTCCATGGTTTCCTCGATCGGCGTCATCGCGAGGCCCAGGCGGCCATGGGGATGGCGGTGGATGATCAACTGGTCCACGTAATCCAGGCCCAGTCGCCGCAGGCAGGCATCCACGCCTTCCATCACGTGTTTGCGCGACAGCCCGCCCTGATTGGGGTTCGGTCCCATGGGCCCAGAAATCTTGGTCGACAGCACATATTGCTCGCGCGGCGCCAGCTCCCGCAAAAGCTGTCCGACCACCCGTTCGCAGGCGCCCAGGCCATACATGTCCGCGCAATCGAAATAGAACAGGCCGTGCTCCAGGGCGGCCTTGAAAATCGGCCGCGCCTCGTCCAGGGGAAGGGTCCAATCGCCCTGATGCCCGCGCCCCGGCTCGCCGAAATTCATCGTGCCCAAACACAGCCGCGACACACTGAGCCCGCTGTCGCCGAGTTGCAGCGTCTCCAACATATCTCTATCTCCCTAACTGAAACCAAGGCGAGGGTAATACCAACCCGCCCACGGCGCAATAAATCCACGCAAAGCCGGCCCGATCCGCTACTCTGGCGCAAAGCAAATTTCGGGAGGGTCGAGCATGGGCAAGTTGGATGGCAAGGTAGCGATCATCACCGGCGGGGCGGGCGGCATCGGCGGCGCGGCGGCGAAGCTGTTCGCGGCGGAAGGCGGCCGGGTTCTTCTGGTTGATCTCGATGCCGACGCGCTGCAAGGCACGGTGGCGGAAATCGGCGCGGAGCAGGCGGCTTGTATCGTCGCAGACGTGACGGATGGGGGGCAGACCCAGGCCTATGTGGCGGCGGCGGTCGAAAAATTCGGCGGCGTCGATATCGCGCTGCTGAATGCGGGCATCGAAGGCAAAATCATGCCAATCACCGACTATCCGGACGATATGTTCGACAAGGTTATGGCGGTGAATGTGCGCGGCGTCTTCCTGGGCCTGAAATACATCATGCCGGCCATGAGCGGCGGTGGCGGCGGCAGCATCGTGATTACCTCGTCAACGGCCGGCATCCGCGGAACGACGGGCATGTCCGCCTACATCGCCTCCAAGCACGCGGTCATCGGCCTGATGCGGACGGCGGCGCTGGAGGGCGCGGACATGAATATCCGCGTCAACACGGTCAACCCCGCGCCCATCGACACCCGCATGATGGCCTCGATCGAGGAACAGCGGGGCCTACCGGCGGGTGACCGCTCAAACCGCCCCATGGCGCGGGCCTTGCCCTTGCAGCGCTATGGCGAACCGGAGGAAGTGGCGCGGCTGATGCTGTTCCTGGGCAGCGAGGACAGCTCGTTCTGCACGGGCGGCGTCTATATGGTCGATGGCGGCGTTTCCGCCGGCCCCCGCCCGGTGTAAGGTTCCCTCATGGGCAGGCCGGCCTCGCACCGGGAAAGCTTACTCTCGGATCCGGTACCAATCACCGTGATCGGTAATATGATAACCGCGGCGCACGGGACATAGGGGGATGAGATGAAAATTCCAGAAAACGAGGTGCCGGGTCCGAAGCGGGATTATGTGGGTTATGGCCGGAACGTGCCAAAGGTGGCGTGGCCCGGCGAGGCGCGGGTCGCCATCAACATCGTCATCAACAACGAGGAGGGCTCCGAGGTCCACATGGCCGCCGATGGGCGCAATGAAGGCGGGCTTGGCGAAATCCCTTATGTCATGGACGCGAAGTACCGCGACCTCGCCATGGAATCTGTTTACGAATACGGCTCGCGGGCGGGCATCTGGCGGCTGCAGCGGCTGTTCGACAAGACCAACATACCGGTTACCTTTTTCGCCGCCGCCGTGGCCCTGGAACGCAACCCGGAGGTCGCGGCATGGCTGCACGACAGCCCGCACGAGCCGTGCAGTCACGGTTGGCGCTGGGAAGAGATGTGGTTGCTCTCCCGCGAGGAAGAGCGGGCGCACATGCATGCGGCCATCAAGTCCTTCGAGGAGACTTGCGGCAAGCGGCCGCTGGGCTGGTATTGCCGCTACGGCCCCTCGGTCAATACCCGCGAACTGCTGATCGA